>DASZYA010000030.1:0-28000 GCA_035545675.1 Patescibacteria group bacterium
CCTTTCAGACGAAACACGTGTTGAAATTGTGCGTGATTTACTAGCAGGACATCAAGGAATTTGCCCTGAAATAAAGAAGAAAACAGGTAAATCCCAACCTACTCTCTCGCATCACATTGGGAAACTTGTTGATACAGATATTCTCATTGAAACTAAAAAAGGAGTTAATTGTTATTACAAAGTAAATAGCAAATATCTCAAAAGTATTGGAATTGACATTAAAAAATTAACACAAATATAAATATGGAAGATAAATGGACACAAATACCAAGCGATGAAGTAATTAAAGAGCATGCAGAAGCACTCGCTTCTAATAACTTTGAAACTTTTGTTGTAGAGACAGAAGAGGAAGCAAAGAAAAAATTCTTTGAATTAGTGCCAGAGGGTTCAGAAGTGTTCACAAACACTTCCAAGACTCTAGACGCACTCGGAATTACAAAAGAAATCAATGAATCCGGAAAATTTGTTTCACTAAAAAATAAGGTTGCTTCTATGCCAGCCGAAACTCCAGCTCAAGCCCGCGAAAAAAGAATGGTTGGATCAGTGCCCGAATACGCAGTAGGATCTGCTCACGCGGTAACAAGAGACGGAAGAATAATGATGGCTAGTGGCTCTGGAAGCCAAGTTCCAGGCTATGCGTACGGCGCTGACCATGTAGTTTTCGTAATTGGGGTCCACAAATTGGTAAAAGATATAGATGAAGGTATTAAAAGAATTTATGAGCACTCTCTTCCACTTGAGTCTGAGAGGATGAATGCATTTTATAATACAACTACAGGAAGCAATCCAAGAAGGTTTTTAGTACTGAATAGCGAAAATGATATGAACAAAGAGAGAACTAAGGTAATTCTTGTTAAGAAAGTCTTAGGATTCTAACAAGGCTCTAGCGGATGGCCAACAGGTCTATTTAATTTCCCAAGTTTTTGCATTTTTTCCGTATATCCTTTGATATATTTTGGCTCTTCATAAGAGTTATTTAGTCTTTCAAACCTAGGTCCTGAATCAGGCATTGCCCGTATAAGTCTTCTTGCTCCATCATCAATACTTACTCCAAGTTTCAATTTGAGGTGATCTCTGGCAGTCGAATAGTTTCCCCTCGCTACCATATCTGCATAGATGGTTTCCAGTTCTCGTCTCTCCCTCCTTAAACGCATTAAATCCACCTGACTAATGTTTGCATCTAGTTGCACATAAATATGCATCATTTCATATGCAACAATCCTACCACCCATTCTGCGTGCTTCATCTGATGTATAGCTTAGTCTTTGTCTTGCTTCGCGCTTGACTTCGTCGTATGCGAATTCAGCTACACCCTTATTGAACACGTATGGATCTTGTGGTAAGTCTGAGTTGTCAAAATCATCAACTCTAGTTAATACTTCTGCCATTATTCCTCAACCTCCACGTTGAGATCTAAGAAGATTTTCTGACCTGTGGCAACCTCCAGCTCTTTTCTAGTCATGCTACCGATTTGCTTTATTCGTTGTCCTCCAGCTCCGATAATCATTTTTCTGTATCTTTCCTGGCTTGTAATAATTCTTGCCTTTATATAATAAAGATTACCTTTTCTTGGAGTAACTTCATCAACTACAACCCTTATTGAATATGGAAGTTCATCGCGAAGTACCAAAAAGGCTTTTTCACGAATGTTTTCTGAGATATACATCTTGGAATCAAGATTCATAGCTGGAGTTGGCATGTCTGCTTTTTCTATAATCTTTTCTCCCTCTGGAAGTCTCTCCAGAATTTCTTGAACAAGGAGCGATAAATTTTTTGCCTTGATTGCAGAAACTTCTACTGTTGCGTCAAACTCATCCTCCATGAATTTGTATTCCTCTATATAGGATGGTTCTTTTTTATCAATCTTATTAATTACTAGAATCTTGGGCTTATTGATCTTTCTCACAATACCAAGAACTCTATTTTCTTCATTACCTTTTTTCCTTGTATGATCAACAATATAAAGAATTAGGTCTACTTCATTCTTAATTGCCCTTTCTGCCTCCAAATTGACATCTTTATTGAGCGAATTTGAGTATATTCCAGGGGTGTCTACAAATACAATTTGAGCATATTCATCCTCATAGACTGCGTAGGTAGAAAATTGGGTGGTTTGCGGCTTAGGAGAAGTTATTGCCACCTTCTGCCCCACCAAATTGTTAATTAGTGTAGATTTACCAGAATTTGGCCTCCCAATGAGTGCAACTGTTCCAACCTTCATATTATGCCTAATTATACCATGAATTAGCCTTAATTAATTGAAAATATGCTGAGACTATTTAGAATCTGGAGTATTTGTCGAAGTATTTCCTGTTCCTCTTTTATTTCTGCCTCTTAATTCACGTGAAGCATTATGTAGTCCATCTTCAATCCCATCTGCAATTTTGTCAGCAAGACCTCTAAAATCAACTTTTGAAGCAACCCTTAGCTCATCTTCAACCATTCCAGTAGCCATATCCGCTGCAATTCTTGCTATGTCCATACCCAAGAAACCTAGACCTCTTAGAACACCTGGATTCTCTGGCCTCTTGGCTCTAGCCTCGGCTCTTGCTGCTTGTTGTCTTGCTCTTCTTTCAGCGGTTATACCAGGCTTAACTTCACTCCTGTGGGCACCCACAAATGAATCTAATGCCTTACGGGCACTACTTGTAACATTGCCCATTAAAATGTCTTTTTTGCTTTTTGTAGCGTTTCCACCTGTTTCTGTACTCATATTGAGAGTATTATAGGATTAAAATATCCAATTTGCAACTAAGGTATGCTTCCCATATAATTTAGAAACGTTTAGGACTAGTTTCTAAGCTCGCCAAAGGGCTGTGATGAAATGGTATCATAGGGGTCTCCAAAACCTCTTTTTAGGGTTCGAATCCCTACGGCCCTGCAGCATCTTCTGATATAATTTCCTCAATGGATAAACTTACCATTAGAAAAACTACTAAAGATGATATTTCTAAAGTAATGCCACTTATTGAAAAGCTGAATCTTTCTGACTTTCCTTATGATGAACAGGTTAATGTTAAATGGGGAGAAACAGAAAAAGGCAAGGAATATTACTATAAAAAAATTGATGGTACAAAAGGTGTATGTTTTCTTGCCGAAATAGATAATGAACCAATTGGATATGTCATGGGAGAAATAGAAGAAGCAGATGGGTATAGAACGATTAGGGTTGTTGAGCTAAGCAATATATACGTAAAAGAGCAATTTAGAAATCAGGGAATTGGTAAAAAATTAGTAGATGCATTTCTGGATTGGGGAAAAGAAATAGGGGCACAAAAAGCATCTGTATCCGCATTTACTCAAAACGCAAAAGCGATGCAATTCTATGAACATGAAGGATTTAAGAATTACAGTACGAGATTTGAAATTTCTTTAGAGAAATAATACATTACAACAAGTTCAAGATCTCTACCCCTGAATGTGATCCAGAGCACAGACATATCTAGCCTCCTCGTGGCATAATTTGAGTATGAAAAAGCTCATAATCGCGTTCGTTTTTCTTCTATTCTTCTGCGTTGCTCCCAAGGCTAATGCGCAGATCTACACTACTGAAAAATTGATAACCGTAGATCTTGGTTCCCAGACTCTAAGAGCATGGCAGGATGGAAAAATTGTGTATGAAACAAAAGCCTCAACGGGAATGTATCTCACACCAACTGTAAAAGGAAGCTTTAAAATTTATATGAAATTTCCTCTGCAAGATATGAAAGGTTCTTCTCCTTATAGAAATATTTATCCATCCGGAAAGTATTACATTAAGAATGTCCCAAATGTTATGTACTTCTATCAAAGCTATGCAATTCACGGTAATTATTGGCGAGGATATTTTGGATCTCCAGGTTCTCATGGTTGTGTAGGAATTGCCCCAATTGATGCTGAATGGCTTTATGACTGGGCACCCATTGGAACAAGGGTTGAAGTATTCTAAGTAAACTATACCCATATCAATATGCTTGAGACTTCTGACCAAACCGCTTATACTTTCAATACTCAAGGTTTATACAGATCTTAATATGAAAAAGATAGGATTAATAATTATTGTTGTGATAGTTTTAGCTTCTGTGTATTTGTTATTTGGAGGCAACAAAATGAATATTCAATCTCCTTCCGTCAATACAACTACCGTTTCTCCGACCAACATACAACCTACAATTGACAATAGCGATTTGAAGGCTGGCGAAAGCAGTTATAGTGACCCGCAAGCAACATATACTTTTCTTTATCCATCTGACTACAAACTAGACACGACAGATCCTAAACATATACGCATATATAAACGTAATGAATCTCAGAGACCACAAAGCGAGATGACGAATGGAGCATTGATAGTATTTGAAACCATAGATCTGTCTGGTATGTCTTTGGAATCTTGGGTCAATATGCGTATCAAGCAAAATACAGCAGATGGAACAACTAAACTCACCGAACCTAAGAAGGCAATAACACAAAATGGCTATCCTGGATTTAGCTATTCCCTACAAGATCAAGGAGAATCTCAAAATATAGTTCTTGAGAAAGACCATAATTCCAAAAACGCCGTTTTTATTTCCTACTCTATTAATGACCCAGAACAAAAAGGCTATCAAGAAGAAGTAAATGCAATATTAGCTTCTCTTAAGCTACTTAAATAACTCGTGTGATATAATTTTTCCATGTCTGAAATCACGCTTACAGAAGCTCCATTTGAACCTAAAAATAGTGATGTTTTTACCCTATCCGTCACTCCAGTTCTTGGAAGTAATCAAGAATTAACAAGAGGAATATTTGACCAAATTAAAGCATCGGGCATAAAAGCGCTTATCCTAACCGGTTATGCAACAGGTACTGTTCCAGACAAGCTTAATCCATTCATAAAAGAAACCGTAGAGAGA
This sequence comes from Patescibacteria group bacterium, assembly GCA_035545675.1. Classification (GTDB taxonomy): domain Bacteria; phylum Patescibacteriota; class Microgenomatia; order Levybacterales; family GWA1-39-11; genus GWA1-39-11. Next base: position 4,872 of record DASZYA010000030.1, read on the forward strand.
GGCGTGCCAGTATTTGTTCTTTCAACAAATCCGGCAGACGCAAAAGGCCCTCAAAGAATAAAATATGAAAGCCAGGAAAAGGTTTTAGAAGCTGGAGCAAAAATACTGAGCGGAGTAAATGTTAACAATGAAGAAGAAGTTGCAAAAGCAGTCCAAGAAGCCATTGGTGAAGGAAAAACAGGAGAAGAATTATCCCAAGCAATTACTGATAGATTTGGGACACCAGAAATTTAAACATACCTTGCCCTTATCTATTCTTCGTGCAATAATCAACTTATGCCACTTACAAAATCTGACCTACAACAAATTGGGAATGTAATTGATGAAAAATTGAACAAGAGACTTAGTCCACTTGAGAAGGATATTAAGGACGTAAAAAAAAGCGTTAGAAAGATCGAAAAAATGTCGACATAATGGCAAGACTATTTGACGCAGAAGATGTACGTCTTGCCAAAAGAGTTAGCAAAATAGAAGAACACCTGGGCTTACCGTCCAAGAACTAACTAAAACTGTTTCTGTCTATCTCCATTATATACGTTGGATCTGGCTCATTTCCCACCTGAACTGTTTTTACATATTTAAAACCTGCTTTTTCATATGCTCTGATACTCCTCTTATTAGCTGGTTCGGGACCAATAATACAAGCTGTTATGTCGGGATTTGAAAATACAATTTCCTTTAGAAATTTCCTGAGCATCGCGCTTCCTAATCCTTTTCCCATAAAGGTTGGGTCGCCAATAAAAAGATCAACGCTCGCCGTGTGATCGTCATAACCCACATATTTTCCGAAATCTGACCAATAATCATTTACTCTATACGTCTGAATATACCCCACCGGAATCTTTTCGTAATAAACCACATAGCTATCAGTGAGATGATTATCCTTAGCTTTTGGGCCGTATCTTTTGCTAACTTCCTCCATTGAATTATCTTTATCCTTGTCATACCACTCATGAACGTGTGGCTCGCTAAGCCACTTTTGCATTAAAGACAAATCTTCTATTTCGAGCTTTCGGAAAGAAATTTTTTTATCGTCAATCATAGAGTCATTGTATCAAATACCATTCTTGACTTCTTACATTTCTTTCTGAAATACTCTACTTAATGCCCAAGAAGAAAAAAATCAGCAAACTTAAAGCAAGTCACAAGAATGGCTTAATACTAATTGGGTTAATAATATTCCTGACTCTAGTTCTTGTATTTACAAAATCTCATTTGGCAATAAAATCAGCACAAGATAATAAGCCAGTAGTAACTACTAAGCTGCCTACCTCCACACCAATTCCATCTCCAATCCAAAGTTTTCCAACTCCAACCACAGTTTTACTCTCGCCGTCTCCAACGATTCCAACCTATAAATATATTCTCTACAAATCTCTAGATGAGATCCACGTTCACCCGAAAAGTACAGGATTTGCTATTTCTGCGACTTTGCGTGATGGCAAAAGCTGGGAAATTATTACAAATCAGGATGGATTCAAATACACTTGGACAATAGATAACCCAAATCTAGTCAAACCCGGCTATTCTGCAGGAAGTGGATGCACGCAGGGAATTCAGCCACCTTGTCCAGACGATCATTTTTCGTTCTATGCTACTCAATCAGGACAAACACTAATTAGAGTTAATGTAACAAAAGATGGAGAAACAGTTGCATCAACTACTTTTCCACTTATAATCGAGGATTAACATGGCGAAGAAAAAGCTTTTAAACAAAATTAAACCTCATCACAAAAATGGTCTACTTTTGGTTGGATTAATTATCTTCGCAACTATTGCTCTTATATTTTTGAAGTCAAAATTAATTGTAAATTCATCCCAAAACCACATAAGCGGAAAAACTCAAGAAGTGCCACCAACAGCAAGCGTCTCCGCTTCTCCTAGCCCCTCTACAGCCACATCACCAACAAAATATTTCGTATCACCGACTATAACCCAGATACCTACGTCCATTCCTCCAACTCAGAAACCAACTAATTCACAACCATCTTCTCCAACCTCAACTCCAACACCTACTTACCCACCTTTTTCCATACAAAGAGTTACCCCCGGATATCTTCCCGAGGATTACAGCTCAAGCAATAGCATAAAAATTCAAGGTAGTGGTTTTCAAACAGGAGCAACAGCGTTCATTGAAGGTCCTTACGAACTCGATTCTGGAGCACATGATAGCAGTTTTGGCGATTATCCTATCCAGTCTATAGTTGTTACGCCTCAAAATTATATTGATGGGATTGTTGCTCCAGGCCTACCAGCTGGATATTTTAAGATAATTGTTAAAAATCCTGATGGAAGCACAACTTCTTCAGGCTACGTTCTCCTACATCAAGGCACGGGACACATATAGCCTCTGGTATAATATAGGATATGGCATTAATTGATGACATAACTATTAGAGTTGCAGCAGGAAATGGTGGAGATGGAGGTAGATCCTTTCACCAAAATCATGGAACCATAAAAAGTACTGGAGACGGGGGAAATGGTGGGAATGGTGGAAGCATATATTTTCAGGGTACTACTAACCTCACGGATCTAAATGAATTCCGTTTTAGAAAAGTAATTGAAGCTCCAAATGGAGTTAAAGGAATGAATAAAAACCTAGACGGTAAGAAAGGTGAAGACATAACAGTTCTCGTCCCTCTGGGAACAACAATTATTGATACTGCTACCCAGATTGCGGTTGAAATACTTGAAAAAGATAAGCCCATACTTATTGCTCGTGGAGGACATGGACAAACAGGAAATCATGACAGGAGACTCCCCCACTTTGCAGAAGAAGGATTAGCTCCGGACCAAATTGGTGAAAGAAAAGAACTACATTTGGTTCTTAACTTGATTGCAGATATTGGATTAATAGGTTTACCAAATGCCGGAAAAAGCTCGCTTCTTGCAACCCTTACTCGCGCTGTACCCAAAATTGCAAACTATCCCTTCACTACTCTTGAACCAAATCTTGGAACCATGGATAAGGTAGTTTTAGCAGATATTCCAGGATTAATTGAAGGTGCATCGGAAGGCCGTGGACTTGGAATCCAATTCCTAAAACATATTCAAAAAACTAAAGTTTTATTACACTGTATTGATTCAACAGATGAGAATGTTTACAAAACTTATCAAACAATAAGAAATGAATTCAAAGAATATGATCCAACACTTCTTGAGAAAAAAGAAATAATCCTACTAACAAAAATTGATCTAGTGGATGAGGAGACTCTTAAAAAAAGAAAAACTGACCTTAAAAAAACAAAAAGAGAAATATTAACTGTATCTATCTACAATCAAGAAAGTATTGATGACCTCAAAAAATTTCTTCTCAACCCAGAACTTATATCAGTCACAGAGTAAAGATGGGTGTTAAAATAAACTATGACAGTTGAAAGAAGTCGCGAAAACCAACTACCTCCTGATTATGTACGTTGGCCAGAAGTTGAACAAAACGAATCACTTAAAACTGCAATCGAAGCATCTTTATATGCAGGAGAGCTTCTACGAGATGCTTTTAATCAAAAATATGATACCGCTCTAAATCCCGATAGCTCTGATTTTACTCCATTTGATAAACAAGCAGAAATAAGGGCTAGATCAATAATTCAACAACACGAACCTGACGCAAAGTTTTCATCAGAAGAGCTCAGCCCTGACTTTGATATTTCAGAGGGAAACTTCTGGACAATAGATGGAATAGATGGAACAACAAATTTTAAGTTGAGAATTCCCATAGTCAATTTCACCCTGGCAAAAGTTGAAGGCGGAACAACTCAGGTTGGTGTAGTTTATGATTTTCTACATAACGACCTATACTACGCTGTAAAAGATAAAGGCGCATTTAGAAACGGAGAAAAAATAGAAGTAAGCTCTAGGCCTTTTAAGGAGTCTGTCATCTCATTTGCACCACTTAGATATTATGGGAGAGATAAATGGGATGAAGAAAAGGCAGCAGTCGAAGCTACAAGAGCCGGGATGGACGAGATTACTGATGTATCTGGAAGATTTCACAGAGAGCTACAATCTGGAGGTTTAGAGCTTGCTTGGATAGCCGAGGGAAGACTCGATGGATTTGCCTCATCTTGGACTTCTCCATGGGATTTATCTGCCGGAGTATTATTAGTAAGAGAAGCGGGGGGAATTGTTACAAATATTTATGGAGAGGATTGGCAGCCGAGCTTTAAAGGTGTAATTGCGGGAAATAGAGAAATTCAACCTCAAATGCTTTCTATCATCCAAAAACACTTCAAAAAATAGACATTACCCCTTAACTTTAATATCAATTCTATCTACAATAATAATATGGCGGTTAAACACTATCATCACCACTATAGATTTTCTTATATAACATCTTTAAGACGTCACTTTACACTTCTTCTTTTGGTTGTAGCAACAATAGTTTTTATAAGCATCATAATTATCAAATCTTTATTTCCAGAAAGCGTTTTTGATGTAAAACAAATTTCAATTATTGATATTGTTATAGCAACAATCAACACTTTGATCAGACTTACCATTGCCTATTTTGCAGCACTTTTGATAAGCGTTCCGCTCGCTCTTGGCATTACAAAAAACCAAACGCTTGAAAAAATACTTCTTCCTATGTTTGATATTTTGCAATCAATTCCGGTTCTAGCATTCTTTCCCATAATTGTTATTGCTTTTGTTAAGGCAAATTTCTTAGAAGGGGCTGCAATATTTATCATCATAATTGCCATGATTGGGAGTTTGGTTTTTAGTATGATTGGGGGACTAAAAACAATTCCAGAAGATATTACCAATTCAGCAAAAGTATATGGAGCAACCGGACTAAAAAGACTATGGTATGTCACTCTACCCTCAATTTTTCCATATATTGTAACAGGATCACTTCTTGCATGGAGTGAATCTTGGAGCATCATAATAGTTGCTGAAGCCCTTCATACCTATATTCCAAATGGGTTACCAAGTGATGACTTATTCGGCTTAGGCAGTTTACTCGTTGATTCTTTCTCTCAAGGACAAAACTCAGTATTTATAACTTCTCTTTCAACTTTAATTATTGTGATTACACTATTTAATTATTTTGTTTGGCAAAAGCTACTTCATGTAGCAGAAAGGTTTAGATTTGACTAACGCAATAAATTTAGAAAACGTAACAAAAATTTACAAAGGTGGCAAAAAACCTGCTGTATCTGATTTTTCTTTGTCAATTAATGAGGGAGAGTTCTTTTGTCTTGTTGGTCCTTCTGGATGCGGAAAATCAACAATACTCAAACTAATTGCAGATTTAGAAAAGCCAACCTCAGGCAAGATTGTGAAAAATGGAAGAGTTGCAATGGCATTTCAATCCGCCGGTCTCTTCCCTTGGTTAACAGTAAAGGAAAACATAGAATTTGGAATGAAAATGGAAAACGTAAGTAAAAATGAAATAAAAATTAGAACCAGTAAATATATGGCACTTGTTGAGCTATCAGAGTTTGCACACAAGTATCCAAGAGAATTATCCGGTGGACAACGCCAAAGAGTTGGACTTGCTCGCGCGCTCGCTGTTGAACCAGAAATATTGCTGCTTGATGAACCATTTTCAGCACTCGATCCGCTAACTACAGAAGAACTTCACAAATGTGTATTAAAAATTTGGGAAGAAACTCATAAAACAATTCTCATGGTTTCCCACTTACTTGAGGAGGCATATTTATTATCTGACAGAATTGGGGTTATGAGAAGCGGAAAACTCATTAAAGTTTTTGAAGTAAATGATAAGAGACCTCGCGAAGAAACACACAAGTCATTCTCAAAATTAATGCGCCAAATTAAAAAAGAGTTTTCCCCCACTTCTTAATTTTGTAAGAAAAACGAGCAATATCTTTACTTTTAGGCACGATTTTGATATTCTACAGTCTGTGCTCACTTGTGCCCTTTAGTACTCTCAGACTTCGAGTTCAGCACCGGCAGGAATTGTATGATTAAGAAGCCAGCGTCACACACTAGGTTAGGTCAGTGGTTTGCTACTGCAATATGTGGCAATGATATCCTAAGTTCTTCACTTTATGTTTCTGGAATTGCTATTCTTTTTGCCGGAGTTTATGCTCCATTTGTTTTAGCTTTTATAGCGCTCGTTCTTCTTGCATATAAGCAAGTTTATACTGAAGTTGTTGAAGCTCTTCCAATTAATGGTGGTGCTTACAACTGCTTACTTAACGGAACATCAAAAACAGTTGCTGCAATTGCCGGAGTTATGACAATTTTATCCTATGTTGCAACTGCTGTCATCTCTGCAACTGTTGGAATTGAATATCTCACAACAGTTATTCCTCGAATTCCCGTTATTCCTACAACAATTGCATTATTACTTACATTCGCTGTAATTGTAATCTTGGGTATAAAAGATTCAGCAAAAGTTGCTTTTGGAATATTTACGCTAAACGTAGTTGTTCTATTTTCATTCTTAGTCTTTGGACTTTTATCTTATCTATCAGGACATTCGTACTTTCTTGAAAATTTAGCTCATACAAAAGAAATAATTAGTAGTCACGGAAATCTATTCTATGCTCTCTATCTAGCATTTGCAGCTTCTCTTCTTGGAGTATCCGGATTTGAATCATCTGCAAATTTTGTGGAAGAACAAAAGCAAGGCGTATTTAGAAAAACTCTAAGAAACATGCTTATTGGAGTTGCGTTCTTTAACCCTCTAATTGCTTTGGTAGTTCTTAACAGCATGCCTTATCAAGCAATAGTTGCAGCAAAAGATTTCTTGCTAGCAGACGCTGCCTTTGCACTTGGCGGACATCCCTACCAATATATTGTAGTAACAGATGCTTTCCTAGTCTTATCTGGAGCCGTTCTTACAGCCTATGTTGGAGTGAGTGGATTAATTCACAGAATGGCAGCAGATAACTGTCTTCCAGGAGTTTTAAGTTTTCAGAATAAAAACGGATCTTTCCCAAGAATTATTATTTCATTCTTCCTGCTTTGTACCTCAATTCTTCTTATAACTCATGGCAGCCTACTCTCTCTTGCGGGTGTTTATACAATCGCCTTCTTGGGAGTTATGACACTTTTTGCGTTGGGAAACATAATCCTCAAACAAACAAGAACTGAACTTAAAAGAACTTACAAAGCACCACTTATGGTAGTTATTGCAGCAGGTCTTGCTACGCTTTTTGGTATTTTTGGAAATATAAGAATTGACCCAAGAAATCTCACATTTTTTGAAATATATTTCATTCCTTCTTTTATTCTTGTTCTACTCATTGTCTATCAAGATGATGTGATGAGATTTTTGATGAAAGTAACGCGCCACATTCCATCAATTCATAAATACATTCTTGATCATTTTGATGATTTGGTAGAAGGAAAATTTGTAATCTTTATAAATCATATAGATAGACTCTATGATGTTTTAGATTACGTAAATAAAAATGAGACTGGATGGAATATAGTTATAGTTCATTGCAGAAATTGGGATATGAAAAGCGATAAGGATCGCTACAAAGAGCTACAAGACGTATTGCCGGTTCTTAAAAAATCCGGAGTATTTCCCCACCTCAATATTACGACTCACTATGAGGAAGAACCTTTTGGACCAGAAGCAATAAACAATGTTGCTAAAAAGCTGAAAGTAAGGAAAAACAGAATCATGATTGGATCAATTCACCACTTCCACCCATTTGACTATGATGATCTTGGTGGAGTCCGCATCATCTTCTAGCTTTGACTATAGGATAGTAGTCTGGTATAATCCTACTCCATGAAAGAAATTCACAACATTTTAGTAACTGGAGCAACCGGAGGTATAGGTAGTGAGGTTATGCGTCAAGCTTCTAACTATCCTCATTTAAATCTCGTTCCTGCCGTCCGCAATGAATCATATATTGCGCAAAGAGTTGCAAATAATCTCCCAGTGAGATATTTGGATATCGAAAACTCCCCGATTGATGATTTCTACAACGCTCTTGAAGGAATGGATGCTGTAATTCATTTGGCAGCTAGTACCAGCGAGAAAAATGATTTTGATCTCCATGACAGAACTAATAGACTAGCCACTCTAAAACTTGCCGTCGTTGCTTCTCATTTTGGTCTACCCCTAATTATTGCGGGAAGCATTGTTCAAAATGCAGGAAATGAACATGGTGTTATAGACGAAAATATGAAGCCCAAATCCAATTCGGCCTATGCAAACTCAAAGACTAATGCATTCAATGAAGCAAAAATGCTTGAAAGACCCGACTCTGATTACAAAGTGATTCAAGGAGTTCCAGCCATGACATTAGGATCTGGATCAAACTGGAACAGAGAATTAACACGCTTGGTACGTAATGGCGCAACTAGATTTGGAATGCGTGCCTTTCTAAACAAAGAAATTGCATGGAGTGACCAGACTGACGTTGCCAACATGTTTATTCAATTGGCAGCAAATCCACATTTAGCAACACATGATAGATATTTTCTTATGAATGGCATGATTAACACAAATGAAATATTTGGATTGTTCACTGATCTAGCAGGAGTTGATATGCCAAAAACTCCTATAGCCCGATGGAAAGCACAGGCAGTTGGAGATACTGTACTATTATGCATGAAATACGTACACGGGATGATTCAACCGATCTCACGTGAGGTTTTAGCTTTTGCACTTGATGGTGGACAAAGACAGTTTGTTGCTACTGCAGCCAATGAAGATTATGGATTTAAATTTAAATCATTTGAGGAAACTGCTCAGGAAACTCGTGATAACTTTGTATTGCCAGAAGGAGAAATAACAACTTTGGTTCATGAGGTTAGTAAAAAAATCCCAGAAGGTATTGGTAAAAAAGCCACTGCTCTTGGTATAGGACTTATGGCCGCAAAAATTGGCGCTGATTTACTTAAACAAAACACTCAACAAGACAAAGAATCCCAAGCTTTAAAAGCTTAATCTTCTAATTATTTTTTTCTTTGATATAATGCAGAGAGTGAAAAAAACGGTTGCTGTTGTGGGAACAGGAATAATGGGTAAAGGCATTGCCGACAACTTCCTCAAAAACAAATACAAAGTTTATGTTTGGAATAGAAATCCAAAAAGACTCACAACTTTAATCAAAAAAGGTGCTATCAAAGTAAACTCTCCTCGTGAAGCGGCGGAAATGGCTGATATTGTTTTTGAAGTCACTGCAAATGATGAATCAAGTAAAGCCGTTTGGCTTGGAAAAGATGGGATTATAGCAGGCGCTAAAAAAGATTCAATTCTTATAACCTGCGCAACACTTTCTATTGAATGGACAGAACAACTCGCTAAACTCGCTAAACAAGTAACTCGCAACTTCTTTGATATGCCAATGACCGGCGGAAGAACGGCTGCTGAAAGCGGAAAGTTATTTCTACTAGTTGGTGGAGATGAAAACAAACTAAAGGCTATTAGTTCCGATCTAAAAGCAATTGCTGGAAGCATTACTTACTTTGGAAAAGCTGGTTCTGGTATGAAATTTAAATTATTACTCAATACTCTTCAAGCGATCCATGGAGTTGCCCTAGGTGAAGTTTTAAGAGTTGCGAAGGAAACTGGACAGGATGTTAAAAAGGTTGGAGACTTTTTGTCTGAACGCCCTGGCGGAACATCTGGCAAAGGCGCTTGGATAAACTATCAAAACCCACCTAAGGAGACCAGCTTCTCACTCAACTGGATGACAAAGGATCTCCGCTATACAAAAAAGATGGTCCGTTCGGCGAGCTCAGGACAAGCTAAATTTAAAACCCCTCTACTCGATGATACATTGGCAAAACTCGAGACAGGCATTAAAAAGAATATGGGTGAAGGTGACTGGACTAATATTAACAAGCTAAAGTAACTCGCCTAAATCTTGATTGAAAATTAATTTGATGCCATACTAAACATATGGCAAAGAGAATTACCATCACAAAACCAACAAGAAAAAAACCAAAACTATCTGGCTCTCAAGAATTTATCATTCTCCTTCCATTTATTTTAATTGTAGGTGTAATTTTGGCCGCTGTTGCATTTTGGATATCTGGATCAATATTATTCTGGAATGAATCTCATCCAAAATTACCAGCAAGCCTAACCCTCAAGCAATATAACACTCAGTCTTATCCAATCAATGAATGGAATACATACACAAATAACAAATATGGTTTTTCTATTAAATATCCCAAGTACGGCTATATTAGAGATAACTCGTGTTTTACTTCTGGAAAATGCACAAACGTTTATCTTGGGACATGCGGATCAGACATAAAAGTTAGTCCCTGGACAAAATCTTCTACGTTTATCTCGCTAGATAACATGCTTGGAATAATTATAAATAGCTATAGCGGACCAATTGATAGATTTATTGTTAGCCAAGGCGGAGATCCTAAGAATTTTGAAATTAGAAAAGCAGGTAAAAATGGCGACATTAACTATGTAACTCTAAAAACAAATAATGATCCAAACTGGACTCCTCCTGTTCCATCTATCACAACGCCATCTTATATAATCCAGAAAAATGGATACGTTTACCAATTTGCTCCTCTTCAAAATCCAGGAAGCAAAACTGGCTGCCTACCACCAGCGGGTAACAATGGGAACGTATTTGTACCAGGGGGGTCTTGGAATATACCAAATAGTATTTCGTTTGATTAATTGGGTTTTGGTAATTGATAATTAAATATATGTGGCAAGATTTTGTATTTACTCTAGGAAATTTTGTTTTTATCGCAGCCCTTATCCCATCTATAACTAGCAAGAATAAACCTGCTATTGGAACGAGTTTCCTAACTGGTTTAACCGTACTAATTTTTTCTATTGTTTATACAACTCTTAACTTATGGTTTACCGCAGCTATAACCTTTGCAACTTCCATAATGTGGTTTACTTTAGTCTTCCAAAGCTGGAAATTAAAAAAGAAGAAGAAATAATCAACCCAACTCTTTTTGATAAAATGCAGTGGTTCTATAACTCTCTTTTAATGTACCTGCTAAACTGAAGCCCAAATCCTCATATATTTTACGAAGCTTTTTCTTAGAAAAAGTTGTATCCACCCTGAGATATTTTATTTTTTTCTCACGAGCTATTTTAGTTGCAAAATTTATCATCTTCTCTGGATAGCCTTTGCCTGCATAATTCCTATTAACACATAACCAGTGAACATATAATGCTTTTTTAGGTTCATTACCATCCACGGATTCCCAACTTTGATTGCGTTCGTCGAATTGCAGAATAGCTGAGATCGCCGGTTCATCTCCAGCCATACCGACAAATAAATCCCCCGGTTCTGCATATTGCATCAAAAAATGCTCATTCATATTCTCGGGCTTCCACCATTTTGAAGGGTGTTTATTAGTATTCTCCATCCACTCGCCAGCTTGTTTCATAATACTAATTACCACATCTGGATTGTTGATAAATTTTAGATTTGAATTTTTTTTGTTTAAATGACTTTTAGATCCCACCATAAAGTTAACACTATTATACCAATTACTAAAATTAAGAAAAAAAATACAACCCTTGATATAATCAGGACGTGTCGCAAGAAATCGATAAGAAGACCCCATTGGATAGACTTACTTATTCAGGAAGTCTTGAACCGGTTGTAATAAGACTCTCTGATCAATATGGGATTGGAACACCAAACGACTTTTCAATAATTGGAGTCGGTTATGAAGATTGTAATGTAATAATTGATTCACAAAAAGGAAAATTTGTAGCTAAAATATTTCAAAAAGGTAGAACCCAAGATGAAATAACAAGATACATATCAACAATGGAAAGGGTTGTTGCTGCCGGTATAAATCATCCACCATTAATTAGAACTAATAACCGGGATACTGTTTACAATGATTCCGATACAGGATTGAGCATGGTACTTATGGATTTTATCGACGGAAAAACTTACTTAGATTTAAAAAGAGCACCTACGCCCGAAGAAAGGAAGTCCATAATCGAGCAAGCAGCAAAAATAAATAATTTAAGCTATCATCCTCCATATATTTTTGACTCCTGGGCTATTCCAAATATAAAAGAAATGTTTAGAAAAACTAAGGAATTTATTGATCCGAATGATTTGAAGTTAGTAGAAGAAGTTTTAAGAAGATACGATCAAATACCTATTTCTACTTTACCAACCTGCTTTGTGCATGGAGATTTTACAAAATCAAACGTCTTAAAAGGAACCGATGGGAAAATATATATCCTAGACTTTTCTGTTGCTAATTGGTATCCACGTATACAAGAATTGGCCGTAATAGGAGCAAATTTATTACATGATGATTCGAATGTCTCAATCACCGAAAGGTCTCAAGTGGTTGCAGAAGAATATGGCTCAATCAATCCATTAACGCCAGCAGAAATCGAAAACTTACCCAACTATACATTAGCAGGTGTAGCAATGGAATTTATGGGTTCATACCAAGAAAAATATCTGAATGGAAATGACACTGAAGAAACAGAATATTGGTTAAATCTCGGCCGAGAAGGACTAAGAAAAGAACTTACGAAATAATCAAATACTACAGTTGAATGGCCGTAAATCTTATGTATACAATAAGATATGTATATTCCGCTGGTTGATGCTGTTGGTATTTCTGCTTTCTTACTTATTGCCCTAATCGTTTATAAACTAGGCTGGTTCTACTCCTTATATTCTTTTGTAAAATTCTTATTAATAACAGCACTTTGTATTGCTGCGGGTGTAATAGTTTCTTCTGCCAACCCCATAACTCTACCTATAACAATCTTGCAAGAAGCATTAATTATCCAGGGTGTTTTATTCATTGTTTTATGGAAATTCTTAAACTTCAAGAAAATCTTTTTTTTAGTTGCCGGAAAATCTACTGGGATTGATAGATTTTTCTTCTTTAGTCATTTAGATACGATTCTTAATATTTTTCCTTCTCTTGTTGTTTCCTTTTTTCTTTGCTTTTTTGTATTTACTTTTGTAGTTTCCGCAAGTACCACTCACCCAAAACTTCAAACATATATTTCTGACTCAAAGGTTGTTAAACCAATGTCTTATGAAATTTACTATGCGCCAGCCGGCATAAAGAACTTTGGAATATTTAATGGAGTCGCCTATCATATAAACGATCCTTTCACATATGGAACAGATACAAAAGGCAGTAACAATCAAAGCCAACCCAGCCAACAAGCAGTTGATAACTTCAAACAAAATGTAGACGCACAAAAAGCAAACAACATACAAACCTTTACCCCGCCAACTAATAACACCACCCCTACTCCAACCCCGGCTCAAAAACTGTCTTTTACCTTTCACTTTCTTCCCACACCAACACCACCTCTTTATAGCCAAAATCAGCAGAATATAGCACCGACTCCCATCCCTGCTCCCGCCAAAGGCTTCTATATTTTTCCGCCAACCGCAACACCAACGCCTTATATTCCACCAACTATTGCCGCACCCACTCAACCACCATTCCAGTATCAACAGGTGCAGCCTACTAACCCACCCGTTGTTCAACCAACTATTCCCGCTCAGCAAAACAATCCGCCAGCTGGCGGACAACAACCAAGCCAACCAAGTGCACAATCAGCAAGCCAAGCAGAGCTAGATATACTAAGGCTTACAAATGAACAAAGGGCTCAAAATGGCCTTGGGGCCTTAACTCTTGACTCAACAATTTCTAATGTTGCAAGAGCTCATAGCCAAGATATGGTTACAAGAAACTTTTTTGATCATGTAAATCCAGACGGTCTTGATCCATTCCAGAGAATGAAGATTGGGGGAGTAACATTTGGAGCTGCAGCTGAAAATATTGGAGCTGGGCCAACTGCTGATATCATAGTTAACGCCTGGATGAATTCAGCTGGACACCGCGCAAACATTCTTAACGGAGCTTATAACAGAATTGGAATTGGTGTAGTTTCTGATCCCCATTATGGTCTTATGGCTACCCAAGACTTTGCTAATTAAGGCTATTTTGCTTTCTTAAAAGCCCAATTTAGGCTATAATTAGTCCTAATGGATATTCTCATTATTGGTTCCTCTGATCCCCACAAAACAATTGCCAACTTCTCCCAAAAACATATTGATGAAATAAAAAAAGTAGTACCTGACGCTACAATCAATTTAACTTTAGATAAAAACGGGGTAGAAAAATTGATTCCAGACGCTGACATTCTTTTATATACAGTTGGCTCTTATCCGTTAAGCGATATCCCATTTGATAAAGCAATCAAACTCAAATGGGTACAAACAACCTCCGCTGGTGTTACAGATATTGCAAAAGCTCTGAAAGATACAGACATACTTCTTACTAACGCATCCGGTACTCACCCAATACCAATTTCTGAACAAGTACTTTGCTACATGTTAATGTTTGCAAAAAGAGCAAATATAACGCTTAAAAATCAATTAACCAAAAAACAATGGATAAGAGATTTTGATTTAGTAAAAGGTTTTGAACTATCCGGTAGTACTGTAGGAATTATTGGTTTTGGAAACATAGGAAAACAGATTGCAAAACTGTCAAAGGCAGTTGGTATGAAAGTTGTAGTTTTGGAACACAATAAAAATATTAATGACAAAAATGACAATGACACCAAAAACATAGTTGATACAGTTTTTACTAGTCCGGATGACGTCCTAAAAGTGTCAGATTTTGTTGTAGACTGTCTTCCATTAACTGATGAAACACTTCACTACTTCACCCTAGATTTGTTCAAGAAAATGAAACAGTCAGCTTATTTTATCAATATTGGGCGGGGTAAAACTGTTGCAGAAAAAGACCTAATTTTGGCCCTAAAGGATAAAGTCATTGCTGGAGCAGCACTTGACGTAACGGACGTTGAGCCATTACCGCAAGACTCACCCCTTTGGGATTTTGACAACGTTATTATAACTCCTCACTCATCTTCCTGGACACCGAAATACCCTGACAGAGTTACTGAGATTTTTGTAAATAATTTAAAACTATATCTTGATAATAAACCCATGAAAACACTAGTAGATAAAGACCGCGGATACTAACTTATAGTTTTTTGATAATCTTCCCTACTTTTGGTATAATCTCTGACAAAGTTCCCTGTAGAGGCGCGTTCTGTGATTATCGTTTTAGGACGATTGCAAATCACAATAAGGTGTCTTTCGTCAGGAACACTTTATTCGCACCTTCACACATTAGGGAATTACAACTCATCTGCAAGGAGGATGAAAAATGGAAGACTCTCAAGAAGTAAAACTCACGGAACCCTACGACAGGAGTAGATGGCTCAAGCCGGTTTCAGACCCGAACCCGAACTGCAACAACTGCGGCGGAGAAGGCCATAGAACAAACGGCGAAGGCAAAACCATACCCTGTCACTGCGTTCTTCGCGATCAGCACTAGCTCCGACTTAGGAGACAGATCATGCACCGCATTATAGTAACCCTCAATGAGGAAGTCTTTAAGGACCTAGGAGAAAAAAACCGAGAAGAGCTAGCTCATCTCTGGCAAGAAGCCATCAAACAGGACTTCGTTGGCCTACACCCAGAAAGCTCCATTCCTATCCGTTGGATCATACGATCAGACTATCACGACGGCGGAGACATATCTCTGGAAGTCTACTTCCCAGTGTCCTCAGTTCAAAGCCCAACGAGTGGCCACGATGAATTGATCGACAAACTAATCGACGTCTCCGTACCAGTTGTGTCACAGGTTGTTTATTCCAGTATTGGAATAGATGTCTTAGTTATACCTGAACTCAACTCGCGAAGTAAGTCAAGAGAAGTTGGTTCAGATGTAGATCCCTAACCCACGAAGGTGTGGATTAACGCTAAGGCCAAAAGCCAAACGCGTCTTTGCGGGGGAAGACATAAGTCTGTAGTCTAAAAAACTACTAGCTTTAACAAGCGAAAAACTAATGCCATCTCCCGCAATCCACACAAAAATTATTTCTTTAAACGGTTGTAATAGTCACTAGTTCTCTGGATTACATAATGCAAAATCTGACTATTATAAGGATGCGTAGCATCATCAAAATCTCCTCCAAATTTTCTTCTTGCCCCATCTACGTCACCTTTATTTACCATATCAGCAATTCCCTCATCTTTTAAAAAAGCTGCATAAAGCGGAGCCGAATCTTCTTTGCTTTTAGCCAGATCTGGATCATTTACTAAATTTATACCAAGCCTTTTTCCATATTTTTCATAATTAAAATCATGTGTTAGGTCACTCAATCCCCTGGCGTGCCATTTATCTCCTCCACTATAATTCAAGCCCTCTCCTCCGCCTATCTCATCTTTATCAAATTCTAAATCGTTTTCCGGCTCACAATTTGCAATAGCAAATGCAATAACTCTTGGGGTATCAATCCCTTCATCATGTAAGGCCCTTAATATCATGGGGACAGAAACTTCTGCATTTTTCTTTAACCCAGTTGGAACCTCTGGCATAATTTTATCTACCAAACTTTTAATATCAGCCTCTTTATTTGCATCACTTATCAATCTCCTATTTGAGCTATCTATTGTTGTTCCCTTAACCTCGCTAATTAGTACATTTGGATTTGTCTGTTCAATTGGAGTTGCCGGTGGTTTAGGTAGCGCTTCAACGGGAAGGTTTTCTGATGGCATTCCGCTCTGGGTTACCAAAACGTGGGATGCATCATGACGATGAACAACGGAATCAATTGCATTCGCTCCCATATTTATAGCTGATGGTCCACCTAAAACTAGTCCAGCAGATACCCCCAAAGCAGCAACCCCTTTTCTAATACCAAAACGGTCTTGTCTTCCTGACCATTCGATCCTCTTTGTTGCTCTTGGGGGATTTGCCTTTCTGGCTTCATCAAGTCTTCTTCTTGTTTCCGGCACAACATTTCTTAACGCTTCAATAACATCTGCATTTCCATCCATATTAAAAATTCTATCAACTTGAAGACTTCTTTTTCAAACAACAAAACTAAGAAGCGGTTTGGGGATTTTCTCTTTGTGGCTCCTCAATAAGATTCAATCTGATTATTTCCATTAATCTAGTTTCATTTAAAAATGTTCTCAATGAGTTAGGAAGTAACTCTTCATTTTCCGGTAAAAAGAACTTGGTAAAATACGGGTCCCCTACCTGAAGATCTATCATTTTTTTCCATTTACTTGGTTTGCCGTTTTCACTTTCAATACCCGCATCGTCCATAGGCTTGTCAGAAACATTTAAAAATTCTACCGGATCTAGTTCTCCACCCGTGACACCAGGGTGAAGAGTTCTCTTCAAACCAAGATTAACCTCCGTTATATAGTTACCAAAATCAAAGTATTTATCAACTAATGCATTCTCTAGATATATAATTGCAGATCCATAAGCAATTATTGCAACGCCTGGTGCGCCGTGCTGTATCATTCCCATCTGTATTTCCTCTGGATCCATAGAATTAGTCTGAGAATCAAACTGTCTAGAAACATCCTTAACATATTCTCCACCCATTTCAATCAATCTTACGCCGGCAACAGATGCCACATTTTCTCTATCTGTCATGGATAAACCTACGCGCCTTTGGTTTTCCGCGTCAAAATCTGCAAAACCTTGTTTAAATATATGCTCTACTGACATTGAAAAGTATTATAAGGCAAATTGCTCTATTTGCAAACTTGAGCAGCAAGCTGCTTATACTGTGGAATAATTTTTTCCTTAATTGCCCTGAGTCTTACGGAATCTCTAACTACAAATCTCCTCGCGACTTCAGGAAGCAACGTTGGATCTTCAAAAAAACGCGCCAATGTTTTATCTTTCACTGCGGCATCTCTCATTTTTGTCCATTGGTCATCCGGAACCTTAACCAAACCGCCTCGCTCAGTAAAACTAAATCTTACATCATAAGCCGATCCCTTACTTGCCATGTCTGCTTGTATCTCATCTAAGCTAAATTGCCCATCCCAAATCATGTTTTCTATAGCAATTAAACCCTCTCCAAAAAGAATCATTCCATAGTTAATATCGTATCCTACATTTGGAACTTTCTTGTGGTAATCTACAATGCCTAATATTCCCTCATTTATCATGTCTGTTGCCATGATATTTATTGGCGACCTACCAGCCTCACGCTCTCTTCTAACCGAAATGTTCTTGGTAAAATCGTCTCCGTTTAAATTAATATCAAAATAATGTTCAGCGCTCATGAATGGATATTATATTTATAATTAGTTTGCTTTTCAAATATTGTTTTATCTGCTATAAATTGGTCATGACTTTCCCTGACTTAAACTATGAAATTGAATTATGGAAAAATGGTTATTCTGTAATCGGAATTGATGAGGTAGGAAGAGGATCATTTGCGGGTCCTCTGGTTGTTTGTGGTGTCGTATTTAATTCAACGGCAAATGAGGAACGACTTGCGAAACTTCTGTCTTATGGCATAAATGATTCAAAGAAACTAAAACACACAGAGCGCAAAAAACTTGCAGAGATTATTAAAAGCGAATGTCTTACTCACTACATAAGTAGCATTGATGTTAACAAGATAAACAAAATTGGTATTGGAAAAGCAACGTATAGCGCGGCCAGAGAAATTGTAAAAAAACTAAGTGTTGATAGACCTTATGTATTAATGGATGGGTTTAGGATCAAATATGTAAAAGGGGTTGGACTTAAAAATCAAAAAGGAATTGTAAAAGGAGATTCACTTTGTCTTTCAATTGCTGCGGCAAGTATTATTGCAAAAGTAACTCGCGATGAATATATGAGAAAGTTAGCTCATGATTTTCCAAAATATGGTTGGGGTAGAAACAAAGGATATGGAAGTCTAGAACACAGAAACGCGATCAGAGAATTTGGTCCCACAATCCACCACAGAACTGATTTTATTGAGAATTTTATTAAACCTTTTTGACTCTTGCTAAAGCGTATTTCCCATCAGGAGTCTCAGAAATAATATTAGAATATACGCCGAGCTTGCTTTTAAGTTGCTTAATCTCAGACGATGGAGGAAGTGTACTATTAAAGTCAGGAAACCTAAGTCTCAATTCTCTGTCACCCACTGCCCTGCCAACGTCAATTGCTAAATATGTAAGAAATGACCATTGTCTTGCACTAAATGGCACGAAACCAGGGTTAATTTGACTACTCGTAGTGGATGAGCTTGAATTCACAAATCTAATCATGTACTCAGAATTACCCACCGTATGATTATTTAAATCAACTTCAATTGATCCCAGCTTTATCACAGAATTAACCCTAGCCAGTCTTCTCGCTAATCGGTCTTTTAATCTTGCAGCAGTTGCTGAATAATCTGATTCGCTTATCACTACGTCTATTCCTCTTCTACCAAAAATATTTACCCCCTTAATGTTATTTGCAGAGACATAAAGTGGTGGCGTGTTTTTGTTATTTCTTACAACTTTCATTCCATCCTCCCAATAAGTCCACTCATCCAATATTATTGCATCGAGACGGATATCCGACATAGACAGTTCAACTTCCTTCATATCATAAGCTGGTAATGTAATCACACCGTTGTCCCTTAAATTCTTTGATAAATTGTCGACATACGTTTTACTACCAACGACAGCTGCTAAAGGCGCTATGCGTAAATTATCAATTCGAAGTTTTTCGTTATTTCCATTTCCATTTTCAACCATATTAGGCGTGATTTTAACATATTATAGGTCTAATTTCAAGCCAATTGAGCTTAATACCCTATTCTGGTAAGATAGGTAAATGCCCAAGAAATTCTTCACAAAAAGAAACCTCACGTATATTGCGATTGGAAGCTTCCTACTCATTCTTTTCTATATCTTCTCCTTCTTGGTAAAAGAGGACGTTTTTAAAGGTTTTGACTTTGATATGACTGTTAGAATCCAGGGACACGTACCTTTGAGGCTAGATCCCATTCTCTCCTGGTTCTCTCTTCTTGGTAGTTTTGAAGTCACGGTTGTCATACTTATTATATATGCCTTAATTAGAAGAAAACTGGGGGGCTTCATAATAGTTGGAATGTTTTGTCTCATGCACGTAGTAGAAATCATAGGAAAGGCTTTCCTTGACCACCCGGGAACTCCCTTCATGTTCCATCGCTATGCTCTAGACTTTGTATTTCCAACAGGCTACGTCCAGCCTGGAGGCTCTTATCCATCAGGACACTCTATGAGAAGCACATTCCTTACTATAGTATTCTTGGATGTAATCTGGCACTCTAAAAAACTGTCCATGCCGGTTAAAGTTGGACTAACCGGATTTATCCTACTTATATTAATAATCATGGTAATATCACGTGTATCGCTAGGAGAACACTGGACATCAGATATTATTGGAGGCGCACTTCTTGGAGGAGCTTTTGCGCTCTTCTCTCTAATCTTTGTTTAGTTTTTCTTTCTGTTTCTATCTTTAATAATAAGGCTCGTTGCCACTACCTTACCGTCTTCCACTATTGGGACTACCGCCAAAGCGACCTTATCATAATTCCCCTTATTATCAGATGCTGCCATGTCTTCATACTTTCTGGTTTTTTGAATTTCCAAAACATCACTCAGTAACGTGGATGCATTGACTACTTTTCCATCTGAATTTTTAAATCTCACAAGGCCTGAAACTAACTGACCTGAAATATTTGATGGATCTTTACAATAAGCTTTTGCTTGTTCGTTAAAATACATTACTTTAAAATTTGGGTCAGCAACAATTACTGCTTCATCAATATTTTTTAGAAATTCCTCCTCTTCCATCTTGAACATTTCTATTTGTTTTCTTAACACTTCTGCCCAATCATCTTTAATTCTGTATTCTTTTGCAACAAGATAAGAGAACGGAATCAAAGCAACATAAGACAACAAATAAAGAACTGCAGCTGCTGGTTCTCTTTGAAAAAAATCAATAGAACTTGCATCAAGCGCCGTATATATAATAAGTAGTAAAGAATTAGCAGTAATAAACATGAGACCCGCTTGAGGAGAAACCAAGAAAGATAAACCAATTGTGAAGAGATAAGAAGCAACTAAAAATATACTAGATAAACCCCCGGTTCCAAAAATCAAAAATTGAATTAATAAAACTATTGGAACAAGACCCATTACTTTATACCAAGAAGGCCTATTAATGTCTTGATCAAAAATTACAAAGCGCAGAGAAAAAATACTTAGAACTATCAAGGTAAAGATGATTTGCATAACTAGCATTAGAGGAATTGTAAATATTAAAAGAAGAGAAATACAAAATGACCCAATGGCAAAAAAGAATAAAAATTGAGTAGCAAAATTATCAAACAAAATATTTTTTTTATTTTCCATATACTCAGATTACACTAAAAATTAAAATCAAATCAACTCTCTATAAATAAGTATACTAAGCTTCCGCTAAGTGATTGTAAGAAAACAGGAAGAACTATTGACAACACTTTGTTATTAACTTAATAATTATTAAAGATCTTATTCTGATATGTTATTTAATCTAAACTGGAAAAAACTTAAGTCCGACTTCTCTAGTAGTTTTAGTAAAAGCAAAAGACTTTATATTGCTACCGGTTTTGCACTTCTCTTAATCTTCTCAACAATTCTCTACTTTGGTCCACTAGATGGTTTGAGAAATTTTGGTTTTATTGGAATGCAAAGAAATACAGAAGGTAAAAATTATGCCGACTCACCAAATTGCGTTGGTTTTTGTGACACATTTGATGGAGCACCAACTGCGCCACTTGCATTTAACTTAATGCCAGATTATGCAAAGTTTGATGTTCAGTTACACCAACGCGACCACATGAATGATGTTTTTGATTCCATGCAGGCAGATCACGGCGCTGACTGTTCTGCTCCTCCAGCAACACACGAAGAACACATGGCAGCAACTGGAGTATTCAATTGTAAAAATCACATCATGACAGCAATATCCGGAGCTGGATACGGAATGATAGCTCTTACTCCCAACCAAATGATAAATTTTGCCGACGGTACAGCAACAATATCTTGGCGAATGAGTACAAATAGAAATTCTGATCGCGACTGGCTAGAATTCTACATAACTCCCTGGGCAAACAACATAACTCTCCCAATTCAAACAGGATTTGACAATGTTGACTTACAAGGTCCACCAAATAACCCATTTGTTGGGATTCAGATGCTTGGAGCTGGTACAAACAATGTGTCATGGGACCTTTTGGTACCAAATTCATCTGGAACAAGTACGACATACCAAACATATTCAAACTGGAGATCTGTATTAACACCAAGTAAAGTGACTCGTGATCTATTCACCCTTGAAATTAGCAAAACCCATATCAAGTTCTACATGCCCGAGAAAAACTTCGTTATCTTTGATAAAGAGCTTGCCACTCCACTTCCATTCACAAGTGGTGTAGTTCAGTTCACACAACACAGCTACAACCCTATAAAAGGAATCTGTCTTGATAATTGTTACCCAAGTTGGCAAGCAAATCACGCTTACGCTGTTGGAGATATAGTTAAACCAACTAGTGGTACTGAACTACGTAACTACCAAGTTACAACTGCAGGAACATCTGGAACTACTCAGCCCACTTGGCCAACTACACTAGGCACATCAGTGACTCAAGATGGAGTTACATACCAAGCAGTTAGCTATTCAGCAGCAGCAACAACTTGGCACTGGGATGACATTATGATGTCACCCACTATTCCATTCACGATAATTCATGCTACACCAGAGTTCTTGGGACTAAATCAAAAAACTGGTGGAACTGCAACTGTTACATTTGACGCTCCAAGTCCTGTTGGTTCATATCTTCGCTTCTCCGCTACCGGTACAATTAGCCTAAGCTACGACAATGGCGCAACTTGGAATGTAGTCACTCCTAATAAAACTATACATAAAATAGAAGATGCATCCGGATACTTTGTCCCTATTCCACAAGGTTTAACAAGCGTACAGGTAAAAGTAGCTCCACCATCAGGATACTGGGGTTACGCTCTTGGAGCACGTGACTTTGCAGTTTGGTCCCAATATGTAATAGGTGGTACACCTACACCAACAGAAGCACCAAGTGCAACACTTGCACCAAGTGATACTCCAACAACTGCACCTACTGCTACACCAACTGATACCCCAACTCCAACTAATGCACCAACAGCAACACCTGTGAATTCATCGCCAGTAACATTGCAACAACAAACAGTATCAGGCCCACTGTGGGGATCAAAGACACCAGCCGTAACATTCAGCTCAAAACCAGCTGACGGAGATGTAATCATACTTACATATAAGAACTCACAAGCTACTGCTTCAACTGCAAGAAC
>DASZYA010000031.1:0-2248 GCA_035545675.1 Patescibacteria group bacterium
ACCAAATAGTTAGATTTTGATCTTCTTTTAAGGTAAAATACATTCATTGCCGGATCATCTAATGGTAGGATAGCGGACTCTGAATCCGTTCATCTTGGTTCGAATCCAGGTCCGGCAGCAAGCACGTGTTAGTATCTCACCGTACCCTCAACATTCAGCTCTTCAATTCCTTGGATAATGAAGCTAGCGTTCCAAATTACTCAATGGGGTCGTTCAATACGGACTCGAACCGAGAGGTTAAGATGCAGGTTTTTCACCTATTCCCTGGGAAAACCTAAGTAAATACCCGTCTGGATCTTGTACAAGAATCTGTCTACATCCATGTAGTATGTCATTTTCTCTATACCAACTGTCACTTATGTCTCTTAAAATGGGATAATTATTTTCTTTCAGTGAATTTGCCAATTCCTGAACATTATCGGTATCAATTTGAAAATTTATACCACGACCTAGAGGATATTCAAATTTTCCAGTTATATATTCGTCATCTTCATTTGGGTCAAACTCTTGAATCATTATTTGTGTTCCTTGATATGATAAAAATGCGAAACGAGGATTTTCTCTGTCATACTCAATTTTAAAAGGAAGAATTTCAGCATAGAATTTTAAACTTTTTTCAAAATTTGAAACATAAAATTCCGGCAGAATTGAGTTAAATTTCATAATAAAAGAATTATATCAAAATCGCTTGGATTCCGAAGCTAGAGTGAGAATCGTTGTCCCGCAGCAAAGATATCTCCTCAAAACTTTATGAGAAAGCGTTTAATCTTGTCAATCATTTTTCTTCTCTATTGGGCCTTTCTTATTAAGGTTATGGTATTTAAGGACATACCGACTATTAGAGTAGGACACTTAATGCTTAATTTTGGTGGGACAGAAACTGGTCGTCCCGCAAACTTTATACCATTCAAAACTATTGCGCCCTATTTTCTTGGTGATAAAGGGCTTATCATTGCTGGAATTAATCTGGTTGGAAATATTGCCTTGCTTATTCCGTTAGGAATTATTTTTCCATTTGTCTATCAGAGGGTGACTTGGAAAAAAGCCATTGGACTTGCAGTTATTTCTGGTCTTGCGATTGAAGGAATGCAGGTTCTTTTTAATGTAGGAATATTTGATATCGATGATGTGATATTAAATGCGATAGGAGTTGTGATAGGTTATTGGATTTTTACACTTCTTACAAATTATATATAGTCAAATAAGATGACTTCACATAATAAAATTGTGTAGTATACTGTAATTAGTTATGAGAAAGATTATTGTAGTTGAATTTCTTACTATGGATGGTGTTATACAAGCGCCTGGCGCATCCAAAGAAGATGCTAGTGAAGGGTTTAAATATGGTGGATGGATGGGGCCGTTTTTTGGAACAGATGAGGTTGCAGGTCAGGAAATGCAGAAGCAAATGAGCCAAACCTCTGCGCTTCTTCTTGGTCGAAAAACCTATGATATATTCGCTGGATTTTGGCCACATCATGCAACTGAGGCAGAAGGATGGCCACAGGTAAATAAGATAACAAAGTATGTTGTTTCAAAAACTCTAGAAAATCCCTCCTGGGAGAACACAGAAGTTATAAAAGACATTGAAGAGCTAAAAAAACTAAAAAACTCAGATGGTCCAGATCTCCAAGTGTATGGTAGCGCAAACCTTATTCAATCATTAATGAAGCATGATTTGGTAGATGAATTTTGGCTTAAAATATTTCCACTTACACTTGGAAGTGGAAAAAAACTATTCCAAGATGGCACAATGCCATTTTCCTTCAAACTTTTTGATTCAAAAGTTACTCCAAACGGTATAATTTTTGCCTACTATAGGCGCGATGGCGAAATAAAAGTAGAAGATATAGTTTAAAACACGCTTCGTAAAAGTTTTTGTTTCTAACCCGAAAGGCGATTCTCTATAAATTATGAATATATATCTTAGGATTTTTTTATTCCTTATACCATTCTTCTTATTGTTTTTTTGGATGTGGATGTTTTCTGAAATGATGAAAAATAATGAAATTACTTCAAGTCTAAAAAGACAATGGGTTTTGGCATTCATAATCCTGAATATATTTGCAGCAATTTATTATTACTTTAGCGTATATCAAAAGTCTTAATTTGGGCTTTTAAGTGGTCGCTGAAATATTAGTAGCAAACGCAGTATAATAAAGATTGGTATGTATTCTGGGTTATCATCCTCACAAGCAAAAACACTCCTTGAACAAAATAGCCTCAACGAAATACCGGAAAAACGTGT
>DASZYA010000032.1:0-4044 GCA_035545675.1 Patescibacteria group bacterium
AGATGATCCGGCAATGTTAAAAAAAACTTTTTAAGTTCTTGTCTACCTACTCCTGTCTTGTAAAATTTCTCTTTTCTTCGTGCCTCTAAATATGTTTCAAATTTTTCTGTTCTCAATATATCCCAAGGCATATATCGCTTGGTATATGAACTTTTTCCAGAGTTATGTTCAACTAATCTTCTATTTGGATTATCAGAGCATCCTACATAAGTTTTTTTATATTTCTTACTTTTCAAAATATAAACATACCACATAACTCGCTATCCTTACTCGCCATAGGCGAAGTCTCGCCTCCGGCGGACCATTAGATGATCCGGCAATAGGTCTATATTGTACTAAAATCCGAGGCTAATAACCAGTTGATCAAGGCGATGCTTAATTTACTTTCTTCCCGCCAACATATGTTGTTGCTATGCCTTCTTTTTCATACTCCACATCTATAGATAGTCCTCTACTCATGTCTACACTTAACTTCTTCATATATGTATCAATATTGGGAGCTGTAACTCTAGCCCCAGGAATTACAGTAGACAAATCCTGCGCTATACCCGCTTCTACTCCGGTTGAGCAAGAATTAAGAATAAAGATAGGATTTGGTTCAAAAAATTCATTTAACCTTTTTGCTCTTGGCCTATTAACATCTTCCTGCATAATCAAATTTGGCTTAAAACCCAGTGCAATATGATCTTCAGAACCGTGTCCGCCTACAATGGCAAATGAAATTTTGTGATTTGCCCCATACTTTTGTCCTAAACTTATTAGCAATCTAGCAACTTCTGTTTTTTTCTCCGCTTCAACAACTCTTACCGCATATTTACCATCAAGACCATCCAATAATTGTTCCAATGGATCCACATCATCATAAAAAGCACCATCATTATCCGCTCTGGGAAACAAAGCAATTCCATAAGGAAGATCTGTATTTTCTGCCTCATCAAATTGTCTGATTAGAAATTCTGAAGGATATCTTGCAAAAGCTGAAATGTTAAATTTCTCATTAAGAAGAGTTGCTATACCCGGTCTTGATTCTTCTAAATTTAGCAAGGCAAGTATATTCTTGTCTATAATTCTTCCTGGCGTTTCCTTGGTATGACTAACGTGCCAATCATACAAGACCCTAGGCGAAAGATTAAATCTCGCCAAAACATCATCTGCAACATCTGCACCAAAACTCTGAATTCCTTCATCTTCATTATCAAGTAAATATTGTAACTGCTTTCTAGCATAAAATCTAAATATGTCATTTGGGCGAGAAGATATTTCGCTAGCAATATAATCTTTCACCCAATCTAGATCTTCTTGGTCTCCATATTTTGCAAGTTCACCAACCAAACTTGCATGCTTAGGGCTCCTAATAATAGCTTCTTCTAATACGTCTAAACGTTCTGTAAAAAATTGGGACTTGACTGCCTCATCCTCATCTCCTAATTCGCTTACGGCTACCAATCCATAGTCAGAACCTGGTGCTAATTCTTCACCATCAAGCCTAGTATTCGCTCCAATTACATCCATATTGTCCCGGATAATATTAATCACAGATTCTTTATATTGCGGCTTCATTGAACAAACAACAATAGCAAATATTGAGTCTGGGAAAAATTCTGGGCTTTCTAAACATTTTCTTACAAGCACTGGTGAACCCAGAAATTTATCAAAAACTTCTCCCTGTGCCTGTGAGTCAATAATTGCCGCTGTTGCATTATTTAATCCTTCCACTACCTTTTTTAAATCAGTGCCCAAAACCTGATCCGTTGGCTTTAATGTTGATTCACCATTTGGTATATAACCGGAATTTGGAATTGGCTCTTGTGGCATACTCCTACATTAACACGGCAATTTGTTGAGTTCAATCACAAATCTTAATTTGGCAATTTAGCCTCAGGTTTGCTATAATCCCCAAATGGCTCGCGGCAGGACAATTTTTATCATTCCGGGTTTTAGACAAAACCCAAAAAGTACAACTTACAAAAGGGTTGCAAGACTTTTTGAAAAAGAGGGCTTCCGGGTAGTTTCTATTGAAATACGTTGGAAAAATAAAACCATTTCTCAAACCGTAGAAGATTTTATAGAGGTTTATAAAAGCTTTAAATATGAGGAAAAATATATCCTTGGTTTTTCTTATGGCGCAATGATTGCGTTCATTGCCGGAACAAAAATAAAATCAGATGGATTAATCCTATGCTCTCTTTCTCCATTTTTTAGCGAAGATCTCAAAACAAATAAATCAAGATCAATAATCATGAAAAAACGATACACTGATTTTGCAAAACTTAGAGCAGATTTATTATCAAAAAAATTAAAAACAAAAAAAGTATTAATGCTCTATGGTACTCAAGAAGCAACATCTTTAATAAAACGCGTCAAAAATACTTTTGAAAACATTGATACAGAAAAAACTTTAATCAAAATAAAATCAGATCATGAAATAGGGAGTACAAGATACATAAATACCATACAAAAAATTAGCACATCTTTTAATAAATACTTGACAGCGTAAGTAAAAAGTTTTAATACTTTATTAGTGAGTAGTTACGCTTCTATAAACAAAAAATGGTGGAATGATATAACACCAGTTCATGCATCCTCAAAACTTTATGATGTAAAAGGTTTTAAAAAAGGAAAAACGAGTCTTCAAAAAATAGAGATAAAAGAACTAGGAAATGTTGAGGGAAAGTCCATGCTTCACCTTCTATGTCATTTTGGAATGGATAGCCTTTCTTGGGCAAGGCATGGCGCAAAAGTTACAGGAGTTGATATTTCTGATTCATCCATAGAGCTTGCAAAAAAACTAAGCAATGAAATGAATATTCCTGCTGATTTTATTTGCTCTGATGTTTATAGTCTTCCCAAAAAATTAGATAAAAAATATGATATTGTTTTTGCTTCCTACGGCGTTTTGCTTTGGCTGAAAAACCTAGATAAATTTGCAAAAATTGTAAGTAGCTATCTTAAAAAAGGTGGGATCTTTTACATAGTTGAACTGCATCCATTTACAAATATTTTGGATCATGAATTTAAATTAATTTATAAATATTTTGATAGAGGCCCATTCCTAGATGATTCTGATGGGACATATACAGACTGGAATGGAACCACAATAAAAGGCGAGACTTATGAATGGAGCTATACAATGGGGGATATAATTAGCGCGATAACAAACGCAGGTCTTAAAATAGAATTTGTTCATGAGTTTCCATATACAATGTATGAACAATTTCCAGGATTGATGAGGAAGAATAAAAAAGGTGAATATGTATTAAGAAACAAAAAGATAGAAGTACCCTTACTCTTCTCTCTAAAGGCGACCAAATAATTATAAAACTCGTACATAATTTTAAGTTTTGTTTGTTATAATATTTTTCTATGTCAGAAGCCTCAAATATAATTTCTGTTACAAACCTCGTAAAAAAATTTAACGAATTTACCGCAGTAAATGATATAAGCTTTGATGTTAAAAAGGGTGAAATATTTGCCTTCTTAGGACCAAATGGAGCAGGTAAATCAACAACCATTAAAATGCTTACGACACTACTTGACCCGACAAGTGGAATCATAGAAATAAATGAGAATAATCCTACAGATAATAAAGATAAGGTTAGAAAATCTTTTGGAATAGTTTTTCAGGATCCAAGTCTTGATGATGATCTGACAGCATATGAAAACATGAAGCTACATGCTGTTTTATATTCAGTTCCATCAAAAATTCAAAAAGAAAGAATAAAAACACTTTTAGAATTTGTAGAACTTTGGGATAGAAAGAATGATTTAGTAAAGACATTTTCTGGGGGAATGAAAAGAAGATTAGAAATTGCTCGCGGACTTCTCCACCATCCAAAAATTCTTTTTCTTGATGAGCCAACCCTAGGTCTTGATCCACAAACCAGAAACCATATGTGGACCTACATTAAAGACGTAAATAAAAAAGAGGGAATGACGGTTTTCTTTACTACTCACTATATGGAAGAGGCAGAAAGATCAGCAGGTAGAATCGCAGTAATTGATCATGGAAAAATTATTGCAAGCGGTACACCGGCAGATCTTAAA
>DASZYA010000033.1:0-24532 GCA_035545675.1 Patescibacteria group bacterium
TCCAAAGGCGGCGAGAATTGCTCCACAAAAACTAAATACTGATAGTATTCTTGTCGCAACCGTTGTTGATATGACAGGAATTGGAATCAAATAGAAAAACCTTGTTATAAAAAAGTCTGTTGATATAAATAGTGTGAAAATAAATAATATTGAAAATATTTTTACCTCAATTTTTTTGAACAGTGTTGATATTGCAAAAATCGCAAAGACAAATGGAATTAATCCAAAATAAGAAACTCTTTCTATATATGTCCCATCAAACCAAAAATTACGCGATGCAGGATTACCAAAAAAATCAGGAATGATAGTAGTTACAAGATAATATATTGGATTAAGATTTTTTTGAATTTGTTCAAGCGTATAATTCCCTCTTGTAGAATATCCAAATAAACCAAGTGTCAATAAGATCTGAGGTGCAGCAACTAAAACCGGAAACAATAAACCCAATAAAAATACTACGGTATTATTTGTTTTTATTTTTTTAATACTTATAGATTTTACAAAGTAATAAATTACAACTACTGCATATATATAGAAGAATCCCTGAATATATCCAGCAAGAATTGATAATAATGATGCTAGAAAAATTCCAAGAAAATTGATTCTTGTTGGTTTTTCTATAAATCTATCTGTGAAATATAAGATCAAAGGCAGCCACAAAAGTGTATGTCCAATGTTTCCATACTCCATCCATACAACCATATACAAACAGAATGCAAAACTTATTCCACCAAGAAGACTCGCAGCAGGCTTAAGATTAAACCTATCTAAAAACAGATACATAAATATAATTGATAGAATTGGAGTGAGAACTATATATATTGTCCAGGCATTAGGAAAAGATAAAGTAATAAACATTAGGTTGAGTGGATAAAATACTCCACTCTGAAAATTAGCCATCAAAGGATTCCCTGAAAAGTTGTATGGGTCCCAAAAAGGAATCTGACCCTTTTTAAGACTCTCCGTAACAAATTTTTTCCAAGGCACCAACTGCTTTATTACATCGGGTCCTTGAGCTTTATTTGGAACAGCACCGGGCGCAAACCCTTGATAAGAGTAAGATTTGTAGGGCTCCTGGTTTCCTACCAATAAATCTCCTGGAAACGGCAAATAACCTTTTAAAATCTGATGAAAGAAAACTACGGAGACTATAACAGCAAATAATAAAGCCAGAATTATTTTGCTTCTCATGGAAGGATTTTATAAACGCTGTAGAATGAATTTCCTATACCCTGCTCAAAAGATAATACTTTTTCTCCGCGCCATAATGGAGGCATCTTTCCGCCTTCTGTACCGCAAGATGGACAAGGCTGATAGAAGACTGCGTATGTTGGCATTTTCTTTGCCATATCAGTAACCTCCTTTGGTGGATTATCGTTGATTGGCCAGAGAGCCTGAATCTTAATATTTGGATTATTGACCAGATACATTTCAAGACCATAAGGCATCAAACCAAATGTTCCCTCTGTTACTATGTAGATTTTCTTATCTTTTGCCTGTTCATTAAAGTAAGCAACTGATTGCTTTACCCCATTTCCTGCACTCCAACCATTTACGTATTGTCCGAGATCTGCTCCAGGAATTGGCGCATAGGGGAAACTGAATATTATGAAATAATCTGCATAGATATACATTCCAAATGCAAACAGGATTATCAAAACGCGGATTAGATTGTTTTTATATTTGAGAATCAAGTTATAGACGGAATATGCAATGAGTGGAATAAGAGATAGTGTCATGAATAAAATAAATCTTGGGTAAATCAACTTTCCAAAAACGGCAAGAGCGGATATTGGGAAAAGGAACCATAAAAGAAGGACAGCTTTTTCAAAAAAATTCTTTTTGTTAACTACGAATGAGGCCAAAATCAAAATCACAGCGGGAACACTCACATAAACCATAAACCAATTAATGAGAGCGCTAGCATTACTAATAAGATATGTGAAGGGATGGTGAATCCATTCACCAAATGGATAGACAAATAAAGCAGTTTTTTCACCAATTATGTGATAGAAGGGGGAAAGCCTTAGCATTGAATAGATACCGAATGCCATTATGGCAATAAGGAGTGATAGTCCTACAAATTTGAGTAATCGCGATTTAATATGCTTTTGTTTCCAATCAAAAATAAGTAGCAGGAATGGTATTGAATAAAGAGAAAAAGTTGCATTAACTTTTGTAAGAAGTCCAGCTCCTGCTACGATTCCTGTGATCAAAGCAACATCAAGCCTCAATGTTCTAACCAATAAGAATAAAAGATAAAGTGACCAAACAGCAAACATTCCAACCATGCTGTCATATAGCGCCATCCTGTCATACACTAATCCAAATGGATAAAGCACATAGACTAAACTTGAAAGTAAACCGAGAGTTACAGTTGGCTTAGTGAATGCAAAGACAGGATACTCCTTACCCTTTGGCCTTTCACGAAATACTTCATTTCCTAAGAAAAATAATCCAATTGTTGTAAATAATCCGGTAACCACTGATACCATTCTTCCGGCAAGAAGAGGATCTTTGAATAATTTAAGCGTCAACATTTCTGCCCAAACAAAAGAAGGTCCTTTTCCGTCAACCAAAGCTATAAAACGCCATGAAGCGTCTTGCTTTGCTATCTGGGCCCACCTTATATATATGGCCTCATCTGTAAATAAAGGAAGATTCAATATATTGTAGAGGCGAAGTAGTAAGTAGACTGCAATTATTGCAATAATTGCACCTAAAAACAGAAGATGATTGCGAGTTATTCGCATAGACAAACTTTATTATAACCAATATCGAGCTACAAGCAAACTAGGGACTAAAAACTAGGGACTAGAAATTAGGCATTAAAACTAAATTTTAGGAAATAGGGATTAGGTACTAGGCCTCACCCCTTTTTCGTAAGGATTAATTTAATTGCCACTTCGAAGTTGAACATATACTCCCTGTCCCTTTTTCGTAAGTTTTGAACGACGAGCGAACGCTCAGGGGGAGGTCCAGCGGCATCGCCGAAGGCGTGATCGCGGAGGGGGAAGACATTCCCCCGATAAGTGAGTAAGGAATGAAAACCTGAGAAAAAATGGACAGGTGGCTTTTGCTTCTTTTGTCCACACAAAAGAAGGATGAACCTATCTTTTACTCTTCTTCTTTTGTAAAAGAGAAGGGAGGATAAGTATTCCCGACAAGATTATTGAGCCATAAAGCATGTAATTAAGATACATTGGAACTGGGGGATCCCAATTACCTAAATATAGGTAAGGCACGTATTGAAATAATCCAAACAGAGAAATAATAAAAACAGGAATTGCTACAAACTTCTTCTCAACTAAAAGAGCCGCAAATGGAATAACTAGAATTAAATACCATGGTTGGAATGTAGTTCTATATGATGCCAAGAATACTCCAATAGCCATTCCAACTATCATTAAATATATAAATAATTCATCCTTAACTTTGAATACCATTTTTGCAATTATTGCTGGCAGAAGTAAGGCAGTTGCAAACTTGATAGCAATAGAAAGAGTAAGAGATATTACTGACTTTATATATTTCTTTTCTAAAAATAGATACAGAGCAACAAGTGAGAAGAAAATCATGACAATATCATTGTGGGAAGATACCAATGATTCAATTATCACCAGCGGATTAAGCGCAAAAGCAGCTAGAACCATGAGCGAGTTCTTCTTTAGTTTCTTTGCAATTTTCTCTATGAAAAAAGCGCTTCCTAGAAAACTACCTAACATTAATAGTTTAAATAAATAGAACGTTACAATAAAATACCCAAAGCCAATAAAATATAAAGGCACAGTTAGCACCAGCCAAAAAGGACCATAAGGATAAGTTCTATGAGTCCAATGCATAAATGAGAGCATAGGATCTCCCGGATAATCTAATGCTTTATGCTCATATGGACTCTGCCCATAATGAACGAGGATCTTGGCGTCAAAAATATAGTTGAAGATATCATATGAAAAAGCGTTATATGACAAGAATAATGCAATACATAAACCAATAATTATTATCCATAGGGTTTTACTCCTTAGTACATTCTCTTTTGCTAGTTTTAAAGTAGCCCCGTACAGAAAGAATAGAAACAAAACTATACCAACAAATAAATATGCTGAGAGTGGTCTATTGAAATAACCAACATATTGAAATGCTTTTTGAATCCCCTGCCAAACAGAGACTCTAGAAAAAGTAAGAGATAAATCAATTTGAGTGAAGGAGTAAAAAAATAGAGCAATTGCTCCTAAAGCCCAAAGAGGAACCAAAATTTTTTTCATTTATTGATAAGCTTTTTTTGTAATATTCTTTTTAATTCTTAGTAGATCTAGTATTCCATCCACAGAATCTTTAATAGGACTTACCCTTCTTGTTTCTACATATAACCAATCAACCGACACTTCTTTTATCTGATATCCGAGCATACTTCCTATATATAGTAACTCAACATCAAAACCAGCAGCAACAGAAGAACTCTTAATTGCCTTGTAACCATTGTGCAGTTCCCTTAGTTTTCCAAAAATATCATGGGCTGCTTTTTTACTAAACAACTTAAAACCACATTGAGTATCAGAAATATTAGAAAGACCTACTAAAGCGGATCTAAGAACCATCATGCCTTTTGACATTACGCGGCGTGTAAGAGGAGCACCACGTCTTGCGCCGCTTCTTGAACCAATCACAATATCAAATCCATCATAAGCAAAAGGCAAAAGCTTTTCTAATTCCTCTATCGGAACTGCCTGATCCATATCCGTAAATAAGACATAATCTCCTTTTGAAGCAAGCATTCCGGCAGTTACCGCTCCTGCTTTCCCAGTATGTTGATTCTCAATTAGTTTAAATTCTTTATTGTCCTTTATGAAAGCTTTTACAAACTCGCGGCTCCCATCGTTTGATCCATCATCTACAATAATCACTTCAAAATCATATTTATTTCGTCTTAGATACCGCTCAACCTTTTCCAAAACTCCTTTTCTTAGGTTTGTCATTTCATTAAAAGAGGGGATTACAACAGATAGAGAGAAAGATTTCATAGGCAAACCTTATTATACATAAGAGGCCTCATTTTTTAAAACTGATATAATCTTTTTGTGAGAAATGATCCAGAAGCCATATACTATGCATTTGCTGGAAAGCTTGTAGGCACAAAAAGTATGAAAGGCTTAGTTTGTGATGCAGTTGCCCTCCTGCCTGATGAACTTATTGAAAAGGTAACAAAAAATTGCTGGTTTATCTCTTCTATGGAAGATGCTTGGGCATTCACATTTAAAGGAAATGATTTAAAAGATCAGGACCTTATTTTCTTAAGCGATAGCCTACTAGCGCAAGATGCTCATCAAATAAGTTACTCAATCATTCATGAAATCGGTCATGTGGTATTGAATCATAGAAACTCAACTACTGTTAAGCAGACTAAAGAAGAAATAAGAAGACAAGAATTAGAAGCAGATAACTTTGCCCGACTCTACGTCTGATAACCTTAGATGAATTTCTAATATCTCCTACCGTCTACATCTTTAATCTTTGGTATAATTATAGGCCTTATGCACCAAGTATTACTTTATTATAAATATGTAGACATCGATGATCCCAAAAAGGTAATGGAAGAGCAAAGAAAGCTTTGCGAAGAATTAAATCTTAAAGGGAGAATTATAGTGGCGGAAGAGGGAATAAATGGGACACTGGAAGGGAAAACAGAAGATACAGAAACCTACATTAAAAGAATGGAAGAGAATAGTTACTTTTCCGGAATCACCTACAAAAAGAGTGAGGGCAATGGTAAGGCATTTCCAAAACTAAAAGTTAGAGTAAGACCAGAAATTGTCACCTCAGGGGTTTCTAATCTTAACCCAAATACTACGACAGGAAAATATATAACCTCAGATGAATTATTTAAATGGTTTGAAGAGAAAAAAGAATTCTATATTGTTGATATGAGAAATGATTATGAATTCATTTCCGGACACTTTGAGGGCTCAATTGCATCTGGCATGAAAAACTTCTTTGAGCTAGGAAAGGTTTCTGAAAAACTGGCAGAACTTAAAGATAAAACTATAGTTACAGTTTGCACAGGAGGAGTAAGATGCGAAAAAGCATCCGGCTTCTTATTACAAAATGGTTTCTTTGATGTCTACCAACTAAAAGATGGTATTCAAACATTCATGGAAAAATATCCTAATAAATATTTCAAAGGCAAACTCTATGTATTTGATAACAGAATGACAATTGGATTTAATACAGGTGATTCAGAACATGAGGTAATTGGAAAATGCGAACGTTGCGCTAAGCCTAGCGAAAACTATGTAAACTGCGAATTAGATTATTGTCATAGACATTTCATAAGTTGTGAAGCTTGTCTTGATCAAGAAACAGGTTTTGCTTTTTGTGATGCAAAATGTAAAAGTGACTGGAAAAAACAGCAGGAAGAAAGAAAAAAAGCTAAAAATGTTGTTCTTACCGCATAATTACACTTAAAGTGTATAATATCTTTCATGATCAAGGCTATATTATTTGATATAGACGATACCCTCATAAAAACATTCGAAACCAAGAAGGAAGCGCTAAAAGATATGGGAAGAATGTATTACGATACAAAACTCGACGATGAAACAATAAGAACTCACTGGGGAAAACCTATTAAAGAACTTTTATCAATTCTTTTCAAAAACATAAAGGACCTAGAGGAAGGTTTTGAAAGATATGTTATAGCAAGAGAACTTTACCCCACCGTTGCCTATGAAGATGCTATTAATACAATAAATACTTTATCAAAAAAACACCTACTAGGCCTCATTACTAATAAATCCAAAAGGTACATAAATGATGATCTAACAATTGCCAAAATACCTCAGGATTTGTTTTTCATAATTCAGACCGAAGAAGATAACATTGTCCATAAACCAGATCCCAGGGTTTTTGATTTTACCCTCAATGAACTAACAAAGAAAGGTGTTAAAAAGAATGAAGTAATTTATATTGGTGATACAGTATCAGACTTCATGGCGGCAAGTGGAGCCGGAATTAAATTCTATGCAATAGCCGGAAGAACTACGCCAAAGTCTGAGTTTGATAAGCTACATGCAAAAACAATAAGCACCCTTTCTGAGCTTGTTAATTTGCTATAATTAATTTGACCGTAGAGAATCCTCTAACTATTCCTCGTTTGGTCAGAACATGAAAAAACACAAGATGACATATAAGAAATTGTTTTGGATTTTCCTGAAAGCGGGGCTTGCTTTCGGAGGAGGTCTAGCAGTTATTTTTGCGATGGAAGAAGAGCTTGTTCAAAAACACAGGCTTATGAGCAAGAAAGAATTCATGGATCTTTTTGCTCTCGCTAGAATTGTACCCGCAGGAGGAGTAACGGCAATTGCAATTGCAATTGGATATAAATACAAAAAATTCAAAGGAACACTTATTGCGCTTTTTGCCGTAATGCTACCAGCTTTTGTACTAACTGTTGGACTTGCTGCTCTCTATTCTTTTTTCAAAGCAAGCTCCTTATTTGGTCTCTTTAACTATTCCATCATGCCAGCGGCTGTTGGACTAATAGTAATATCAGCAATTAGCATGGGCAAAGATATAGTTCACTCTCCCCTTCTTATTGCATTTGCAGTAGCTGCTTTTATCGCTACCTTTTTCTTTGGTATGAATGTTGCGATGGTTATTCTTGCTGGAGCAATTCTTGGAGTTATTGTATTTTCAAATGTAAAGGAGGGACATGACCTCCCTTATTAACTTCCTCTGGATAATTTTTTATACCAATGTAATTACATTTGGTAATGGTCCTGTTATGCTTCCTCTATTTGCCCAAAGCCTTGTGCAAAACATGCACATGATAAGCCAAGAACAATTACTCTATGCATATTCAATAGGACGTGTTACACCAGGACAAGTTAATTTATATATTGCTGCAATTGGATATCTGACCCATGGATACAAAGGAGCATTTTTATCTACTTTAGTTCTTGTAATCCCAGGCTATCTTATTCTACCAATGGTTCATATTCATAATAAGCTAAAAGAAATCACGCTTGTTGAACATTTGATAAAGGGAATAACCGTTGTTTCAATTGGTCTTATGATAGAAGCAACCGTCACAATTGGTCAGGGAGTTTTGACAAGTGTTGTTCCGTGGATAGTATTTGCAACAGTAATAATTCTTGCAAAAGTAGTAAAAGTAAATGGGTTTTTGAGTTTTGTACTAGCAAGCGCTCTAGGAATTATTCTTTACTATCTTCCTTTACTCCATTAGATTCAGGGAATAATGCTGGATACAGATGTTCTTGCAGGAATATGTCACAAAGCTTTGCGGACATGCCAACATGATGATCTGCCTGATCTATCATCATTTTGATCTGTTCTTCTGTCATATATTTCCTTACTTCTGGATTTTCCAAAACTTCTTCTCCAAAAGTATTTGCACCAGTTGCCCTAAAAGAGTCAAATGCTCTTTGGGCAATTTGAGCGAGGACCTCATGAGATTCTTGTCTATCTGCTCCCCCCTTTGTCATCTCTGCCATTATTGGAGCTGTAGCAGTGAACTGAGAAAATGTGTGAAGATTTCTCCAAA
This sequence comes from Patescibacteria group bacterium, assembly GCA_035545675.1. GTDB lineage: Bacteria > Patescibacteriota > Microgenomatia > Levybacterales > GWA1-39-11 > GWA1-39-11. The sequence goes on from DASZYA010000033.1 coordinate 8,561, forward strand.
TGGAATCTTTATTTACAACCAATCGCCCTGCAATATCCCCAACTCTTTTTAAGACCTCATCAGCTGCCAAAAATGCTTCTGGCAAAAATGATCTTTTTCCAGCAGAATCATCTATTCCACGCTCCATTACAACGTTTGCTGCAACTTCTTGAGCTTCTAAATGTTTGAATTTAATACCTCGTGCTAAAGCAATTATATTCTCTGCATGTCTTGGATTTCTTTTATGTGGCATAGCAGATGATCCTCTATCCCTTGAATTTCTAGGTTCTGCTAGTTCATCAAAAAGTGAAGATTGATATATTCTCATATTAAGTCCAAATCTTTGAGCGGAAACCCCAATATCAGCTAGCACCCCAATAACATCCGCCGTTAATTTTCTTGGATATGTTTGATTACTTATTGGGAAAGCCTCTAGCCCCAACTGGTCCATAACATCAACCTCATGCTGAAGAGGATCCATATCCTTCCCATCCAACAAAGTTTCTACCTCTGCCATAGTTCCAACTGGTCCTTTTATTCCTTTACCAAGCATGCGACCCTTTACAAACTGAAGTTTTTTATAATCTTCAAGAAAATCTTGCGCATGAGCTGCCAATCTATAGCCTAAGGTAGTTGGTTCACCGGCCTGCATGTGTGTTTGACCAAGAACTGGTAAGTCTTTGTACTCCTCGATTTGCTTTCCAAAATTAATAAGTGTGTTTCTTAATCCTGCCTCTACCAAATCTACTGACTCTACCATTTGGACAACCTCAATATTTGAAAGATAATCTTCTGAGGTAAGAGGTCTATGCACAATTTTTCCACCCTCTGGGGCAACATCTCCATAAACAGAGATTGCAGCTAGAATATCATGTCCTGTGTATCGAGGATTTTTTGGATCCATTTCGCGACTTAGAGCCTCATCAATACCCGCGATATAATCCTGTCTGTGGTCACGCAAATCCTGAACCTGCTCATCAGTTACTAAGCCAACTTTATTTTGTGTAGCAGCAACGGCTATCCAAACATCTGCTCCAACTTCTGCTTTATGACCTTCAGACCAAATATGCCTCATATCCGGGCTTCCATATCTATATGAGAAAACAGAATGATAATCATTCCAATTCCAAACTCTATCTTTACTTATTCCTGCCTCGTGTGGAACCGGGGTTTGCTCGTTTGCCATATGCTAGCTATTATAATAGTCTTTCAAGCTATTTCAATAGTTAAGATAGTTGAGTTTGAGGCTATAGATAAGGTAAAATATAGCTCACGGCCCCATAGTCTAGTGGTTAGGACATCAGGTTCTCATCCTGAAAACATGGATTCGAATTCCATTGGGGTCACTTCGGCAAGCTCAGTGCAAGCACACTTTAAAATTAACATGTGGTTTGTCTATATGCTTCTTTGCGATCAGAAAACTTTCTATATTGGTATCACTGATCAACTTCCTCAAAGATTTTTACAACATAAAAATAAACTAAACATTTCAACTAAAAAGTTTTCTGATTTAAAACTTGTTTATGCAGAAAGATATGAAAATAAATACGAAGCAGCGAAAAGAGAAAAACAATTTAAAGGTTGGTCTCACGCAAAGAAACAAATGTTAATCGATGGAAAATTGGGTATAAATACTTGTACTGAATTTGCTGAAGACCTCTTAAGTAATTTGAATAATTGAGTTCACCCTGAACGATTCTGAGCGAAGCCGAAGAAGAGCTGAAGGGAATTCCATTGGGGTCACTTGAGGCTATATTCTCGGAATTATTCAATCCTTTCAATTTTTGAAGCTATTTTGGTTCCAACTATACTTTGGTCTGTTGGTGCTATAATTACCTTATGACAATCCCCACAAAGAAACTAAAAAGCGGTTTTGAGATACCCGTTTATGGACTTGGAACTTGGCAAATGGGTGGACGTGAAACACGCAATCCTGAAAATGACGATGAGGCAGATATACAAGCAATAAAATCCGCAATAGATTTGGGAGTAACTCATATTGATACTGCTGAAAGCTATGCGCAGGGTTATGCAGAAATATTAGTAGGAAAAGCAATTAAGGGATATGACAGATCTAAGTTACTAATTGTTTCAAAAGCTCATGCAGATCATCTTGCTTATGACGACTTAATTCATGCAGCAAAAGAAAGCCTGAAAAGATTAGAAACCACATATTTAGATCTATATCTTGCACACAGATATAATCCTGAAATTCCAGTCAAAGAAACGATGAGAGCAATGGATACATTAATGGACGAGGGATTAATTAGAAATATTGGAGTAAGTAATTTCAATGTAGAAGAACTACAGGAAGCTCAATCTTATACAAAGAACAAGATCGTTGCAAATCAACTGCACCTTAATCTCAAATATAGAGAAGCACAAAGAAAAGGTCTTCTTGAATACTGTCAACAAAATGATGTTATGTTTATCGCTTGGAGACCCCTTCAAAAAAGCGTACTTCTTACAGAAAAGGGTCACATTCTTGACGAAATGGCTCATAAATATGATGCTACACCTGCTCAAATAGCAATTAATTGGTTAATTTCACTTCCTAATGTAGTGATGCTGTCAAAAACAAGAAGCATAAAACACTTAAAAGAGAACCTTGGAGCATTAGAGTTTAAAATGAGTCAGGAAGATATTGATAAATTAACTAACGAGTATCCCGACCAGCAAGATGTTTCAGATACCGTTCCTCTCCATTAGATTCTAATTCCACTTTGTGAAGAACAAAGTGCGAGAACCTTGCTTCGCAAGGCTAATGGTAGTTGGTCAGCAGATTTGAATTGAGGTCAGGCTGTAGAACCTGTTTCCATTGCTCCAAAGAGCTACGAATCTGGTTCTACCACAAGGGCACTAACTTCTTCGAAGTGTCGCAACACAAAACATTTTGGTCACAGCTTCAAGAAATGTCATCCTTAGTGGCATCTGTAGTAATTTCTTCTCCTTTTTTAATATCTCTTAGTGCAATATCAGCCCCGCCATTTTTAAAATCTTGATATGTATTTGGCTTATCAGAATGGTTCACATATCTTTCTGGTACAGAATATAGGTTGAGATTGCCGAATTGTGTATGGGTAAATTCTTTTTCCCAATCAGGTAACGCATTAAATTCATCAGGATTTAGTGGTTTAAGATTGTATTTAATTACAATTTCACCTTTTTTAAAATCTCTGTTTGCATAAATTCCCTTTCCAGCCAGTTTTCCTTTACCTATGACGACATCATTCATAGCAATATTATACCGGGCTTAAATGTTTATTAATAGTTTTGATATACTTCTTCTATGGAAATCCAGGACGAGACAATTAAATTACGCCCCTTTGAATTAGAAGATGCAGAAGAACATCTCGCAGGCGAAGATGAAGAACAAATCAAATGGTTAAGCGGTGGCAAAGGAACTATTGAAGGAGTTAGGGATTGGATTAAAAAGAACAAAGAGCAATGGGAAAACAATGGACATATTTTAAACTTTGCCATCACAGATAAACAGAGCGGAAAGCTATTGGGAATGATTGAGGCAAATGGCCATTCTCAAGAGCTAGAAGGTCTCGAAGAAGGAGATGTAAATATTTCTTATGGACTTTATCCTTTTGCTCGTGGAAAAGGATATGCAACAAATGCTGTGAATCTTATATTGAAGTTTCTCAAAGAGAAAGGATTTAAGCGAGCAATAATAAAAGTAAATCCCAATAATAAAGACTCGTTAAAAATCCCCCTCCGCTGCGGATTTGTAGAAGGTAAAACCATAATAACAAAAGACAAAGAAAAGCTAATTATTTTCAGAAAAGATTTACAAGATTAGAATTTCTGGTGCTATAATACAATTGTGATAAGAAAAGTTGAAACAGATAAAGCACCTGCCGCCGGAGCAAGCCCTCATTCACAAGCAATTGTCGCAAACGGATTTGTATTTACTCAGGGATCTATATATCTAACTACGGAAGGGAAACTTCTTGAAGGAAGGACTGAAGAACAAGTCCAACAAATAATGAAAAATCTCCAAGCAATTCTTGAAAAAGCTGGAGCATCATTTAAAGATGTAGTAAAAACTACAATTTTTATGACCGACATGTCTCTATACGGAGAAATAAATAAAGTATATAGCAGTTACGTTTCTGATCCTTATCCCGCAAGAGAAGCAGTTTGCGTAAAAGAACTTCCACTTGGTGCAAAAGTTGAGATAAGCATGATCGCAGCAATCCCCGATTCTAATCCCTAAAAGGTGTATAAAGCTCAATCCATCCAGTTTCGTTAAGCTGCATTTTCTTATACCATTGAAATGATGATAGATTAGGATTTGCTAAAAGACGAATCCCATTTAATTTGTTCTCTTTCGCCAACTTCTCAACTTTTTCCCATAACATTTTTCCAATACCATTTCTTTGTTCGCTATTAATTACTGCAACTGTATCTATAAATAAATCAACACCCTCTTCACGTGTAACCGGGAAAGCAATAATAATACCAACCATGTTTCCTTCTTTTTCTACACAAAAGTTGTATGTTGAACTTAAAGTATTTTCTTTTATGTGAGCAAGACTCGCTTCTTTTGTCCATTTCTCGCCCACTCCATCAAGACCAAATACTTCGTAGAAAATATCTGCTGCTTTTTGATGATCTATCTCTTGTAGTTGTCTAACGATAGGCTGCATGGAGTTATTATAGCATTTGGATTCTAATTCCTAAAAGTTAAACTCGAAGATAAAGTCTTCTTTATGAATTTTCTTCCCCGATAAAGCTACACCGCTTATTTCTATTTCATTTGGTAGATTTTTAAAACACATATCTTTTACTTCCTCAACATGTTCGGGTTTTATAATTGATCTAATCAATCTCATATGATCCGTTATTACTGCTGAAAACCCTTCTGACTTAAGCTTTTCCGTGAAAGATTCTGCAATTTTTGAAGATCTAGAATTATCAAATCTTGCTGCTATGTTTCCTTCCATATCAATATAATCAAAAACACGTAAAGAAAATACATTCAAGCTTTCCATTTCATCAGCTACTATCTTCTTTACGCTCTCTGATTTTTCCTCGTCAAACTCTTTATTAAATACAAATGTTAAATGCGGAACGATAAGTAGATCCTCTTCCTTTTCTTCATATCCCAGCTCATTTACTCTTTTCCTCAACTCAAAAACCTTGTTTGTATATTCATCAGATGTTTTACCGAAAAGAATAACTGGCGAAGTCATTGAATTGAGTATAGCATACGATTCTAATTTCTAATGCAGCATGTGGGCACATTCAGCAAAATCGTTTTATCGTCCGATACTGTGTGTTAAAATATTTGAATGGAAAGCGAGCACGTTTTTCAACCCCACCCAGAATCCCCATATTGGAATAGAGATTTACCTAGCTACATCGAAAATCGCCTAAATGAAGTTGCTAATAAAACAGAACCAGAAGTCGAAATTTCTTTAAGAACTCATCAATCACCTGAAAGAGTTTTGTATAACCGTTTAGTAAGCTTGCTAAGTGAAGAGATAGCTGATTGGAACGATGAATCCTTACAGAGAGAATATGAGGATGTAGTTATTGCATTTGGAATTATAGCCTTTCCGAACTTTAATCAATTAGAGAAACCTATATTTGTTAACCGATTAAAAAGATATAAGGAATCACACGAAAAAGAAGGAGAAATAGTCATAGGTGTATCTTTAACACCAGAACAATCTAGGCTGTTAAAAATGGTTGCGCAAAGAATAAATCTTCCTTATGATGAGACTAGAACAAATATTCCTTTCTGGGCTGTAAATATGGATGATTCAATTTGAGTCATGAAGAGGTAACCCCCGGAAGGCACCTCTTCACAAATCATTTTTACATTGGTAATGCTTCATAAACGCGGACAGCTCCACCATTTTCAATAACCGGACATCCATGAGCAATTTTAGTTGCTTCATCAATATCGCGAGCATTGATAATTGTGTAACCTGTTGCAGGCATCGCACTTTCTGAGATAGTTTCAACACCATTTTCGCTTACTGATTTACCATTTGGTGCAAAAGGATTTCCACTATCTACCATACTTTCTTTAAAAGATCCAAACCATGCCATCCATTTATCCATCGTGCTTTTCATCTCTTCCTGACTTTCTTCTCCTGTCATTGCTTTACCATGATATACAAATACAAATTTTTTCATTTTTACTTTTCACCCCCTTCCTCTATTTTGTTTAAATAATCAATATAGTTTTCTAGAGTCTGCTCTTTACTGCCCCAGTATGTGTGGTATTGCATAACCCAGTCTTGCAAAGACTTAAGTGAATCTTTATTTAGAGCAAGATAATTTGTTTGCTTTGTTTTTTTGCGCAATATCATATCTGCATCTTCAAGTATTTTTATATGTTTGTGGATTGCCGGAAGCGAAAGATTTTGCTGAAGGGCAAGTTGGGTAATAGAATGAGGCTGCAAAGACAAAGCATAGATAATTTCTCTTCTGTGTTGGTTTGCCAGTGCTACAAAAATTAAATCCAAATTTTTTGAAGGTTTGATCTTTGTCATACTACTTAACTTATAAGTTAAGTATATAATTAGAGGAACTGAAAGTCAACCTCAGTATTTATTGATTTCTTACATTATTTTTGCGGATTACTTTTCTTAATGCTCTAAATTGCTTATATGGAGGTGAGACAACTTTGGGAATATTAGAAATAATTGCAGCTATTCTTATAATTGCTTGGCTAGGAGGATTTGCACTACATATTGCAGGAGGCCTAATTCACATACTTTTGGTTCTAGCAATAATCATAATAGCAATAAGATTTATTAGGGGAAACGCCTAAATATTAGGCTTTTGTTGCGCTTGTTACCATTTCAACAAGCTTCATAAGATCAAAAGGCTTTCCTATTATCTCGAATGCCTCAGTCTTTCCTACTAGCTTATCGAGAGCTTCTTTATTTGTAGTGGTAACTATAAAGGGAATATTTTTTACTCTTTTTACCACAGACTTAAAAAATCTAAAATTCTCTTGATAAGGAATTGCTATGTCATATAGAATTACATCCGGTTTATGTTCTGCAAGAAATTTATCTATATCTACCTCCTTGTTTTTTAACTTATATGTGTAGACGTCCACTGTCTCAAATCCAGAATCCTCTAAAACATCTTTAAGCATTCCGGTAACTTCCTTACTACTATTCATAATCGCAATCTTACTCATCTTAAAATCTTATTATTGTTATGTAATAAACGTGCAACAAAGTGGTTTAAACTGGTCATGAATTATAGCTCTACAACTGCAAAGGGCTGGTCTGGATTTATATTTTGCATGATAGGATAGGAGACGTTATAAACTGGAATTCCTTTTGGTGTTCTTCCAAGATGAGAACCATGATGTGCATGCCCATGAAATACAAGATTTACATTTAAATTATCAATTGGATCTATAAATCTTGAGGATCCTAAAAAGGGATATATCTCCAATGGTTCACCCTCTAAGGTGTCGCGAACTGGAGAATAATGCATTATTGCAACCTTTTTCTCTGATTCAATTTGTTTAATTTGGTTCTCCAATGCCAAACTTTCATCTAGAGTCATTTGTACCAAATCTTTGTACAGCTTTTCTCCAAAGGATCCTAGTGAATACTTTTCGTATCCACCACAAAAACCCTTAACTCCCGCAAACCCTACCCCATCCATCTCAAATGGTTCAGTTCCCAAAACCTTCATACCACCTTCTGTTAATATTTTCTTTACCTCCTCCTCTTTACCAGATTGATAATCATGATTTCCCAAAACACCAACAACCGGTATTCTAAGAGATTTAAATTCGGAAGCCAAAACTTTTGCCTCTGTTGGCAAACCCAAATCACAGAGGTCTCCGGCAAGAAGAAGGACATCGGCACTACTTGAGATCTTTTCAAACAAGGCAGTATATAATCCTTGTGAATTTTCTTTTACATGTATGTCACCGAGCGCTGCAATTTTCATAATTATTTTAATTCCGTGATAGGTGTAAACCCCCATTGAGATACTCCCACTTGATAGTCATTTGATAACAATAAGCCTCTGGTAATCTTGTTTTTTGTGGGATCGTGGGACACCCTGTCTTCCAAATTTGCGACCAACTTATTGATTATCCTTTTTGGTATTACAGATCTTTCTGATGGATAAACAAAAAGAAATGTTAGAATATGACCCATCAATAATTCCCAATGTGGTTCCATTTCTTCATACAATAATTCCCAATCCATTTTTGAACCTTGTTTTAGAATTAGATGAATGACATCTCCCCCGTCATGTCTATGTCTATTCTGAACATAGGACTTGGACCTTATCATTTCCTCAATCGGCTCGAGCTTTACCTTATGACCTAAAACTTCACCATTCACTGCACGTTTTAACCAAGACCTTTCCACTTTATGAAGGCCATTTCTCTCCGAGTATATTAAATCTGTATAGTATCCGTTTGCATCTGTGACTTTAGCCAACCAATTCAACTCTATCTCAGCTAGCTCTACCTTATACCCCGCGTCTGTTAGAACTTTTAAAACCTTTGGATAGTCCTCAAATGGAATTTTGATATCAATATCTCCAGTTTCTCTTTCAATCCCCGTATAGGCAGCAAAAGCAAAAGTTCCACCAACCATAAAAGGTAACTTGTGCTTAATAAGAGTTTTTAAAAGTTTGTTGTAAAATTTTTCTGCTTCTTCTTTCTTTTTTCCCGTTAAAGCAATTGACATAGGCTCTAACTATAGATAGCGTGCGTAAGAAATCCCAATTGCTTAAGTAAGAGGAATGTAAGCATAAAGATACGTTATAGGTATTAAGTTTCAGGGGTTAGGGGAAAATAATGGTTGGCAAATTGGGCAATAAAAACTTCTGCGCTTAAATTTACCTGTTGTTTGCCATGTTACTTTTCCACCGCAATTTGTACAAACACTTTTTCTGTAGATTTTGTAATGTTTTTTAAGAATAAACTTTTTTCTCCATTCATAGAATTGTTCAGAGAAAGGAACAGCAAGATTTATTATTTCTTTTATTTTGGCATCACTTATATTTATTACTTTTTCTTTTGGGTTAGTACGAGCAAGAAATAATACCTCATTCTTAATAATATTTCCTACTCCTGCAAATATTGTCTGAGTGAGTAGAATATCTGCAATTTCTGATTCTAGATTATCTTTTATAGAATTAAATGCTTTTTCCCTGTCAAAATCTTTTGACATAATATTAATCGAATAATCATATTCACTCTTAAGATTATTTGTCTCATGAATCTTTACAGAACAATTAAACATAGTAATATCGCCGTTATCAAAAATAAATTGGAGACGTGGAGTTTGTGATTTTTTATAATCTCCTGTTATAGATATTCCATTCATATCTGCCTCAAAAGTTCCATAGAGTAAGAAATGTATACGGAGAGCAAACTCATCAAATTGAAAAACTAGATGTTTACCCCAGGAAAAAATATCAAGTATATTTTTGTTAACAAATCTTTCTTTACCTACCTTTGTATTACCATTAACAATTTTTATTTTCTTGCCTTTAAAAATTATTAATTGTTCTTGCGCTAAGAAAAGGGAAGGTCCTTCCATTTAATTCTATCTAAGTTATTTTTTAATAAACTCCATTACTTCTTGGAGATCTGAAAGTTTAACAGGGGTTCTTTTATCAACATATTGCCCATTCACAACTGCCGGCTTATCGCTAGATTTATAAACAGCCTTTGGAATGGCTTTATAAAACCTCCACTCTTTTTCCCCTTTTACATTTTCTGGATTTTTTACTTTTAGCTCTGCTTTTGATGCCCTTGCGTCATAATATTTCATACCCTCTTCTATTTCTTGGTCATCAACTAATATTTTTACCTCTGCATCTATGTAAATCGCATCCCCTTCCCCCTCACCTTTTGTCGAATTAAAAATAACTATAGCGACTTTTGGATTTTCTTCTATGTTTTTAGAGTGCCTTGCGTTTTTACTAGAGACCCAATAAAGATTGTATTCATCATCATATGCGTAGAATACAGGAGAGATCCAAGGTAACCCGTCTAGTGTGGTTGATGCGATCGTAATATATCTATTTTGTTTTGTTATTACCCTTGCCTTATCTACTTTATCCATAGAAAACAAATTATAGTAACTGCAGAAATATTTTCAAGCAATTCGCACTTTGCATCCTTCATTACATTAATATATAAACATTAGTATGGATTCAAAAGATATCCCACAGCCAGAGGAACTAGACAGGGAAAAAATCGACAAAAAGGATTCAGTAAATCAAAAGATATCCCAAACTCGTATTAGCAGGCGGGGACTATTAAAGGGATTTTTGGGATTGGGACTTACAAGTATTCTCAGTTCTGATAAAGCTATGGGGCAAGAAGCACCAATTATTCCCGAACATAAATTTAATTCCATAGATGAACTAAATGATTATGTAAGAGCCAAAGAAAAAAGACTTGGCTGGAACGATCAAGAACCCCAAGAAGAACCATTTGGTGATAAGTTTAGAGCGGAAAGAGCAAGACTAAGACCATCAAATAATGAAAGGACATTGGGATTTGTTGTGTCAGAAAAACTTATATCTGATCTAAATACACTCGGAGAAAACCCCACTGCAATTCTTACCCGCCACGTAGATTATCTAAATAATCTATATAAAAATGCAGGTGTAAATCTAAAATATGACCTAACTGACATTGCTATTTTGCCAGATGATGTAGTTGGAAGCTACAAAGATACTCTTCATCAACAAAAGCGCGGAGTAAAATTAAAAGCTGGCGAAGTCCCATACCCAAGGTATCAAGACTCAACATGGGTTCTATCAAGTGATTGCAATGATCAAGATATACCAAACTATGCAGAGAAGCTTAAAAAAAGATTCACGGATATGGTCGACAAAGGCCTTATACATGAGCTTGTACATCACGTTGGCATTGGTGATTTTTATGTATCTCAAAGAGAATTTGGCCCCACAAATACTCCGCCAATCACTCGTTTTCTGCCGGATCATTCAGGCTTTATGGGAGGTGGTAATTGGAGTAGTCTATCACAATGGGAAGCATTCTATTTGCAAAAATTTATAGAGAATGGAACTTTTTCACCACAGCATGATGGAGATGCGATATCTAATATTAAAAACCCCCAAACACAACAATTAGAGCAGTATCAAAGATTAATTTCTCCTCTTTATAAATTTAAAGTTGCAGATTCTCATGGTAGCAACTTACTTCCAAGAATAGATGGACTCTATCACTCTACCCAAACCGAAGACCAAGAAAAACACCATTTTTTAACAGGAGACACATTCACACGATCAAGTGAAGAAATTGTTATTCCAAATATAGAAAATATAATTAATGAAAGCAAAAGACAAAACAAAGGAGATCCTACCCTATTTGTATTTAAATCAAGTTTTGAAAAAGACATATGGTTGCCATTTGATGCACATTTACTAATTCTATATAGACTTGCACAAGGAACAGAGGACGGAAAGGCTTCTGTAATAGTAAACACAGAGATGCCGGAGTTTAATAATCCTTGTTCAATTGGATTTGATGTAATTGCCCGAACCCAAGACATTCCAACCCAATTTATGGGCAACAATATTTATGGATACTCTGACATAAATGAAAATCTCCGAGGCGTATGGTGGGTAAAACCAAATAACTAAACTACTATTCAATTAATCCTTTTTCTTTGAGATCATCAAAGATCAAAAAATCTACAAGAGATGTAAGATGTTTTTGAGAGTAAGAAAAATAATCCATTTTCTCTATCTCTGAATCCGGTTTTAGCTCTCCATTAAAATCCGCCGTATAACAAGTCATCCTAACAATTGTTCCCTCTGGTTTACCATGAGCTTGTGCTTCAAAAACTCCATAGTATTTTATAGTCTCGGGAATTAAATTAACCGTTAACTCTTCTTTTACTTCTCGAGCTAATGCCTCATGATCTGTTTCTTCCCCTTCTCTTTTACCACCCGGAATATACCAGGTGTCTTTACCGCGGCTTAGAGTTACCAACACCTTTTTATCTTTTAAATCTATAAACGCTAATTTATCTATAAAATTCTTTTCCATCAAAAGAATTATACAATATTTTTACATTGAGATTTATATCGCTTGACAGTATATCGATAGTCGATATATACTATTGTTATGAATAATCAATTATCACAATCAGAATTCTATATTCTTCTATCTCTTGCTATTAAAAACAGACATGGGTATGAAATTATGAAACAAGTAGAACAGGACTCTGGGAAGAAAGTGTTTTTGGGACCTGGCACTTTATACGGATCAATTAAACGCATGCTTCACTCAAGGCTCATAAAGGAAGTTACAGGAGATAACCCAAGAAGAAAATATTATACCCTGACTGAGAAAGGCAGAAGTTCTTTGTCCAGTGAATTACAACGCTACAACGATGCAATAACTCTTGCAAAAAGAAAGAATCTTTTTAGAAACCTGGGACTTGTTAAATTTACGGCATGAGATATGAAGAGACCTCAACATATATATTCAGAAACAATATATGATTTTCTTTTGAATTTTTACCCAAAAGAGTACCGCAAGGAATTTGGAGAAGAAATGAAATATGTATTCTCTCAATCCTTGAAAGATGTAGGTAGCAATAATGGAGATCTTGGAATAGTATTTTTTTGGATTAAAACATTTATCGATTTAATAAGGAGCATAACTACAGAACAACTAGATAAAATGAAAGGGGGTGAAATTATGAAGACAAAAAATAAAGATATATTTATGCAAAATAAAATTTTTCTTTGGATTGCAGGAGCAACGATCTTGATACTATCTATACCGGCAATAATGATGAGATATGGTGCAGGCGGCTGGGATTGGAAATTTTCAGACTTCTTAATAATGGGCGTTCTACTCTTTGGCATGGGATCATTGTTTATATTTACTGCGAGAAAGATAAAGACAAATAGATTAATAATAGGAATTGGTTTTCTGGCTTTGCTAGTCTATATCTGGGCAGAACTCGCCGTAGGCATATTTACTAACCTTGGCAACTAATACTTTCTTACATTTAGTATATTGATTTATTTTTTTGGTTATGAAATAGTTTATCTATGGCCAAGAAAAGTTTAAATTTAGCAGGACAAAGTTTTGGAATATTTGCAGTAGTCTTATTAATGGCTGGAGCATTCTTACTTGGAAATAAAGTAAATATTCTACCCTCAGCTTCTACGCCTACTGTCCTTGGTGCGTCTACATCCACAACAAAAGCCGGCCAAGTAGCATCTGCTGCTTATAATAAATGTATTTCTAATGGCGGTTTTGTAACAACCTCAAGACGCGGATCAAATGGATATTACAATGTGTGTAATTTTGCCGACGACATGAATTGCGATCTATACTCGTTGTACGATGGCCAATGCCCAGTTGGCGGAGTACACACAATTGGATACAACACAACGGCACAAGTTTATTGCGCATTACGAGGTGGACACCCCCAAGGAAATGAGAATGGTCAATGTAAAATGCCAGATGGAAAAGTATGTACAACTAGCGCTGTCTACAACGGAACTTGCGAACCAAACTAACTCCCCACTAACTCTTTAAGCCTTAGCGCATTCTTTGTAGCATACCCACCATTGTCATTGTTGAAGTATGCAAAGCACTCCATCTTTTTTTCATATTCTTTTATTTTTTGAGACCAAGATTTAAGTTCAGCATCTGAATAATTGGATGAATATAAACTACGTGGACCATGGAATCTTATGTAAACTAAACTTTTACCAGTCATTTCTATTTCAGGAAATTTGGATGATTGAGAAATAACCAGAGTGGAATTATTCTTACTAAGAAGACTTTCGACATCTTTTGCAAACCAGCTTTTATCTCTGAATTCGAATGCATGTTTAAAAGTTTGTGGAATGACTTTTACAAATCTTTGGAGCCTTTCAAAATGTTCAGGTGTATTAGAGAAATTTGCAGGAAACTGCCATAGAACAACTTTTAATTTACTGCCAAGTGGTTTTGCATTTTTAAAAAAAAGATCAACAGAATCTTCTACATCTTTTAATTTTTTTAGTTGAGTTATGAACCTATGTCCTTTAACAACAAATTGAAAGTCGCTAGGAGTTTGTTCATTCCAGTTTTTATAAGTAGCCGGTTTTACAGTCACATAGAAACTGTTGTTTATTTCTACCGAATTAAATTTTGATGCATAAAATTTAAGCCACTCAGTTTGTGGTAACTCTGCAGGGTAAAAATCACCACGCCAGGATTTATAGTTAAAACCAGAAGTTCCAACAATAATTTTCATTAACCATTTACGGGGTGACCGCCATTAATATGAAGTGTTTGTCCGGTAATGTATGACGCGTCATCTGATGCTAAAAATAAGAATCCTGCTGCAACCTCATAAGGTTGCCCCGGCCTTCCAAGTGGAGTATCTTTTCCAAAACTATCAAGCTTGTCTTTTGGAAATGTTGAATAAACCAGAGGTGTCCAAATTGGTCCAGGAGCAACTGCATTAACCCTGATTTTTTTCTTTGCTAAGTTTTGAGCTAGGGATCTTGTAAAACTTACGATCGCTCCCTTTGTAGATGAATAATCCAATAATTGCTCGCGTCCTTGATAGGCTGTGACCGATGCAGTATTAAGTATTACATCTCCCTCACTTAAATATTTTTGTACAGCCTGAGTCATAAAAAACATAGAAAAGATATTTGTTCTGAAAGTTTTTACAAGTTGCACTTCTGTAATTTCTTCTATATTTTCTTTTGAGTGCTGTTCTCCTGCATTGTTTACAAGAATGTTAAGAGATTTAAATTTATCTACAGCTTGATCAACGGCAGCTTGACAGAATTCTTTATCCCCTACATCTCCTTTTATTAAAAAACAATCAACACCTAATTCTTCAATTATTCTTTGCGTTTCTTTTGCATCATCGTCCGACTCGTTATAGACAATTGCGATTTTTGCCCCTTCTTTTGCAAACAATATTGCCGTAGCCTTTCCTATTCCACTATCTCCTCCCGTAATCAATGCTACTTTTCCCAACAACTTTTTAATCTCACGATAATTTGGGTTAACACTTATGGGTTTAGGATCCATCTCCAGTTCATTCCCAGGTGCCTCTTGTGGTGGCTTACTATTATCCATATATTAATTTAAGCCTAGGAGATTAATATGTGAGTAAAACTTGGGTAAGAGTTGAATAAATATTATCAAAAAGTGTTGTAAATATTGTTTATTTTGCCTATACTAATTTAGTTATGCGAGCAATTTGGTCCGGATCAATTAACTTTGGCTTAGTAAATATACCAATTCAACTATACCCTGCAACTCAAGATAAGAATATAGACTTTGACTATCTTCATGAAAAAGATCTTTCTCCTGTCCGATATGCAAAAGTTTGTAAAAAAGAGGAGCGAGAAATAAAAAGCGAAGATATTGTGCGCGGTTTTGAGATAGAACCGGAACATTATGTAGTTGTAACAGATGATGATATCAAGAGAGCAAGCCCGGAAAAAACAGACTCTATTCAAATTTTAAGCTTTGCAAAAGAAGACGAGATAGATAGTGAATACTTTGAAACTCCATATTATATAGAGCCAGATAAAAAAGCACAGAAAGCATATTATCTACTCTATGAATCGCTTAAAGAATCAAAAACAGTGGGCGTTGCAAGTTTTATCCTAAGAACACGTGAAACTCTTGGAGTAATAAAAGTACATAAAAATCTTTTGGTTCTAAATAGAATCAGATACAGTGAGGAAATTAGAGACTACAAAGAATTGGATATCCCAAGAAGTGAAAATATAACAAAGGCAGAACTAGAGATGGCAACCTCCCTCATCAAAAAATTAACAAAGAAATTTGAACCGGATGAATATCAGGATACGTATCGAGAAAAATTAGAAAAAACTATTAGAGCAAGAGCTGGAGGTAAAAAACTTCCGGAGATTAAGGAAAAGAAACAAACGGCGAAAGTAGAAGACCTCATGACACTGCTCCGTGAAAGTCTAGATGAAGGAAAAGCCGCAACCGCATAA
>DASZYA010000034.1:0-13987 GCA_035545675.1 Patescibacteria group bacterium
TCTTAAAAAGAAAACAAAAACACAATCTCTGGAAGATGCTTTTCTTAAATTACCCGGCGACACAATAAGAGAAGAACAAGCAACGGGAGTAGATAGAATGAGAAATGCCAGAAGGAGATTTGGAAGATGAGTACTATATATATTCTTTGGCTTAGACAAATTAAGAAATATTTTAGATCCCGCTCTAGAATTATTGGATCACTTGGTCAACCAATATTATTTTTGGTTGCCTTTGGTTTTGGATTTGGACCGATCTACCAAAGAGCGGGAGGCGGAAGCTATATTCAGTTTTTAGCTCCTGGAATTATTTTAATGGGAGTATTATTCACATCTGTATTTACAGGTATTGAAGTAATTTGGGATAGACAGTTTGGATTCTTAAAAGAAACAATGGTTGCTCCGGTTCCTAGATTTACAATCATGCTTGGAAGAACATTGGGAGGTGCAAGTGTTGCGACAATTCAGGGAACAATAGTTTTTATACTTACTCTATTTGTAGGATTTAGACCAAGTAGTATTGTGAACCTACCAATAGCTTTCATAGTAATATTTCTTGTAGCACTTCTATTTACATCTCTTGGAACTGCAATTGCTTGCACTCTTGAAGATATGCAGGGATTCCAGCTAATAATGAACTTTCTTGTAATGCCAATATTCTTTCTGTCAGGAGCATTATTTCCTGTGGAGGGTTTACCAAAATTCATGGAGAATGTGATAAAACTTGATCCACTAAGCTATGGCGTTGACGCACTGCGCGGCGCGCTTATTTCTGCTGGAAAAATAAATATTGGAATTGACTTACTAATTCTTTTTGTAATTACAGCAGTATTCTTACTTATTGGAAGCTACCTCTTCGAAAGAATTCAAGTATAGCTTATTTTCTTCTAGAATCAGCAAACTTCTTTATTGTGTCAGCATAAGGTAGGTTTGCAACCTCAGGAACCTCCAAAAGGGAATTGATAACTTTTTCTGAATGAATTCTTCTAATAACAGGAGTCTTACCTTCTCTCATGGTTACGGAAGGGCCCATTTTAAAATTGAAGTAATATGAAAAACTATCGAGCAATTGACCGAGTAAATTTCCGTCTTCCAAGCTTACCGACCCATCAGAAGTCAAATTACCAACAAGTAACCCTGCTAGAAATGGTGCCAGTTCTGACTTGTACATCAACGCAGACGGACTAATTCTACTGTTGATCGTGAAATCAAAATCCGGAGATGGAAGATTCACTTTAAATCCCCGTGACTGAACACCCTGTTCACCATAATGCTTAAGAATTGGAAGAGCAAAAGTCTCCCTATCTTCATTTCTACTTTCTGTTGAAACTACTATTTTTTTACTACCTTCATTGTATCTAACATCAAAATTTCTACTCATCAAAAGACCTCTCATAAAAGCTTTTTCTGCTGGTTTTATTCCTAATCTTTCAGGACGACCCTCAGTCAATCCAGGATCTTTTTTTGCATCTGGTGGCCTTGGCTCATTCACTGGTAGTCTTAAGCCACTCTCAGGAGTAGTATGGCCATTTGAATGCAATCCATTGCCATTAGCAGAAGGCGCATGACCATTTGGATGGAATCCATTGCCCACTGGTAATTTGGGAGTTATTCTTCTTGAAGAGATATCTTCTTCAGTAATTCCTAGTCTTCCATAAATTGGAAACGGCGGTAATTCGGAGGGTTTAGGCCAAAAGAAATTTTTCTTTGGCTCCATACTACTTAAGACTTCTTCTACACGTCCCGTAGAACAATCGAAAATGTCTGCGAGCTGGTCATTAGAATAAGTTCTAGACTCTTTTCCTAGGTCATCTCTACTTCTTGCGAAAGAGAGCATAACCATTAATCTTTCACCGCTCGTAAGAGGGCTTAATGATTCTGGCGAAATATCATTAAAAGATTTAATTAAACTTTGGGGGTTTTGTTCTAATTTCTCAAGCATTGGACGATAATAAATCCAGCGATTACTAAAGTCAATAATTATTTTGAAAATATAATATTCAAAGAATAGTTGTGATAGACAACGGGATGGGCTTTGTAGAAAATAAAACCAATAATTCCGACTGCACAGGCTGCTCCTATCAAGGCTAATTCAAAAGAATTAATTTTCTTAACTTTTTTTGTCTTCTTTGGTTTTGTTGACTTCTTACGTGGCATATTATTTTGTAAACATGAAAATTATATTAGCTACTGCTAAGAGCGCTATAACTCCCCATATTATATTTACAAAAAGTGGTTGATAAGTTTTTTTATAATAACAAATAGTTGCAAGACCTATTGCGCCTGTTAAGTTTAATAGTTGGTAGGTGAGATCTTTTGGTCCAGTTATACCAAAACTAACAAGAAAATAAGCAGTTAGGGTAGCCAAGGCTCCATACCAACCAAGAACATTTGCAAATTTCTTCATATATTTATCATTACAAAGTGGAACAAGTTTGTCAAAGGGACTATTTCTTCTTTTTGGAAACAATCAACAAACCAACGCCAGCACAGACCACTCCGGTTATAATTCCAGCCTGAATGAAAACAGAATAAAGCTCACTTTTAAGTGGCACATAATAACTTTGCGAGTACTTTAAACATTTATTAGAATGGCCTTCCACGAGACAGTCCGTTCTTTCTATAAATTTATGATCCGGAGTTAAAGCAGGGATGAAAGTAAGATATGTATACAACATTATAATAATGGTAATAACAAACCAATATAGAAGTACAAACCATGGCACATCACTTTTGTGTTTTGGTTGAATAATTTTCATAGGTTAAGGTAGACTCTCACATACTTTACCATCATGATCTCCATCTAATTTTGAGTATTGATTGTTATTTTTGCTAGAATCATAGAATTTTTGAGCAGACGCTTGATTATAAAAATCTTTACAACGAACGCTACTAGGGGTTTTTGAATAAAAGTTAAGATTTGTAACCAAAATATTCTCATTTTTATAAGAGTAATTAAGGTAAACCATAAATCCTAAGATCAGGAAAACAATTATCCATCCGGTTAACGATTTTGCCTTCATAATTCACTCTACTCGTATTAAAACTATCCTGTCAACACATTGGTTGAATCAGGATATTTAGGGGTGTATAATGACCAAACAACGGCTAAAAACCACAAAAAAAATCTTCAATGACTAGCTTTAGTGATCTTCAAGAATTTTTTAACTCTAAAAAAATGAACATGATAATAGCATCTGATGCTGAACCACGTGTCCATACTATTAAAAATGGAAAAATAGTAATAAAAAATTCTGCAGGTGGAGTTGCCGTGGCTCTTGATCCTATCGCTCAAGCTACAAATGCAACATTTATTGCTCGCGCCAAATCTGAAGAAGAGAAAAAAACTGTAGATAAAAGCGGATTTATAGCAATAAACGGCCAATACGGTAACTACACGCTTAAAAAACTCTTTTTTGAAAAAGAAGACGTAGACAATTATTATTACGGCTTTTCTAATCAAACGCTTTGGCCTATGTGTCACGTAGCATTTGAAGAGCCTACCTGGAACGATGACTGGTTTGAGTCTTATAAAAAAATAAACAAAGAGTATGCAAACGCAATAAAAAAATCTCTTGTTTCTAATAAAACTAACTTTGTTTGGATAAATGATTATCAGCTTGCCCTTGTCCCCCATTATTTAGGCAAACCCAAAAATACAATTATTGCCATGTTTTGGCATATACCATGGCCTACATGGGAAATTTTCAGAATTCTGCCATACAAAAAAGAAATTCTAACTAGCCTATTGGGATGCGACTTTCTAGCATTTCATAGAGGATATCAAGCAAGAAACTTTATTCAAACCGTAGAAAGAGAATTACAAACCAGAGTTGATGATGAGACACAAAAAGTTTACTTCAATAAATACTCTACAATTGTTCGCAATCTTCCAATGGGAATTGATGTAGATGTAATAAAAAATTCAGTAGAAAAAGAAGAAACAAATGATGGAATACTAAAAGAAGTAGTCAAAAATACGTTGGGAATAAAAAATAACTCATCTGATCCATTAGATAACTACTTTGAAAAATACAAAGTAATGCTCGGAGTAAGTAGGCTCGATTACACGAAAGGAATTAAATATCGGTTCAAAGCAATAGATAAATTTTTTGAGGAGAACAAAAAATACATAGGTAAAGCTACATATCTTGCAATAATAGCGCCTTCCCGTGAACCTATCCCATCCTACCAACGCGTTAAAAAACAAGCCTTTGATTTGGCAGAAGAAATAAATAAAAAATATCAAACCAAAGATTGGAAACCAATAAATATTATTTATCAAGTATTTGATAGAAAAGATATTATAAATTTTTATCACAAAGCAGATGTCTGCATAGTTACTCCAGTTGACGATGGCATGAATCTTGTTTCAAAAGAGTTTGTTGTTGCATCATCATTGTCACAAAATCCAGGCATGCTTGTTTTATCTCAATTTGCTGGAAGCGCAATTGATCTAACATCTGCATTAATTGTTAACCCATATGATATCAAAGAAGCAGCAGTAGCCATAAAAACTGCCTTAGAAATGCCCAAGAAAGAAAAAATCCAAAGAACTAATAAAATGATCTCTCTACTAGAAGAAAATAATATCTATGAATGGGGATTAGAATTCATCCGCCAAGCATCTTCTTAAATATCCTGATGAAGATGTCGTTTTTTTCTCTCAGTTAATAGGTCCAGTACTACCGCCGCGCTCCATGCTTGATTCTTTGAGCTTGTTATTCCGTCTTTTCCCTTATACTCTATGTATTCTCCGTTCTTATTTCTAATATAAAGCTCTATTGGTGTACCAAAATGTCTTATTGGCTTTATAGTTGCGCTCTTGAGTTTTTTAGCATGAAGAATCATCCTCCATTTAACTAATCCTTCGTATGCCATTCCATTTAGCTTGGGCCAAAAACTGCCGTTATGATATGAATCTTGTCCCGGATTATAAGTAAGAGATTTAGAACTCATAGTTCTTATTCCCGCATGCTTATCAAACAAATCCTTCTTAAATGCACGCGTTACTAAATCAACAACATATTTTCTATCTAGTATTGAATACGCTATCCCCTTATATCTATAGCTCGCCCACAATAAGAGAAGTGGATTTCCCGTTAGTGTCTCTATCCTATTCTTATCACCATCTAAAGCCTGAGCCGCATAATACAAACCTTCATTTATAAATATAAATTTCTTATTAAACTCATCTTTCATAAGCCTTGCGAACTTAAAAAGATCAGAATAATAGCTAGAAGACTCTGCTAACTCTTGGTTTCTTTTAAAAAATTTGCCCCAAAGCTTTAATGCAAGCCACGCATAGCCTTGCACCTCAACCGGAGCAATGGGATATTTGGGAAATAATCCACTTGCCTGGGTGACTGACTCGTGAGAATCTGTCCAAGAGTGAACTACTAAGCCACCATACTTCCTATCCGGATGAATTCTATATTCCAAAAGATAGTCGTTATCCAAATCCCCAAAATCTTTTATCCAAGCAAGTCCTTTCTTAACAGCAGGAAGAACTTCCAATAAAAACTCTTTGTCCTTCGTAAGTTGATAATATTTATAGATCGCAATAAGACCAAGTGGAGTTGAATCAATTGAATCGTAATTTCTTAATATTCCATCTGGATAAATAAACCAAGGCTTATCAAGCCAATGTTTGTTTTCTGTTTTTAATACCCTCTCTAAATTATTTCTCCTAAACTCGTGGACGAACTTACCTGGTTCCTCTCCGCTATCAGGGTTTATTTCTTTTCCCTGAAGTCTTGCCATAGTAAGTAAAGATCGCCTACACACCGCCAAAAGTTTTTCATGATCAAGCGAGAAAGTTTTTGATTTATTTGAACACGATTTTATAATTTTTAATACTGTTATAGAGGTGTCTCTTCCAAAGAAACAACCAAATACATCCTCTTTTCCTGATGCATCAATTCCATCTTCACTAAATAAAGATGTTAAACTATCATACATAGTCTTTCGTAATAAATTCTTTTTCATGGGGATTAAAAGGTAGCACAAAAAAATGCTACAGGTCAAGCAATTCAGATTTTGTTTAATTGTTTGTCAGAGTTTGATGAATAATTTTGTTGGAAACTGATTCCCTCCTAAGACTTATCACTTCTTCATAGATTGATTCATATCCGCCTACCATTTTTTCAACAGAAAAATTATTTTTCACATGCAGCCTGCAATTTGCTCTCTTAATTGAAGAAACTCTTTTAATATACTCAATCATCTCGCTTGTATCTTCTGCTATAAATCCAGTCTTACCATGTTTTACAATTTCTGGTATCGAACCTCTATTAAATGCAACTACCGGAGCACCACACGCCATTGCTTCTATCAAAACCAGCCCAAATGGCTCACGCCAAGTAACCGGATGAAGTAAACAAAGTGCTCTACTCATCAATCTATTCCTGACAGGGGAGCTAACCTCTCCTATCCATTTGATTCTCTCATTTAATCTCGGCTTAACATATTGAGCAAAATAACTTCTATCATTTTCATCCAACTTAGCAGCGATTATTAATGGCAAATCAAGAAATTCCGCTACCTCGATTGCGTGATGAACTCCTTTTTCCTCATTAATTCTTCCGACAAATAAAAGATATCCCTCATTCTTGTCTGAGAATATGTAATCTTTCACATTTATTCCATGGTAAACATTTCCTATATAATTTAAATCCGGCGAAGGACGTCTTTGAGACATAGAGATACTGACCAAATTTACATTTGATGAAAACTTATTAAGCCCTTCATACATTTTTTTAGCACTTGGTCCAAAAGCACCATGCAAAGTCATCACTACTGGAGTTGTAGCAAGCATTGCAGTTGGAAACGATAACGAATCATTATGATCATGAATAATATCAAACTTGTTTTGCATTGAATATGCTGTACCAATATTCAACATTGGTAGATGACCGGCCTCGTAAGGATTACTAATATTGGCTTCCCTAAGCGATTTGGGATAAACAGATACTAGATGCGCAGAAGTTTCAGAGTCTCCGCTTGCAAAAAGTGTAACATCATGACCTCTGTTAACAAGCTCTTCTGTTAGAGAATAAACAATTCTTTCAGTTCCACCGTATTTTTTAGGCGGTACCCGTTCACCTAAAGGGGCAATTTGAGCTATTCTCATACACAAATTCTAGCTAAAGCAAAAGAAAGAACAAAAAAAATTGAGTAAGAAGCATGTAAAGAAGTTATTTCTTAAATACGCTCCTTATGGTATTATTCCAGAAGCTATGAATAGGAAAAGAATTAAAAAATTAAAACCAAAACATATATCGCACGTATTTATTTATATTTTTGCGGTCTGTCTCTTGATAACAACCATTTTGTCCTTAAAATTATTTCTTGTTCTGGGGATTAATATTAAAAAGGTAAATGCTGAAAAAAAATATTATATAACCTCATCTACCCTTCCACCCGTATCGCCTGTGGTACTATCGCCTACTCCAACAACTCCACCAAAACCTACTCCTACTCCAGAGGTTTGGGGCGTTGCTAAACAAATTGATAACCATACTTGGACGATGAACGTTGGGCAAGATAAAAAAATGGCTAGCGCACAAGAGATTTTTAGTGCATTAAACAACTACAGAAAACAGAAAGGATCTGGACAACTAACATGGGATAATAATCTTGCTAATTTTGCTCAAAAACGAGCAGACACTTTTGCATCAATCAAAGGACTTGATGGACATGCAGGATTTAATAGTTACTTTTCCAATCAGGATAATTTAAAAGGGATAGGATTTTGGGGAGTTGGAGAAAATTCTTCTTATGGATATGAAATGGAAGCAGTACATCTAATAGAATGGGTATTTGCAGGAGATGGACCTCATGATAAAAATCAGCTTGACCCAACATGGACCCATGTAGGAGTTGGAGTAAATGGCACCAGCGTTGATTTAATTTTTGGGAAAAATAAAATTTAGTCAATTGACAAAAAATTGCTTTATTGGTATTGTTAATCATGGAGCCCTCAAATCCAACCCTTCCCCAAGCTTTAACTTTTAATGACGTTTTACTAATTCCCGGTTACTCTGATTTTTCTCGTGATGATATAGATCTCACCACAAATCTCACAAAAAAAATAAAACTAAAGATTCCATTTATTGCTGCTCCTATGGACACAGTTAGTGAAAGCGATCTTGCTATAGCATTAGGAAAGATTGGAGGAATTTCAATAATTCATAGAAATCTTAGTATTGATGATCAAGCTTCTCAAGTTAAAAAAGTAAAAGGAGAAAAGGTATTGGTTGGAGCAGCTATTGGTCCCAATAAAGGTTTTGAAGAAAGGGCAAAAGCCTTGGTAAATAGTGGAGTTGATGTAATAGTAATAGATTCTGCTCATGGGTATACAAAATTTACAATTGATACAATCAAATTTCTCAAAAAAAATTATCCCAAGCTAGAAGTAATTGCAGGTAATATTGCAACATATGACGGAGCAAAAGCATTAATAGCAGCAGGTGCGGATGCACTAAGAATTGGTATGGGACCTGGTGCGATTTGTACAACTCGCGTTATCAGTGGAATGGGAGTACCTCAAATCACTGCTCTCCTTGATACTGTGAGGGCTGCAAAAAAAGCAAAAGTCCCTGTAATCGCAGATGGGGGATTAAACAATAGCGGAGATATGGTAAAAGCAATAGGAGCTGGAGCACATACAGTTATGATGGGATCATTCTTTGCATCAACTATTGAATCTCCTGGAAAAAAGGTATCTCTCTCAGGAGCAGAAGTTCCACAAAGATTTAAAAGTATTTTTAGCAAAAACGGTAAATTTATATTCAAGGAATATAGAGGTATGGGATCAGAAGCCGCAATGAAGACCGGTGCTAAAACAAAATCAGAAGGAGAATTTCATGGAAAATCGTACAAAGACAGAACGCTTGTTGCAGAAGGTGTGGAAGGATTGGTTCCAATAAGAGGGACTGTTCAAGAAGTAGTGGATATAGCAATAGGTGGAATAAAATCTGGTTTTTATTATTGCGGTTTTAAAACAATTGACGACTGTCACAAACATGCCCGATTTATGCAAATAACTCAAGCTTCCCTTCAAGAAAGTCATCCACATGATATTTTAGTTACTAACGCAGGAAAAAGTTATTCATAATGATTTATATTATTGATTTTGGATCACAAACTGCCCACCTAATAGAAAGAAGAATTCGCGAGCTTGGACAAGACACACTTTTCATTACTCCCCAAAAAACTCTAAAACAAATAAAAGTCAAAAAACCAGATGGAATAATTTTGTCTGGTGGTCCAGCATCTGTTTATGAAAAAAATGCACCAACAATCCCTGCAGAAGTATTCTCTATGGGAATACCAATTCTTGGTATTTGCTATGGATTTCAATTAGCTGCTCATCTTATGGAAGGAGAAGTTGTATCCGGCAGAAAAGAATATGGACCTGCAATTTTGAATATTAAAAACAATCAATCAAAAATTATGAAAGGGGTTTCTCAGGATTCAAAAATTTGGATGAGCCATGGAGATGAAATTATAAAATTGCCAAAGGGTTTTACAATAGCTGGCTCAACTCCTCACGTAAAATCAGCAGCGGCAGAAGACGAAAAAAATAAACTCTACATGATTCAATTCCATCCAGAAGTTGAACACACAGATTTTGGAATGACAATTCTAAGAAACTTTGTAGATGTATGTGGTTTAAAAATTGGCGAAAGAAAATTTGATCTAAAGGAACTTATGGAAGAAATAAAAGAAAAAGCAAATGATTCTTATGTTATTGGTGCAATTTCTGGTGGAGTTGATTCTACAGTTGCAGGAATTTTAACAGCAGAAGCCATTGGTAAAAAATTTATTCCCGTTTATGTAGAGAATGGATTAATGAGATCTGGCACGGCGGAATTTGTAGCAACTATATTTAAAAAACACGGGATTAAACCCATTATTATAGATGTTGAAGAAGAAATGTTAGAAAAACTAAAAGGAGTACATGATCCTGAGAAGAAAAGAAAAATAATTGGCAAATTTTATATTGAAGTTTTTGAAAGAGAAATGGAAAAACAAAAGAAAATTGGACGGGATGTTAAATTCTTACTCCAAGGAACAATTTACTCAGATGTGATAGAAAGTAAGGGAACAAAACATGCATCAAAAATTAAATCCCATCACAACGTGGGAGGATTACCAAAAAATATGCAATTAAAACTAATTGAACCACTCCGCTACTACTACAAAGATGAAGTTAGAAAAATTGGCACACAACTTGGATTACCTGATTCTTTTGTTTGGCGCCAAACATTTCCAGGGCCAGGATATGCTGTAAGAATCAGAGGAGAGGTAACAAAGAAAAGGTTAGAACAAGAAAGACTTGCCGATTCTATTGTATTAGAAGAAATAGAAAAAGCAGGTTTAATGAGAAGCGTTTTTCTCTCTTTTCCAATAATGTCTGGGGCAGAATCAACAGCTGTAAAAGGAGATGGAAGATTTTTTGGCGAAGTTATAGCCTTGAGAGTAGTAGAATCAATAGATGTTATGACTGCTGTTTGGTCCCACCTACCATATGAAGTACTACAAACTATTTCATCACGTATCGTCAATGAAGTCCCAGGAATTTCTAGGGTAGTTTATGACATTTCCACCAAACCCCCTGCAACTATGGAATGGGAGTAAAAAGATATTGATTAGTGATTATTTATTATTGATTATTAATAGGCTAATTTCTAATTTACAATTTGAAATTGATTAAGAATTAAGAATTAAGAAATAAAAATTGTTATAATACGATTATGGTGACTATTGATGATTTTGCAAAATTAGAATTTAGAGTAGGAAAAGTAATGGATGTAAAACCCGTTGAGGGATCAGAGAAATTACTTAAACTAACCGTTGATCTAGGAGAGGAAGAACCAAGAACAATATTATCCGGGATCGCAAAATGGTTTGGACCAGAGGATCTTATTGGAAATAGTTATATATTTATTGCAAATCTAGAACCAAGACTTATGATGGGATTAGAATCACAAGGAATGATACTAGCAGCAGATGGCGGAGATGATAATGGACCAGTTCCACTCATACCCCAATCAGAAGTAGCCCCAGGAAGCAAGATAAGATAGCTTTTAGCTGATAGCTTAGAGCTTGTAGTATAATTTTTTAAAATATTTGAACGATTGAGTATATTTATTCCCCCCTTACCCTTTTACGAAATTGCTCTAGCCAATTTGCCACTTCGAAGTTGAGTGCATGAAAAAGGAGTGAGCTTGTCAGGGGGATTCCTCACAAACTTGTTGAGGAGGGGGTGAAATCACCCGACTAAACGAACGAGTTTTGAAAGCATCGAAACAAGACCGTGGCAAGAGGCTTTGGTACTTTCGCCGGGACGAAAGTATAAAGAGAATAATAGGAGAGTTGTTTTTGATACCTTTTCTCGGCAGAAAAAGAGGATATTCTAGATCAACTTCAAGAAATAGGGGATAAAGATTACTACTCCAACAACCAGTGCTCCAAAAGCTGTTATCAACACCATTCCGGCCGCAACATCTTTTGCAATCTTTGCTTCTTTTCTATGTTCAGTTGTAATAAGATTTGTCATCTCCTCAATTGAGGTGTTTATCATTTCTGCCCCAATTACTAAAACCGTTGAAAGTAGAATCATAAGAAACTCCAAATAATTAAGTCTTAATATTAAACCCATTATTACCGCGAGTGATCCGAGCATAGTATGGATTCTAATATTTCTGTTTTCTTTGAAAGCAAAAATTAAACCTTCGAATGCGTAACCAAATGAATGTTGTATTTTTGTGTCGTCAAGCATAAATATATTTTAGCACTAAATAGAGCAACATTACGAGAGATATTCCCAGTATTGTTCCAATTACAGTCTCCTGTAACACATGCCTTTTGAGTTTAATACGAGACCATGCAACTACTGGAATAAACAATAAACACAACCAAAATATTCCGCCATAAAAAATTGCCATTATCATTGCGAAGGCCGAATAAACTGCCAGATGGACACTTGCTTTTATTTTTCTTGTTATAAAACTATCAAGCATTATTCCCAAAAATAACGCACCCAAAGACACAAACAAAACCTTGGGACCATTTAGTAGCAGAACAAGAAAAAGATATGCAACTGTAACAACTGCGGCAAAAACAAAAAACGGTTGACGCTGCGTTCTTTTTGAAATATCAAAATCGGAAAACATTCCAATCTTAATTCCATATATAACAAATGCGCCCACTATTCCAACAAAAAAAGCAGAAATAAGAGTCCAAAGTAATGAATAATAAATATTGTTAGAAGTTTTGAATACTAAAGAAAAGGAAGCAGGGAGTGAAACCACCAATGGATTAGAAATAATAGAAATAGATTCTGCTATTAAATTCATTGACTAAGTCTTTCAATTGATTCTTTTTTTCCAAGAGCTGCCATAAAGTCTGGGAGAGGAAGACCATGCTTTCTACCAGTAAACATAGAATAAAGAACCGGCATTTTTACTTGTTTTTCACTCATAAAGTTTTTAAATACTGCAAAAATTTCATCTTTGTTCCAATTTTTATCTTCAATAATCTCAAGGCTTCCCCTTAAATCTGCCTTGAGATTTTTATCTACTTCTTCTTCTGGGGACCAAAGAACTAGTTTCTTAAAATCTCCCAAGGTCTCCATTCTGGTCTTTGCTAGTTCTAAAACGCCATCATTTTTTATATACGGTTCAACTTCACGAAGGGTCGAGTAAAAATCAAAAAGTCTTTCTCTCAATTGTTCTAAAGATAATTTTTCTCTAATATAGAGCCCGTTCATCCACATCAACTTAACCACATCAAACACAGGTGGAGCTGGCCTAATGTCTTTTAAGTCAAATTTCTCAATAAATTCAGCTAGATCAAATACTTCTTTTTCCTCTGGATGGCTCCATCCTAATAATCCCAAATAATTTAATATTGCCTCTGGTAAAAAACCTTCCAATCTATACCATTCTACATTTGTATGTCCATGTCTTTTGGAAAGTTTTGATTTATCAGGATTACGTAGCGTTGCTGTATGAAAAACTGGTGGCATACTCCAACCAAGGTAACTATATAAAAGTTTGTGCTTTGGCAAAGATGAAAGCCACTCTTCGGCCCTTAGTACATGAGAAATTTCCATAAGATGATCATCGACTACTACCCCTAAATGATATGTAGGATAACCATCCGATTTGAGTAAAACTTGTGGATTAATCTCAGATGTATTGAAGGTAATTTTTCCACGAAGTTCATCGTCCACCACTACCTCTTCATCTTTTGGCATTTTCATTCTAACTACCCAATCAGAGAATTTATCAGAATTACTTATCATATCTTCAACGGATTTTGGCTGATCGGGAACAGAATTATTCTTCTCTACTTTTACTTCTGAATCTTTAGAATAATCTTTCTTCTGTCCGGCTTCTTCTTTTTTGTAATAGACAAACTCAGCATGTCCCTCATCAATCAAAACTTGCGCATATTTATGGTATATAGAAAGTCTTTCAGACTGTTTATATGGCCCAAACTCTCCACCTTTTCTTGGACTTTCATCCTCAACAAGCCCAAACCAATCAAGGGCTTGAAATATAGCCTCCTCTGCTCCTTCTACAAACCTTGTTCTATCTGTATCTTCAATTCTAACTATAAACTTACCACCGTGTTTCTTAGCAAAGGCAAAGTTAAAAAGTGCTTGATAAATTGTTCCAATATGAGGAAAGCCCGTAGGCGAAGGAGCTATTCTAACCCTAACATTTGATATTTTTTCCATAGAATTATATAGTCATCAATTCAAATATAAATTGAGCGTATCTTGATTTTACCATACAAACTTTCCTATACTCAATTAAGGTACCTTTATGGCAAAACTCGCTGATATTACGGAGGAAATAAGAATAGTCCTCAAGATTCTAGCCGTTTCACTAATTGCAGTGACGGCAATTTTTCTCTTTTTTCAAGGTGGAGCTATAGCTAAAAAAATCTTTTTTCCTACCCCCCCGGCTCCCCC
>DASZYA010000035.1:0-44341 GCA_035545675.1 Patescibacteria group bacterium
ATAATTACGAATTTGTTATTGATCCAAAAGATAATTTAAAGTTTGTAAAAACAGATAAAGAAAACAGAATGCATTTGTATCAGATTAGTTAACGAGTTGCGTGTTAAAGAGCTAACGAGTTATAATTTAGAAAATGGAAAAGAATAGTCCGGCTCAAAGATTAAAATCATACCTCACAAAATTAAAAACTGTTGTTAATGAAATAGATCTTGATAAACAAGTTTACAAAGAAGGAACAAAAGTAAATCAAGTTGCCTATCATGCAGCCCAGTCTGCTAACTTTTGGATGAGAGTAAAAATAATGGGTTTAGAGTTTGAAAGAGATAAAGATGCAGAATATGGAAGTGAACATTCGCTCGAAGATATTAATAAGTCAATTGACCTAGCAATTGAGGCAACTGAAATCTTTGCAAACAAAAAATTAAATCTAGATGATAAGTTAAGTGAGGAAACTCCAATGGGGGAGATGATAATTGATAGCGTAGGGGGAGGATTAATTTTTATAACAGCACATACCGCAGAACACACAGCAGAACTAACAATGATCCACGACTACCTTTCTAGCAAAGAATAATCATGTTCATAAGGAGGTTGAAAATCTTCACGTCTTATTAGAATTGGCAAGCCACCTTTACCTAGGAAAATATTTGGAATTCTATCCGGAATCTTATACCAAGTCCAAAA
The DNA here is from genome assembly GCA_035545675.1 of Patescibacteria group bacterium. GTDB lineage: Bacteria > Patescibacteriota > Microgenomatia > Levybacterales > GWA1-39-11 > GWA1-39-11. The sequence continues at coordinate 685 of DASZYA010000035.1, forward strand.
TAGTGCTTGAGTTTCTTCTGTCACACCATCTCTTGCCATATTCGCATGATCATTTAATCCACTAATAAACTCAAATATTTTGGGATCTAGGTCTCCAAAATTTTTTATATCTTGCCCAACTCTAACAACCTTTATTTTTGGGTCAACATCTTTTATTACGTTATCGGCATAATCTGATGAGTATAGTAAGAGGACAGATGTGTCAAAGTATTTGGGTGGTAATAGTTGGAGTATTTCATCTGCGATTTGACTACCAGTTATAGATAAATCATCCGGTACGAATATATGTGTGCCTTCAGGTATTATGGAGATCACCTTTTTCATATCAATATCATCTGTTTCTAGCAGTGGTCCCATTTCTTTAGAATTTCTGTTTATTGTTTTTTCTGCTGGTTTCATTCCGCGGTCAACCAAATTTCTATATACCCATATTCCGCTTCCTGGATTATGGTGAACAATAGCATAGTATGGATTATCAGAAGTTAAAGCATTTCCTTCCGGGACTGCTCTCTGGAGATCTCTATTAAATTGCCTCTTAGAGATATATTGCATTGAATCTACAATTGCATCAAAAAATTCTCCTGGAGGAGAATAATCCATTACCGCTGCTGCAAAATTTCTTGCATCCTCTTGATGAATTGGTAATCTTTTCTCTGCAACTTTGTATTGAAAACCTGAAATTGCATTTTCAATTGACGACATGTGTGAATTATATCACTGTGATATAATTGCGGAATGAATGAAAATAGACCACCTTTAGATCAGCAGGTAGTAGCTTTCCAACAAAGATTATCTGCTAGTGAATATCCTGCTCCAGCAATGACAGACGCACAAAAAGAAGGACTGAGGGTAAAAGGGTCAGCTCTGCTTAATCATTTGGATACTATTGCATCAGCACATCCTTATGGAGAAGATCTTGATCAGAAAGCAACGAACAGTCTAGCGTCTGTATACGTTACTCCCGTAGTGGAACTACATGGTGGTAAATTCAGGGTTTATTCAATTAGAGTTTTGGAAGTAAGTTTTGGTAGCTTTAATGCTACCGGACGAGATCAATTTGGTGGAAAGTCTGTTAGTGCGGGAATAGTATTAGAACAACCTGATGGAGATAATATTAGCGTTGTTAAGGTAAATGGAGTTGAGGTGTCGGGAGCTTTGGTTGCTACGGAGGTAGAAACAGCTGATGACTTTTTTAGGACACAGGAGGAGATTGATGGGAAATTTCCATTTGATCAAGAAATTGCAATAGATGAATCAGAAAAACTCGCTCAAGAAATAGAAGAGTCTTTGGTGGGGGTTGAAAGTAGACCTGTTACTTATTTAAAAATAAAGTCTCATAGACAAGGTGAAAATATCCTCTTTGTAGATCGCAGAAAATCAAAATCTAGCTAAGTTTGTATGATTCAATAATTTTGGTTTTTGAGGGATGGTTAACTGCGTTTGTAGTAATAAGTTTAATTTCACTCAAATTAACTTCTCCAATTTCAATATCTTTAAGCTCTTTTATTTTTTGAAAAAATAATTCATTTGGCTTTGTTGTGTAGCGAATAATTGTAGAACTTCCTATAACAACTTCATTTGATCCATAAGACTTATCATCCGGGACGCCAGCATTATTTAATTCTTCTCGTAATTCCATTACAAGATTTCCAAAAGACTCATCTGTAAATGCTTTTATTGCAAGACTTGTTGGTAGATCCCACAATCCCTTTAAATCAAAATTAATAGATTTGTGTTTTGAAACAACATTTCTAAATACTTCCTTAACTTTTTCTATCTCTTCCTCAGTAAAATGCGGTGGATCATTTATCACCCTTATATTATTAATTGTTATATGCATTGATTCTGGGAGAAAAAAATATTGTCGTTCATCTAGCTTCTTGAGAGGTTGTAAGATTTCTGAATTTATTTTCTGAGTAATATTATTTGGCAAGAAAACAATGCTTGTAAGGCAAAGTCTATTATCATTTGCATAGTCATCTACTGGATCTACAATTTGAGATGGACTATTTCCGCTTTTAAAGTTATCCTCAATTCTATTAGTTTCTTCTAATTGTTTCTCTGCGTATTGATTCATTTATCCAATCATTTTTCTAACTCTTAATGCGGCCCAGCGAGCTTTGTCTGCAACTTTATAAATTTCATAAGCAGCAGGTTTAATTACCAAATCAAAACTTCCCACAAATTCTACAAGTTCTGCACCATATCCTTGTTTGAATCTATGGAATCCATACCAAGGATCATTTTTGTCTGGCTCTGGACCTAGGGCGCCCCACATATCAAAATATTTTAATCCCAACCTTTTTCCAAACTTTATTGCTTCCCAAGCAACTAAATTATTAGACATAGTTTCGCGGTGCTGTCTGCTGCTTGCGCCATATGGATAATAGAGATGATCATGGAAAACAAAAAGAACCCAAGAGGTCAAGGTTAGGGATTGGGGATTAGGAGTTGGGTCTTGGGATTCTTCGGTAGTTACCGGATGATAGCTCGCATTAATTAGGTGATAGGTAAGTTGGTTCTTAGATTTTTGATCTTGGTTCTTAGATAAAACCTCCCAAAGGTTTTTGTGGTAGCTTGGGGTGTGAGCATAGAATCCCTGTCTGTTTGTTGTCTCAAGCATTAATTTAAGATAATCATTGAAAGCTGCTTCTGAATTATCCTCTTTTACTTTTATTTTGTGTTTTTCTGCAACTCTTATGTTGTAGCGGGTTTTTGGATGCATATTTGCAAGTAGGTCTGTCTCCGATTTTTCCATGTCTAGAACAAAAGTATATTTAGTAAAAAGAGGATGTGCTGCTTTTTGAAGTCTAAAATATTTTTTATTAACATCAAGTACAGTTCCTGCCTTCATGTTGGGCTCGAGTTGAATAAAGATACATTTATTTTCTAGCCCAATTCTTTTTACTTCCTCTAAAATTTGAGGCGTTGGAGGATTTCCTTTTGGAAGATAACCTATATAGTATTTTGTTTTTGGAACCTTGTGAAGTGTAAGGCAAAACCCATCTATTATTTTCTTATCTTTAACTAATGCTCGTCTGATAACTTTTACTCCAGTTTTTTTGCGGAATTCTCCCCATTCATATGATTGAAGAGGGTGACTTACAACTTTGTTGTAATCATCACGATTCTTTTCATCAACATCAATAAACCCATCCATTATTTGATTATATATCAATAGGAGTGATTTTTATGCCTGTAAGATTTGGAAAGCTTGCGCGTCTCCATTCACTATCTCCCCAAGATCTTCTATTTGTACCATCAGGATCTACGATTCCATTTGCCGGTTGGTCAGGATGAGCAAGAAGCTGGTCAAAATCTAGAGCATCGGCAATTTCATCAGGATTAATTTTCCTAAATATATGAGCTCTGTATTTTGGTTTTCCTTCCTGGTCTTTTATAACAACATCAAAAAATCCAATATGTTCATCTCCACTTTTTTTGTATTGAATATCTAAATTAGAAGTTCCAAAATCAAAGTTGGTTGGGTTTTGATCTGGATCCTTAATATAATCTCTAAGTAAATCAAGTACTGACAATTCCGAATTCATAGCAGATAATCCAACTTGGAAGGCTGAGAATCTTGGTGGAGTTAGATCCTCTAAGTAGCCATCTTCAGAGTAGCCAATTCTAATTGAAGTGTCTGTTATTGGTTGGTTATTCCTATCGAGATTTTTATAGTCAGCACCTTTAATGTTTTGAGATTTATATATAAGTTTCTTACCATCGTTTGTGAGTATGATTCCCATATATTCATCTTCAGAGCCAAAACTATTTTGGAAATCCGAATCGCCCATTTTTCTACCAGTTTTATAGAAAAATATCTCTTTGGTATCTTCAGAGGTTGTAATAGTAGCACCGGCTGATTCTATGAATTTAATAACTTCGTCTCCATCCTCATCTTTAGTCCACTGATAATCGTAGTATGCTCTTAAAGTCTCGATGCTGGTTTTTGCAATTAAGAATAGATTCTCTGAATCAGGATTTATTTCAGAATATCCATCTTGCAATGATGATTCAGCAAAAACTGGAAAAGCGGCGACAGCTCTTGCTCGTAGATCTGCTAGGTTATTATCAACTTCTTGTTGATTCGGAAGGTGAGTTTCAATATCATCAGGCATATTACCAATATACTATATCACTTTAATTTTTATTTCCTACTTCCTAATCCCTATTCCCTAACTCCTAGTCCCTAGTTTATCTACATCCAGCTTGGGTCATCGCTTACTCTTTCTATAAAGTTAGCACGCAATACTTCTTCTGGTAGTTCATAAATAAATCTAGAAATAGAATTACTTACAATTTGTCCAAAGTACAATCTTTTTCTCGCAAATGTTAGATAAAGTTTATTGCGAGCACGTGTGATTCCTACATAGCAAAGTCTTCTTTCTTCTTCTAATTCTCCAGTATCAAATGTTGCTTGAGAATGAGGGAAGAGTCCTTCTTCCATTCCAACAATAAATACCGTTCCAAACTCTAATCCTTTTGCTGCATGCATTGTCATAAGAGTAACTGCGTTTGGAGCAGTCCCAGCTTTTTTGTCCGGCATAGAGCCGGAGAGCGTCCCCATGGAATATTGCTGTTCAACAAGCGCCACATTTTCTAAAAATAGAGGAAGATTATTAAATTCAATGGCAACAGATCTAAGTTCTTTTATGTTCTCAAGTCTTCCTTTGTCTTCCGGATCTTTTTCATCGTAAAGTGCTAGATAATCTGATTTTTTTATTACCTCATCTAATATATCAATTGTTGTTTTTGTCTCAATATATTTTTTTTCATCAAACTCTTCTAAGTATTTTAAAAACTTATCTAGTTTTCTTTTTCCTATTTTTGTAATTCTTTTTAGAGCTACTTTGTTTTTTCTATTTGCCGCATATGCAATGTAGGATAGAACATCTTTTATTTCTTTACGTTCATAGAATCTTACTCCACCTACTAACACATATGGAATTCCATTATGAAGAAAAGTTTCTTCCAGAGCACGAGACTGGGCATTAGTTCTATATAGAACTGCAAAGTCTGAGTAGTTTGTATTTGGCCTAACGCTAATTAGTCTAGTAATTTCATCTATTATAAATTCAGCTTCATTTTGTTCACTGTTTGCAGAATATATTCCTATTTCTTCTCCCGCGTGGTTATCTGTCCAAAGAGATAGAACAGGGTGCATAGTATTATTGGAAATTACAGAGTATGCTGCATCAAGAATTTTTTGAGTAGAGCGATAGTTTTGTGAAAGAGGAAAAGTTTTGGCTTCCGGAAAATCTCTTTTAAATTTTTCTAAGTTTCTAAAATCTGCTCCCCGAAATGAATAAATACTTTGAGAAAAATCTCCAACAATACATATGTTGCGAGATCGCCCTCCCAAAATTTTTGTCAATTGGAATTGTGCTTCATTTGTGTCTTGATACTCATCTACCATAATATAGTTAAATTGTTCTTGGTAGCGTGCTAAAACAATTGGATCCTTTCTAAATAGCTCAATAGTCTTAAGCATTAAATCATCAAAATCTAGAGCCTCATGATCCCGTAAGAGTCCTTCATAAACAGGATAAACTTTTGCAACCTTTTCTTGGAAGTATCCATAAGCAAGAGATTGATAAGTAACAGGGTCAATCATTTGGTTTTTGGCTTGAGATATTGTGGCAAGAATTGATCTTGGTTTTACATCTTTTATGCTTATATCTAGAAATGATAAAGCTTCTTTCACAATTTCTAATTGATCTTGATCATCAAATATTTGAAAGCCTATTGGAATTCCAATGCTTCTTCCATCGCGTCTAAGTATCTTAGAACATATTGAATGAAAAGTTCCAACAACTGGCTGTCCGGGAATTTTAAAATCTTGGAAAGTTTTTGTAATTCTATCAAGCATTTCACCGGCTGCCTTGTTAGTAAATGTTACGAGTAAAATATTCTCTGGTCTCACCTTTTCCTCAACCACCAAATATAAAGCTCGATTTATTAATACGCGGGTTTTTCCAGAGCCTGCTCCCGCTAGAACTATAACAGGACCTTGGGTTGCCATAACGGCAACTCTTTGCTCCTTGTTAAGTTTTTCTAAAATATTCTCCATATTATTACTCTTCTTTTGTGTGGACAAAAGTACCAAAAACAACTCTCCTATTATTTTCTATACTTTCGTTCCGGCGAAAGTATCAAAGCCTCTTGCCATGTCTTACTCCAGCTTTCAAAATCTCATTCGTTTATCGGGGAACTTCACCCCTTCCGTATTCACGGAATTCCCCTGAACACTCAATCGATTTTTCATGCAGTCGTCTCGAAATGGCAACTAAGAACTCGAAAAATGCGAAAAGTGGGGTAATTCAGGGTTTAAAAAGTTTTCCATATATTGTTATAATAATCTAATCGAAACTTGGAAGAGGGATAAATCCTATCCATTGTATCATATGAAAGATTTACTGCTCGTTGCTAATTGGAAGGCTCACAAAACAGAAGATGAAGCACGTCTCTGGCTAGAGGAATTTAATAGGAAAATCTTTGAAGCGAAACTTGATCTTACTAATAAGCAAATTTTAATCTGCCCTCCGTATACTTTGGTTCAGCTTCTAAATGCTTACGTTTTGGCAAACGCTATGTCTATTAAGATAGGTACGCAGGACGTATCACGCTTTGGTCAAGGAGCATATACCGGTGAAATTCCGGCTGAAATTATTAAAAAAATGGCGAGTTATTCTATTGTAGGTCACTCTGAAAGAAGGCAAAATTTTGGCGAAACTGATGAGATTTTAAAAACCAAAGTAATGAGCGCAGACTCAATGGGTATTAATGTTGTGTTTTGTGTTCAGAGTGATTCAACCCCAGTTCCTGAAACGGTAAAAATAGTAGCTTATGAGCCAATCACTGCAATTGGTACAGGAAATCCAGATACTCCAGAGAATGCTACTCGTGTTGCAAGGTCTATAAGAGAAAAAAATAGAAATGTAGAAAAAGTCCTGTATGGTGGAAGTGTAACTGCGGAAAACATCAAGAATTATACAGATATTCCTGATATCTCAGGGGTTCTAGTAGGTGGAGCAAGTCTTGATGCCTCAAGTTTTTTCTCTCTAATTGAAAAATGTTAAAGAAAAAGTCTAATTTTTGGAAGCTTGCAATTTTGGCTATTGGTTTAATAGCTCTAATTTTTGCTGGTTTTTTTGTTTACAAATTCAATATTAAAAAAGAAATAGTTCTTAAGAAGGAACAGAAGACTGGAAATATAAATTTATTAATACTTGGTATTGGTGGAGGGACTCATGATGGTCCAAATTTGACCGATACAATTATAGTTGCAATGGTAAATCCAACAAAGAACACAGTAAATCTAGTTTCTGTTCCTCGCGATCTGTGGATTCCGGATATAAATGGAAAAATCAATAAGACTTATCAATTAGGACTAGATAAAAATGATACAAGCAAGCTTCTCGTTAAAAGTGTTGTCAAAAAAGTTACAGGAAAACAAATTGATTATGTAGTGGTTATAGATTTTTCAGGGTTTGTTAAGCTCGTTGATTATCTTGGAGGAATAGATGTAGATGTTGCCCATACACTAGATGATTACAACTATCCAATAGAAGGAAAAGAAACAGATCTTTGTGGGCATCCAGAAGAAGAAGTAAAGGATTTTGTGGCAACTGGTCCGGCAGAGCTTGAGCAATGGGAATACTTTACCTGCCGCTACAAGCATCTTCATGTTGATCAAGGGATGCAGCACATGGATGGAGAAACAGCGCTTCAATTCTCAAGATCTCGTCATGGAATAAATGGAGAGGGAAGTGATTTTGCTAGATCAAGGCGCCAACAAGAAGTAATATCTGCTATTAAATCAAAAGTTTTATCTTTAGGAATAATTCTTAATCCTGTAAAAGTAATTGGAATATTAAATATTCTAAAAGATAATATTGATACAGATATTACACCAAATGAATATGATGATTTCATAAATCTCGCTCAAAAAATGCAGAAGGCAAAAATAAGTAGTTACGTTATAGATTTTGGAGATCAGAGTGAAGATCGTTTTGGACTTCTTAAAGAAGATATTCCAAGCCAATCTAAGGGTTTTCAATACAATTTGATACCAAGAGTTGGTGATGGAGACTTTTCAGAAATTAATTCTTATGTAAACTGCGTTGCTGGAAACCACATGTGTGATATTACGGAAAAAGGTTTATTAATAGATCCTACACCAACCCCATCCGTTACGATAAAACCAAGCGTTAAGAGGTAAATCTTCTAATCCCTATTTCCTAACTCCTAATCCCTAATTAATCTTGTATATTCTGGTGTTGCCGTCTTGGAAGATTATCTTCCCTAAGCTATTAAACTTTTCCTCATCAATATTTGGATATTTTTGTCTTTCCAGATCTCCTACATAAACATAGATAACTTTGTATTTGGTTAGAATTTGTTTTGCCACATCACGATTTTGTGTCTCATAAAGGTTTCTTACTTCTTCAATTCTTGGTGCAGGAATATCATATGTGCCGCGCCATAACCATTCATGAACTGTCCATCCAAGTATTGTTGGAAGACCAGTGTTAGATGATATCCTTCCGTAATCTGTGTAGGAGTCACCTTGCGCCTCTGCTATAACTGGTGTTCCTTTTATATTCTTATTAATCCAATTTATGGCTTTGTAATCGCTTGGATATTTATCCTGCAGATAGATAGTTCCATCAATTCCCTTGTAGTTTTTTAAGTCTCCGTAGTAGCCCTTTATAGCAAAATAAGGATAAACAAAAATCGCCACCAGAATCAAAACCGTAATTAAATAAAATACAATATTTTTAGTAGAGGTAATAATTCTGACAATAGTGTAAGAAGAGACAATGGAAAGCAACATGAATGATTGGTAAACAAGCTTAAACATTGTGTTTGCCCTATAATGTGCTGGATAAATATCTTTAAGATAAATAAATTCCGGAACTATTATTAATATCGTTGCAAGAATAGTTAATATCAAAACAAATATATCCGTTTCTAGAATCTTCTTTTTTGTTCTGGCCATAAAGATTAATAATGATATGACAAAGAAATAAAACGCTCCATATAGAGTTAAGAATTCCCACCAAGTCGTTTTCTGACAATGATTTGCTTCAAAAAGGAATGGTCCAATGTGTCCCATTTTTGTAAGAAAGTCTGGAGCACAAAGGACTCCAATACCGCTTGCGAAAGGCTTAAAAGTAAGACTAAAAGGAAGAGTAAAAATTACAAAAAGTATAGCCATTGAAAAGAAGGGTATAACAGTTTTTTTAAATGCCAGTACTAATTTTGAAAGTATTTTATTTTTTTTATTGTGTAACTTTACTTCCATGTAGTTTCTTGCAAAAAGCACAAAGCCTACAAGCATTAGATAAATTGCCCCATCCCAAGCGTTGGTCATGTACATAATTGCCAAGAATAGTGAAATAGTTACGAGAAGCGCTTTACTCAATCCTTTTTTAAAGAGTACAAACGATAATGAAATTAGAAGTAAAACATAAATAATATCAAGGACATGTCCATGAAGATCTGATACTACAAAAGAGTAAATTGGAAATTCATGTATTGTAAATGGGATAAATCTTGTGGCGTTGGGATACCAGTAACTATTTGGAAATGTTTGAGGAGTAAAAACTAATTTCCAAAATGGAACAGGATTTTCTACATCGTATGGTTTGAATAGTGAGTATATTGTGTGGAGGTTGCCTCCCATTGCTAAGAAAAAGGCAGTTATTAATCCTCCGGCTATTGTTTTACCTTTTTTTGCAAAAGAGGAAATGAGTGTTGAGCCTAGAGAAAAGGCGAGTGTAAATGCAAATGCAAAAAGTGTGGAGATCATAAGATTATAGGTAAGAAGAGATGGTAGAAGTGATATCTTTGTGAGCACAGCTGTTCCTAAATGCCCAAAATAGTAATAGTTTATAGAGAATGGGGTAAACCACATATCGTTTGGCGGCATGTAGGTAGTGCGAAGTATTGAATTGAGAAATCCAAAATCCATAAATTTCTCAAGCCCATTTATACTTGGTTCATTTCCTCTAACATAAGTCCAGGCTAATATACATGCAAAGAAAAGTAATTCTTCAAAGATGACCATTTTGAGAGGAATGTCTTTAATTTTTAGTTTTTGCTTTTTGACTAGGTAAATGTTAAACATCAAGAAAATCCAAAGAATAAATATTATAGAAGCTGTGCTAAAAGGGAGAATTCTCAAAAAACCTAAAACAAAAACTGCATATGTGGTTAGACCAATCCCAAAGACTTTGGCAAATAAATATCCACCGTCATTAAAATCTGAGAAGAAATAATTTGAGATGGGTAAAAATATCAAACCAATGATAAATAGTGGGAACCACCATTGGATGATCGTTAACAAGTCGGGCATGTTATAAATATTTTAATCTAAATTCCTTAAGGTTTCTTATCATTTTTATATTTTTGGGGAGATTAACTTTTGCTATGTTTGGAGTAACCCAATAGAATTCAACTTCTGGATTTTTTGCGGACAAATATTGTAATAGATCAAGATCATCATCTATAAATTTTTTAATGTTTTCTTTTTTTATCACCCTATCTTTAAAAAGATGTGGCTGTTGATTTTCATAGTTAAAATACATTTTCTCAAAGAATTTGGAGATATTGTGTTTTTTGTTCCATAGGTTAGTTTTGCCCTTTAGAAAAGAAAATCTACTCGAAACCAAAAAAATAGATGATTTTTCTCCGTCAAAAATTTTTTCAAGGTCAGAGATGTTTGCTTTTATGGGTTGGCGAAAAAGTGGAGTGTGGGAGAGAATTCTAATTTGTTGTTCAATTTTTCCAGGAATTCTATATGAAAGTTTGTGATTTCTCTTTTTATAAAACCTTTCAATGAGAGTTGTTGGCACAAAGGGAGGATAGTTAACAAAAATTTTATCAAAATCTATACCTATTACAATTTTTTTACTCATGATAATTTGTCAAAAATACTTAATAGTTTAAAATCCCAAACAACCCTGTGTCCGGTTCCCACTTTTCCAATAAATTGATCTCTATTTTTTGCGTACCAATCGTAGCTTTCTATTAATATATCTTGGTTAGATTTTTTGGGTTTAAATCCTAATTCTTTTTTTGCTTTTTCAATACTAACGTAAGAATTTACAGGCAGTGTTTTATAGTGCCAGGCAACAATGGGTGATAGGTTAAGAGCTTCTAAAAATCCGAGCGCAAGTTGAGATGGAAGAACCGGAAAGCCTACTATTTTTGATTTTGATTTCGCGTGTTTAATGAGTGCACCAAGATCTTTTCTCCATGTTCCGAATTTTGCGGCCCCAGCATTGAATATTTCCCCGCTCTTCTTTGTAATTAGAGCATTGTATATCATGTCGCAAAGATCATTCACTTCGAGTAATTGATAGAGATTGTTACCATTTCCCAAAATAAATACCGGTTTATTTTTGTATACCGCTTCAAACCAGAGAGTGAATACTCCAAGTCTTTCTGGTCCTAGGAAAGTTTTGGGACGGATTATGTTTATAGGTAATCCTTTTCCTAAAAATTCAAAACAGAGTTCTTCTCCTTTAACTTTTGATTCCCCATAATGACCAATTGGTGCTATATCATCAGTTTCAGTTTCTGGTAGATGTTTTGGAACTCCGTAGGTTGCAGTGCTTGAAATAAATACTAGTTTTTTAATTTTGTTTTTTAATGCTGCTTTTAATATATTTCTTGTTCCATCAACATTTGTTTTAAAAATTTCACTTCTATCATGGATTATAGGTAGAGCCGCTGCTGCATGAACTACATAGTCAACGCTCTTAAGCTCTTTTTCCATGAGCTTTGCGTTTCTTATATCGGCCTTAACGTAGGTTATTTTTTTCTCTATATCACGAGCAGTAAAAGGGGCAATATCAAGACAAATTATTTTGAATCCTTTTTTGAGCAGAAAACGTGATAGGTAGACGCCTAAAAAACCTGCGCCCCCTGTTATTAAAACCGTTTTCATAAGCTTAAATTTTACAGCAAAGCTGGCCTCCTTACAACAGCTTTTTAGGGTATTTTTTTGAAGATAAATATTTTGGGATGATCATATACTGTAAATGATTCATCGGCCATGTCATCAATAATCTTAGTGCCTGTGAATGGAATAGTAGGATAAGAAGTAAATTCCGCTACCAATTTAAAGGGAAGTTTACCTGAAAATAATGACTTGTAATACTCAGAAGCTATTGGATAACAGATTCGGTATCTCGAACAGTTATTTAGTTTCTGAATAGGAACATACAATCTATTAGAGGCAATTACAAGATAGTCTGAGCTTTTTAATCTAGCGGATAAAACTTGCCACTTATATTTGTTATCCGGCTGGTCGTAAAGCGTTAGCTCTGAAAAGTTATAGTTATTAGATGTAAAAAGTGGGAGTCTATCGTCCCAGTGTTCTATAGCAATGGTTGAATTATTCGGAATATTTTGGTTGATCCAATTAGAAGCTTCAATTCTTGTGTTGGTTCTAGAATAAATAGTTATAAAGGATAACGGCCAGACAAGAATTGATACTATCAAAATAAACTTAAGAATATTTTTTAGTTGATCGTTTATTTTTTGAAAGTTAATATAATCTAGTATTCTTACGATTGTATAGCCACCAAAAATTGCCAGTATTGGATAGATAGGAAGTAAATATCTCATAAAGCCTATTGCAAAACTTCCAACCACTCCAAAATAGACAACTAAAAAAGAGACAATTATTACAATCTCTGATTTTTTTGTCTGTTCCATTTTTTTGAACTTCTTATAGACCAGATAAAAACCACAAAGGGATAGAAGTGAAATTATTGGACCAAGCCCCCAAAGGAAAATATTTTTCAACTCATAAATATATTTTATTTTTCCTACGTATTGTAGTGTGTAGGGAAATATGTAGGGATTTTTTGTCATCATTGACTGAAGCATGTTTTGATCCACAAATTCTTTAGAATCGATTATTGCGTAAGGTTGTGCAATAGAGAATGTAATAAAGGCAATAAGAAGTATTAATAACCACTCGCTTATTAATTTTCTAACTACATGTGGTATATGTCCAAGCCAGGTTTTTGGCTTGTGTGGGGATTTTAAAAATACAAAAAGAAAATCAAGAGTTATAGCCATGGTAATGGAAATAATGATTGGAATAGCGCTAATCTTTGTAGCGAGGGCAAGGCCAAATAAAATACCAATTATTATTGCTTTTTTGAGTTGTGGTTTTTGATAAAAATTAATAACGAACAAAAGTAAGAGCGAGATTATAAAAGTTAGAAGTATATCGGAAGTGAAAAAGTGAGAGTATTGGATAGGTAGAACAGAAACTGCATATAAGAATGATCCGGCAAATCCTGCATTTGCATTAAATAATTTTCTAGCAATGAGAAAAATTATAAGAATAGTTATGGTATCCGCTAGTATTGATATAAATCTCCCAACTAAATCCATCTGATTGTAGGTGGCAAGCTGTGGATCAAAATTGCCAGCAAAGTTTGATACAGATCTCAATATATATAAGGGGAGATTGCCGTAAGCAAAGAAGTGTGGATTTAGTGAGCTATCTTTGCTTATAAACTCATCTAAATTATTAGGAAGCTTTAGGGGTTGGCTGTACATTACGATTGCTCTTTCATCTGGATGCTGGCAACAGGTTTGATCCCAGTTTATCCCATAAAAACGCAAAGAAAATCCAAGAATCAAAATAAATAAAAGTAACAATTTTTCTTTAAAGTTCATTGGTGTTTTTATGTTTTTATTTTAATTTTTTCTATATCTTTTAAAGATAAAGACAGTTGGTCTATCAAATACACTTGCTGTTTGTTCAAGGTTTAAGGTTGGGTTACCCATATATATTATTCTACAGAAAATATCACATGGAGTTTCATATATCTTTTTGTACCCAAGATTTTCATCAAATAGATTCTTATAAAAGTTGTATCCTACGGGAAAATTGCCAGAGTTAGCAAATCTTGATTGAACAATTCTTTGGCTAGGAATTATAAAGTAATCATAATCTTTAAACTGGCTTTGAAGTACATGTATTTGATCTTGATTGTTATCAAGATCATAGAAGTTAAATAATGTTATGTGTGGAAAATTTTCATTGAAAGGAAGGATTCCTAGATCATAAACCTCGCTAATTATTCTTGCGTTTTGTGGAATATTGTTTTTTGCAAAATCTGCCGCAGTAAGTCTAGTATCGTTTGCAAGCCTTACGGTTCTTAGAAATGAAAATTCAAAAATAAAAGATATACCAATTAAGAGAGTTAGTATCGTATAGAAAATATATTTACCAAATTTATTTTCTATCTTGAATAAAAATATGGAGATAAGTATATATATAAAAGAAAGGCTTGGAATAACATATCGAGTCCACTTAACAAAAAGAATTCCCTGGGAGATGAAGACTATCAAAAATGAAAAAACTATCAGGCCTAACTCATAGTCCTTCTTCTTAATAGAAATATAACTCATATAAAATATTGCAGGAATAGAGAGTAAAGTTATTAGTGGATTAAGAACGAATGGAAAGACATTTTGATACTGATAGGCAATTGGAATTGTATTTAAAAATCCCCCAGTATAAAAAACCTGTAAGGTGCCGGTTGCAACGGTTCCTTCATAATTCATACTGGATAAAAAAGAGGGAAGATCCATAAGGTTAAATGGCGCAAAGACTACGTATGAAATTAGAATTGTAGATATAAGTATCAAAAATAGTTTTGTTTTGTTAGATAATTTTTTTGTTGATGTCGTGATCAAAACAAAAATAAAAATTAAAAAAAATGTAGCAAATGAAAGTTTGAGAGAGACTAGTAATCCAAATAAGATAGATGAATATATTAATAACTTTGTATTGTTAGTTTTCATAAATTTAAGAAGCAAAAATACAATTAGAAGTGATAAAGCTGAAAGCCACATTTCAAAAGTTCCAAAATTTGAGAACTGCAAAAACCCAACGCTACTTGATCCGAGGATTGAAGCTAATAGTGCTTGTTTTTCTCCGGCAATAAATTTTGTTGTTTTATAAATTAACAAAATTAAAAGAACTGAGAGAAGACTCGAGAAAATTCTTGTGATAATTATTGCGTCGGAAAAACTAACTGTCAAATTGTTAAAATTGCCTGACAATAATTGAGGAATAGCTCCAATTATAAAAGCAGAATAAATAGGGAAGGAACCATATGCAAAGAAATGAGGATTAAAATTATTTGGGAAGTTAAGTTGGCTAATGGATGATGCTATATTTCTTTCATCGGGATGAAAATAAAAAGGAGCACCCCAATTGATATTAGCAAAGATGGATACAATAAAAATAAAAAAGGTTACAAACAAAACTGTTTTTAAAACTTTTGTTTCCATTTAGGACAGGATGAGTTCTGAAACTTTCTTACCCAGTTCAACAGCATAGTTTGTCCCTCTATCCCAAGGATAAACTTGCTGAATATTTGATAGATATACATTTTTAAGAGGGGTTATCATTCCGGGAATTTTTTTTGAATGATTGGTGGTAATAATGGGTTGGGCAAAAAAAGCTTTAAATATTTTCATACTTATTATATTTGCTTCAAAATCACGATTTATTTTTTTGAGCCATGGTTTATAGAGTTTTAAAATTTGTTTTTCATTCATGTTGAATCTTGGATCGGTTGCTGGCATATAGTTTCCAAAATAAACTATGTGTTCATTATTATAATTTTTGCTCTCCATGAAATTGGTATGTTCAACAATTGCTAAAATCGGAGATTTAATTTCTGACATGCTAAGCCAATAGGTCCCATCGGAAAAAAATGGTTTTTTAAATCTTACAACCAAATTTATAGCTCCAATGCCATTTAGTTTTGTGTATTTATTTATGTAAGACTCTGGTAAATCTTTTGCGATTTTTGCAAAGACCGGAATGGTTGATGTAACAACTACTTTATCAAACTCAAGTGTGTTAGGATTTTTCTTTCCCTTCTTCTGATATGTAATTGTCACTTTTTTATTAGAAACAAGATCCACGACTTGTGCATCATAGATAAATTTTCCGCCTTGTTTTTCAATTACCTTTTCAAGTTCTTTTGCAAATTTCAAAAACCCTCCTTTGGGATAAGCAAGAGATGGAGTTCTTTTATAGACTCGTGACCAGAACCAAGCAAGAGATACGTCTTTTGAATAATCTCCAAGCTTATTTACCATGAGAGGTTTCCAAAGTTTTTCATATCCCTTTTTACCCATAGATAGTTTTAGATATGGTTCTGCTTTGAAATATTCAAAAGGCTTCCATATTGGATTATAGCGAAGGAACGCAAGAGAGGCTCCCATTCTTAGCCGGTCTAGAATTGATAGATCTGGAAATTTTAGAAGTGAAGTAGGGGAGTCTAATTGGTAAATTCCACTTTCAACAAAGTTTGACGTCTTGGGTCGTCTTATTACAACTTCATATCCTATTTCCTTTGCAAGGTCTAAAACGCTAAAGTCATTTGTAAACCAGTGATGATAGTGTTCCTCTAGTGTCCAATCCCACTCTTTTTCCTTATATCCAATTGCTAATCCTCCAGGTTTTTCACCCATATCAAGTATGGTAACTTTGTGTCCAGATTTTCCCAGATAATAAGCAGCGGCAAGTCCCGTAAATCCAGCACCAATAATTCCTATTTTCATATATTTTTAATCACCCAAAAATAAGTGGGTTAAAGCATGAGTAATTTTATCAAATTTTGATACTAACTACTGAGTGTAAAATGCTCGGACAAAGATTCTTTTAGAGCATAAATAGAAGAGCTCCCCCGGCGATTATCAAGATAATTGAAACCGCAGTTAGGACAAGTGGAGTTGTATTTCCTGTTGGCGGTGGGGTAGCAATAGGTGGTGGAGTATTTATTACAACTTGAGTTGGTGTTGCTGTTGGTGGAACAAGAGTTGCCGTAGGAATTAAGGTAGCTGTGGGTGAGCCACTTATGCTTGGTGTTATTGTAGGTGTTAAGGCTATAGTTGGAGAAGTAGTTGGAATACTCGTTGGGCTAAGACCAAGAGTTGGAGATGGGATAGAGGTAGTTGGAGCCGCAGTGGGTACTCTTGTTGGAGTTGCAGTTGGTGTCCTGGTAGGTGTTGCAGAAGGTTTTGGTGTGGGAGTTGTTGTTGGACCTGATCCGGCTATTTGGCTTCCAGCTGCAAAAATTGAAAAACTTCTTGTTACGCTTTGTGTTGTGCCGGATTTATTTTGACCCTGGATTGTAAGTTTGTAAGTACCTGGATCAAGAGGTTTAGTCGGTCTATACGTCCAAACTCCATTACTCCCTACAGAAAGCGTAGAAGATGTTCCGGGCTCAATTTGTATAGTGACACTTCTGTTTGCAACGCCTGTTCCCTTAAAAGAAGGTTGGCTATCAACAAAAGATTGAGAGTTTGTAGGAACAGTAATTGCAATATTTCCATTGTTTGCTCCTTGTGTTGCCGGAGCCTTTAATTGAGAAGCGATAGTAGATTCTTCGATTGTAGATATGTCTGAAAAGTCATAGCTTTGTGCAAGAGTAAGTGGGGGGATAGTTGAGTTCTCCTGATATGCAATTTTTACTTGGGCTTGAAGATTTTGTCTATAGGCAACAAGCGTAAGATCTTCGTTTTGTTTTAATGTGATGTATCCATTTAGAGTGTTATTTCTTATTGAATTAGTTGGAATTATATAATTTCCGTTATCTTGGGTAAGAGCAGTTATCCTTTCTGCACTTGGGACTCTTAGCTCAACTATAGTATCAGTTGCAGCGCTTCCATCGGGCATCAGGATTTTTCCTACAATGGGTGATTGATTGGGTGGAGTACCGTTTATTTTTGTTCCAGTTGTTATTGAGTATTTATTTCCATTGAGTAGGTAGGTTTCTCCGTCTGACAGTATAGAGAACTTGTAGTCTGTATTTGGGTTAAGCCCAGTAACGGTAATGTAATGAGAATAGTATGGGTTTTGTTCTCCTGTTTTTTTATTTCTATCATCATAGACTACAAAAGGACTAGTCTGACCATCTTCAACTTGAACTCCCGAAACTGTAGGAGCGTTGGTTGTGAAGTTTACGGTAAAAGAACTGTCTGTAACGTTTGAAATAATTACATTTTGAGGCACTTTTTCTGGACCAGCCCTACTTATGTCATTTACACCCTTTCTTATAAATACAGAACTAACTCCAATTCCAACAAGAAGAATAAGGAGTCCAAATATTGTTGGGATTCTTTGATTCCATAGTCCTTTTTTCATATTTATAATTGTTCAGTTGTTGCTGCAGATTGTGAAGCAGGAACAGACTCAATAATAGTTGAAGATCCAGAAGCTTGTTTGGTTTGAGGCTGATCTGTTGTTATGGGTAGATCAACTCGTCCCGCACTTAAGTCTACTGGAACTACTTTTTTATTCTTAAGTTTCTCAATTGTTTCACGATCAAAGCTTGGTGGTATTGGCGTAATTATAATGGCCGTATCAGGAGCAATGGTAGAGGTAACCGTGCTGTGATAAACAGAGAATGCAATCCATGAAATAACTGCTGCAGTTGTTAAAAGTGTTATGTAGAGTAGTCCTTTTATCATGTTATTTTTTTACAAAATAGGCCCGTCCTGTAACTTGGGCTGTGTACTTGCCTTCTTGGTCAACTCCGGTGATTATCTTATCGATACCGATTATTCTATCAAAGTCAATTACGCTTTCTATGAAGTTGTTTACATTTTGCTGGGCGCCTACAACTCCAATTGTAAATGCAAATGAATATATTGGACTCTTTTTTGAATTTGGATATACTTCAACTTCCCCAAAATTGAGTCTTGAGATGGTAACATTATTACTCGTTGCAACATCCTCTAATTTACGAGTCAGTTCTGGAATTTTGGTAGTTTCTGGAACAGCTGTGTAGATAACCGGGAGGTCAGTTTGAATATCTTTATATGCATCATCTAATAACTGCAGATTTGTAAGTTTTCTATTTAGGGCATCATAGACTAGCTTACTATCCTCATATTGTTTATTGAGATTACCAATTGTGGTGAGAGTAGGTGCAATTGCAAATAATCCAAAGAAGCAAACAGTAACAAGAGTAAGAATTATATAGATATACCCAATAACTCTTTTCTTTTTTGCATCATCCATGCCTCCGATATACTTATCGGATAAGCTTTTGATTGTAAAATTTATTTTATCTAGTTTCATCTTCTGGTAATTTTGTTGTCTGTTTTAGTTCGATTGTCATCTTGAATTTAACCCCTTCATCGGTGCTTGATATATCATCCAAGCTAATAGATGTTACATTTGGATTTTGTTTTAACTCATCAATAAAGTTATTGATTGGAAAGATCGAAAATGCGACTCCATTTATACTTATTGAGGTTTGGTTAACAGTAAGATTAGTAGATGAAAAATCACCGGTGGACATAGAGTTAAGTATTTGTTTCATGATGGAAACCTTATTCTCTGCATCATCGTTTATGGTTTTAATATTGGCAAGTCTAGTTTGAATGCTTCTATAATCTGCTTCTTTGGCGCCTTGTGCTTCCACAAAGAGATCTGCCTTTTTAATTTGATCATGAAGGTCTACAATTTTGCGGTCTAGGGTAAAGCGGTAGGCAAGTGCTCCTACTGCAACTAACTCTGTAACAACAATTATTATTCTTCCAATGTTAATTCCCCACTTCAAGATGTCATCTCTAAATGAGACCTCACTTTTACCTAATAAGTTAATTTTTATGTGAGGTGAATTAGCCATATTTTATTTGTTTGACACAACAATAAAATGACGAGAAATCGCCATAAATTTAGTTTAGAGACTTTGGGGATGTTTGTCAAAGCAAAAATAGCTTTATGTTTTCTTGTGCTTTTCTACCACGAAAAGTACCAAAACACTTCCTTTACTTTTGTACACACAAAAGTAAGCAAAAAGTGCTGTAATTTTGAGAAAAAAGGATGGAGGATTTATCCAATATCTAAGATCTTTTATATAACACCTAGATCAAATATTATTTCTTAGGGGATTTTGCTGCTGCTTTTTTAACAACCTTTTCAGCTGTTTTTGTTGCAACCTTTGAAGCTGTTTTAGTGGCACTTTTAGCGCTATTTGCTCCAATTCTTACAACTTTAGACAAAGATGATTTCATGCGAGCTGCTTTATTTGCATGCATTAGATTCTTTTTTACTGCTTTATCAATCTCAGAAATTGCTGTTTTAACAGCCTTTTCAGTTTTTTGCTTTCTTGCAGTATTAAGTGCTTTGTCTAGCTCTGCGCGAATAAAAGAGTTAGCTTTCTCTCTTTTCACGTCTTTTCTTAACTTTTTAATTGCTGATTTTATTACTGGCATGTGGCAATTTTAGCATGTTATACTTATAAATACAAGCTAAGTAGGTGTGAATATGACCAATTTATCAAATTCCAATTTTCAAACCAATTGTTAATTAAGTAATTAGAATAATTCATTAGGTATTTTGAATTTATCCTTTAACATTTGTTTGGTTGTTGGTGCTTAAGTAATTGAGAACTTATAATAAGAAAGTATGGTTAAAGATATTGTTAAAAAAAGTATAGGTGCAATAGTTTCTCGTCAGACAAATATCTTTACAGCAGCCACATTTATTATTCTCACAACGGTCTTCTCTCAGTTTTTAGGAATCCTTAAATATAGACTTTTGGTTTCACTTTTTGGAGCTTCTTCTGACCTTGGAGTTTTCTTTGCTGCCTTCAGAATTCCAGACTTTATTTTTCAGGTTGTAGTTGCAGGAGCCTTGTCAGCTTCTTTTATCCCAATATTCACAGAATATATAGGTAAGGGAAAGAAAAAAGAAGCATTTGGTTTTACCTCAGAACTCATCTTTATAGGTATGGTTTTCTTCATGGTAATATCCGCAATTCTTATAGTCTTTGCATATCAATTCTGTTCTCTGATTGCTCCTGGGTTTACGCCAAAAGAGCTAACTCTTATGGCAAATCTTATGATTATTATTCAGCTATCTCAGATATTCTTTATTTTGGGTACTGTATTTACTGCGATTCTGCAATCTTTCCAGCACTTTTTGATCCCGGGAATTGCTACCGCTTTTTATAATTTTGGAATAATTTTAGGATTGATAATCTTTTCTCATTTCTTGGGATTCGGAATATATGGAGGAACAATTGGAGTTCTTATTGGATCATTCTTGTTCTTTATTCTGCAACTTCCCCTAGTCTTCTTTGCCGGTTTTAGATTTGAAATGGTTTTAAAATTCAGCCAGGGCTTAATAAGACTTGGGAGACTTATGATTCCAAGAACAGCAACCCTCATTGTTACCCAAATCACAGCAACTGCAAACGTATTCTTTGCATCATTTATTTCTGCAAGATCATTGGTTGTTTTTGATCTAGCGCAAACTCTTGCAATGGCACCAGTTTTATTGGTAGGTCAATCCATTGCTCAGGCGTCATTTCCGGCGATGTCTATAAAGTATGAAGATAAAAAAGCATTCCTAGATATATTTGTAAGTTCATTTAATCAGATTCTTTATCTTACAATGCCGCTAGCTGCTCTTCTTATAGTTTTAAGAATCCCGCTGGTTAGATTATTCTTTGGAGCACAGCGATTTGATTGGGACGCAACAGTAGATACGGGTTTAACTCTAGCTTATTTTTCTATTTCTATGGCTGGGAGTGCAATTATTTATCTTTTGTCCCGTGCCTTTTATGCTTATAAAGACTCAAGAACTCCGCTTTATATAACAATATTCTCAGTTGTTGTTAATATTGTTTTCTCCTACCTCTTTGTACTTGTTTATCACTGGCCTATTTATGCTTTAGCCTTTTCATTTTCTATTGGAACAATTGTTGCTGCCCTTGCTATGCTTTATTGCTTTGATAAGAAAGTAGAGTTGCCAAAGATGGATATGGCAATAAGTTTTCTAAAGATATTAATCTCAACAATTGTTATGGGTGTAGCCGTTTATGTTCCAATTAAGCTTCTTGATCAATTAGTTTTTGATACTACCAAAACTTTTAATCTTCTGATTTTGACAGGTATCGCATCTTTATTTGGACTCGCAGCATATGTATTCTTTACTTGGCTTTTTGATATTAAGGAAGCCTACTATATAGTAGAGGTTCTTAAGAAGTTTAAAGATCGTGATAAGATGCTTGCTCAAATCGGAGAAATAATGGACGGTCCAAAACTTAATATGTAGATGGTTAAAAAAACTACTTATCAAAACGTTGGAGAAAACTACGGAAAAAAGGATCCAGTTAAAAAATTAGCACAGCAACAAGCAGCATTAACTTCTAAAAATATTTTACCTTTTAAAGACTTTCCAGATACACGTGGTGAATCAGCATATGTTTGGAAACAGGGAAATATCTTGATGGCCTCAGTTCTTGAAGCATTGGGGACAAAAAATTTAATAGCAGATGACGTCTATAGCTTAACTGGAAAAAGTTATTATGAGAATATATCTCATGATACTGTAGCAACAATAATTAATGATTTAGTAACTGTTGGTGCCCGTCCTCTTACGCTTCATGCATATTGGGCAGTCGGGCATGTAGATTGGGTAGGGGACAGTAAAAGGGTTGGTCATTTAGTAAATGGATGGAAAAAAGCTTGTGATACGGCGCTAGTTTCTTGGGGAGGGGGAGAATCTCCAACTTTGAGAAATATTGTTGATAAGAAAACAATTATTTTGGGAGGTTCCGCAGTTGGAATAATTGGTAATAAGAAAAGATTTATTACAGAAGATAAATTAAAAGTGGGAGATTCAATAATTCTGATTAAAAGTTCAGGCCCAAATGCTAATGGGATATCTTTGATTCGCGCGATATCAAAAAAATTAAAAAAAGGATATCTCACAAAATTATCAGACGGTCAAACATTTGGTGAAGCAGTTTTAGCAAAGTCTAATATCTATGCGAAATTAATAAAAGATTTATTAGACTCGGGAGTTAATATTCATTATGCAGCAAATATAACGGGACACGGTTTTAGAAAAATTATGAGAGCAAAAAAGAATTTTACCTACGTAATAGAAAAGATATTTGAACCACAAGAATTATTTGACGTTATTCAAAAAGCGGCTGGGTTGACCAATGAGGAAATGTACGCAACTTTTAATATGGGTAATGATTATGCAATTTTTATTCCCAAAAAAGATGTAGATAAAGCACTTCTAATTGTTAGGAAAAATAAATTTAAAGGAATTTCTGCCGGGCATGTGGAAAAAGGAGATAAAAAAGTAATTATAAAACCAAAAAATATAATATATAATTCAGAGAGTTTAGACTTAAGATAATTATGATTAAGGACATACCAAGACTTGGAGTATTGGCATCAGGTGAAGGACTAACATTTGAAAGAATGGTAAGAGCCTCTCATGAAGGCAGACTCCATATGGATATTCCCGTTGTTATTTCAACACATCCTGACGCTAATGTTTTGCAACGTGCTCAAAGACTCGGGGTGGGGGCAGAGCTCGTGAATAGAAGAGAATATGGAAGACTTACTCCGGAAAAAGAATTACTTTTTGGGAGGGCAATAATAGAAATATTTAGATCTTATGATGTTGATGCTGTTTCCCAAAATGGATTAATAGTTATGACTCCAAAAAATGTCATCGACGAATTTGAAGAAATTGACAATGATCATGGTGGTCCAAAATATGAAACAGCAGGTACCATGGGTAGACAGACTCAATATGTAATGCTTGGGTTAATGCACGAAACTGGAAGAAACGATGGATCACATACAATAATACATAGGCTTTCACCAGATGGAAAAGTTGACGCAGGACCAACAGTTGCTTTTGCTCAATTTGAAATGAAATGGGATGATACTCCAGAAACCCTTCAGGAGAGACAGAAAAAAGTCGCAGCTGATTTACAAATTAAGCGCTGGAATAGTTATGCGGAGGGAGAGCCATCAATTGAAGTTACTGAGCCAAGATATATCAAAGAAGGAGAAGAAGAATTAATACCTATATTAATTAGAAGATCAAAAGTTGCATTCCCCAGGGGATAGAGGTTTGGGTTTTTAGCCTCGGGTTTTGGTATAATTCAGAGATGAACTCCTTCGGCACAGCTCAGGACAAGCAAAATAATATTCGTAATTTTTGTATTATTGCCCACGTTGATCATGGTAAGTCTACACTTGCAGACCGTTTGCTAGAGATGACGGGAACTGTGAGGATGTCAGAAATAAAAGATCAGGCACAATTTCTTGATTCAAGTGCTATATCTCGTGAACATGGAATTACTATTAAGCTTGCTCCAGTCCGCATGGATTATGATCTATCAGCCATTAACCATGAACCATCAACACCAGATTCAAAATACATTTTGAATCTGATAGATACTCCCGGGCACGTTGATTTTTCTTATGAAGTTGTAAGAACTCTTTATGCTTGTGAAGGCGCTGTATTATTAGTTGATGCAACAAAGGGAGTGCAAGCTCAAACTGTAGCAAATTATAATTTTGCAAAAAAATTAGGATTAGTAATTGTTCCTGCCGTAAACAAGGTAGATCTTCCAACCGCAAATGTAGACCGTGTTAAAGAAGAGATGGTTAATACTTTTGGTTTTGAAAGGGAGTCAATATTGGAAATTTCTGCAAAAACAGGAATAGGAGTAGAAAATCTAATTTCAGAAGTTATAAAAAGAGTTCCGGCACCTCTCGGCGTTTTAGAAGCACCTACCCAGGCTCTCATATTTGATTCAGTTTATGATGAACACCGTGGAATCGTTATATATGTAAGGGTTAAGAACGGAAAGATAAGTAAAGGCGATACTCTTACTTTTGCATCAGATGGTTCAAAAGTTCTAGTAAATGATGTTGGTTTTATGAAGCCTAGTTATTTCTCTTCAGGTGAATTAGTAAATGGAGAAGTAGGTTATATCATTACAAATATTAAAGATATCACTCAGGC
The DNA here is from genome assembly GCA_035545675.1 of Patescibacteria group bacterium. Lineage (GTDB taxonomy): Bacteria > Patescibacteriota > Microgenomatia > Levybacterales > GWA1-39-11 > GWA1-39-11. The sequence goes on from DASZYA010000035.1 coordinate 25,544, forward strand.
AAAAGTGGGAGACACAGCGCTAAATGCAAAAGGCGAAGGAGAGTCTTTGGGAAAATACATAGAACAAAAGCCATTTGTGTATTTATCACTCTACCCAACATCCGTTTCTGATTTTCAAAGCCTAAGAAAAGCTTTGTATAAATTAAAATTAAATGATGCGGCCTTGGCTATTGCGCCAGAACAGTCTAGTATCTTTGGACCGGGATTCAGGTGCGGATTCTTAGGTTTACTCCATGCGCAAATATTAATAGAAAGAATAGAAAAAGAAGAGGGCGTTGAAGTTTTTGCAGCACCTCCGAGCATAGAATACATTGCAGATGGAAAAAGTATTACTAACCCAAAAGATTTAGACAACGCAGCACATGATGTTGAGGAGCCAATTGTAGTTGGAGAAATCTATACACCAGCCCAATACCTTGGAAATATTCTTGAAATGGTTCATAAAAAAAGAGGACTAAGCAACAACATAATATACTTTGGAAATCAGGCAAAAATAGAATTTGAAATGCCCTTAGCCAATATTATTTATGACTTTTATGACAAGTTAAAAACCTTATCTAGTGGCTATGCATCATTTGATTATGAAATTGCAGAATTTAGAAAATCTAATCTTGAGCGCGTTGATATATCTGTAAATAATGATATAGTTCCAGAGCTTTGTTTTGTGGTTCATAGAACAGAAGTAGATGATTTTTCTCGCCGTATGACAAAAGCATTGGCCGCGGAAATTCCTCGCCATCAATTTGAAGTTTTTGTTCGTGCTCAAGTTGGTGGAAAAATTATAGCTAGCGAAAGAATAATGGGATATTCAAAAGATGTTTTAGCAAAAATGAGCGGTGGAGATAGAACCCGTAAAGACAAATTACTAGAAGCTCAGAAAAAAGGAAAGAAAAAAATGAAAACAATAGGTTCCGTAAATGTTCCCAAAGAAGCATTCCTCGCAGTCCTCAAAGCATAAAAACTAGGGATTAGGAACTAGGTTTTATGGAATAGGATATATAAACTCGTTAACCTTTTAACTCGTTAATAATTTTAGAGGGCAAGGAGTAAGAATCCACCAACTATTGTAATTATTACTGCTCCAATTATTCCAACTGTCTGAGCTACACTTCCTGTTGCTGGTACTGTTGGTGCTGCAGTTGGTGCTCCATTGTCAGCAGAGGTTGGTGCTGCAGTTGGTGCACTTGTCGCGGCTGATCCTGAAGCGCCGGTTACATCAATTGTTTGTGTACATATTTGGCTAGTTGCTCCGTTGTTATCTGTAAATGTAACACTTGCTCCATAGCTTCCACCATTTTGATAGGTGTGGTTGGCTTGTACACTAACGCTTTGAAGATTCATTCCTTCTGTTACATTTTGGCTTGTTCCATCTCCAAAGTTAAAGTTGGTAGCATTTATTAAGCCTCCAGTGTCTGGGTCATTTCCATTTGCAGTGAAGAGTACAGAGAATGGAGCAGAGCCAGATGCTGCCGGACTCACTGTAAAGCTAGCACAAACCGGAGCTTGATTAGCAGCTTGAGTTGGAGTGGCACTTATGGATCCTCCAGTAGGAGAAGGGGCAACAGTTGCGCCTCCACTTGTTCCCGTAGGGGTAGGAGAAATTGTGCCGCTTGGAATAGGTGTTCCGCTTCCGCCAGCACATGCATCACTTGTTATGTTAACGTTGCTCGGATTTGTTTGGAACAATACATTCTCTGTTGGTTGATCAGCAGGAGCAAGGGAGAACACCCTTGATTGATCTTGATCTATTGTAACTTGAGCTGGGCCTGCGACCTTGGGCTTAAAGGTAATTGTTGCAACTTTACTTACTGTTTGAACAGCCTTTGTTACGTCTGATCCCACAGAAACAGACATGTTAGCAGCACCACTTGTAATACTTGCCGGCCTTACAACGGTTGGGAAAGCTGTTCCCTCTTGGATATCTGTAATATCAAGCTTTGATGGATCATATTTAACGTAGAAATCTACAATAGAAACAATGTTTTGTCCTGGATCAACCATAAGATCCATAGTGAAGCTTGGACATTGGGTAGATGTGTTAGGACTCTCTGGGGAAAAATAAAGTTTTGATGTTGGTGCAGCCTTACTTCTCACGTCTTGCTGTCTTTTTATGAAGAAAAGTGTGAGAGGAATGCTGATTAGAAGCAAAAGTAAGTTACCTATTATAAAGTATCTATTGGATAATAATTTCATCACAGATAATCCTGAAAGGTATTCCAGGTACTAACAATAGCGTAGACAATTTTGCTATATAAGTCAATGATTTTATTGGTATTTTAGGGCCTCTTGAAAAAGAGATAACTTTTTTCTATAATTCTTAATACTTTTATGGCAAAAAACGCTTCTAATACAATAAATATTAAACCTTTGTTCAACAACGTGTTGGTAAAACCAATGGATGCAGAAGAAAAAACAGCTGGTGGAATTTATCTTCCTGAGAGTTCAAAAGAAAAACCTACAATTGGACTAGTTATGGCAGTTGGAGATGGAGAAGTAACTCCAAAAGGTGATAAACACGCAATGACGGTAAAAGTTGGAGACCGCGTAATGTATAAAAAGTGGGGCGGAAATGAGATTAAAGTAGGAAACGAAGAATGGACAATAGTAGAAGAAAAAGACATACTTGCTATTGTTCAATAGCAAGTACATTTAACAATTAACAATTAACCAAAAATGAGTAAACAAATTAAATACGGCGAAGAAGCCAGAACAAAATTAAAAGACGGAATTGATAAGCTTGCTAATGCTGTTGTTACAACCCTTGGTCCTAAGGGAAGAAATGTAGCAATAGATAGAAAATGGGGAGCTCCAAATGTAATTCATGATGGAGTAACCGTTGCAAAAGAAATTGAGCTTCCAGATCCATTTGAGAATATGGGTGCACAACTTGTAAAAGAAGCAGCAAGCAAAACCAACGATGTTGCAGGAGACGGTACAACAACAGCAACTCTTCTTGCTCAGCAAATTGTAACCTCAGGATTCAAGGCAGTTGAGGCTGGTGCTAACCCAATGATTTTAAGAGTCGGTTTGGAGCGTGGAGTTTCAGAAGTTCTTGCAGAAATTAAAAGAATGAGTAAACAGGTTAAAGATGGAGATGTAGCAAAAGTAGCTACAATTTCTGCTCAAGATGAAAATATTGGAAGTCTAATTGCAGAAGCTCTAACAAAAGTAGGAAAAGATGGAATAGTAACCGTAGAAGAAGGAAAAGGTCTTGAATTTTCAATCGACTATAAAGATGGAATGGAATTTGATAAGGGTTATGCTTCTGCTTACTTTGTAACCAATACTGACCGTATGGAATCAGAAATTGAGGATGCATACATATTAATAACAGATAAAAAGATTACTTCAATCCAAGAACTCGTACCATTCCTTGAGAATTTTGTAAAAGTATCAAAGAACCTAGTTATCATTGCAGATGATATTGAGGGAGAAGCATTAACAACGCTCGTTCTTAATAAACTTCGTGGAACAATAAATATATTAGCAGTTAAAGCTCCTGGATTTGGTGACAGGCGACGCGCAATGTTAGAAGATATTGCAATTTTAACTGGTGGAACCGTAGTAACAGAAGAAACTGGAAGAAAACTAGAAAGCATAACAATTGAAGATTGTGGAAGAGCAGAAAAAGTAATGTCTACAAGTGACGCAACACAAATAATTGGAGGACGTGGCGCAAAGAAAGATGTAGCTGAGAGAGTTGGATTACTCAAACGCGAAATTGAAAAAGCTACATCAGACTTTGATCGTGAAAAACTACAAGAGCGCTTAGCAAAACTTTCAGGTGGCGCAGCAGTAATCAATGTTGGAGCAGCAACAGAGATAGAGATGAAAGAGAAGAAAGAGCGCGTAATAGATGCAGTAGCCGCAACAAAAGCTGCTATTGAAGAAGGAGTTGTGCCTGGAGGAGGAGTAACATTACTGAGAGCAAGAAAATCATTGTCAAAACTTAAGAATACATTAACCGTAGAAGATCAAAAAACAGGAGTAGAGATTCTTTATCAAGCACTTTCTGAACCTATTAAATGGATTGTTAAGAATGCCGGAGAAGATAGTGGCGTAATACTTAATAAGATTGAAGCATCTAAGGCTGATGATTATGGATTTAATGTTATGACAATGGAGTATGGTTCAATGTTAACAGCAGGAATTATAGATCCGGCAAAGGTTACAAGATCCGCAGTTCAAAATGCAGCATCAGTTGCAACAATGGTATTAACAACTGAGGCTCTTATCACGGATATTCCAGAAGAAAAGAAAGATATGCCTCCAATGCCTGGTGGAATGGGCGGTATGGGTGGAATGGACTACTAAGCTAGGGATTAGGGTTTAGGTAATAGTGATTAGGTCTCCAAGATATTGATGCCAACATTTGTCCTCCTCAGATTTAATTTCTAATAGTAACAAGTCTTTATACCTAGTTAACATCGCGATATAATCTACCTAACTAGTACCTAATTCCTAGTACCTATTACCTAATCAAATGGTTGATGCTCATTGTCACCTAAATTTACACGCTTTTGACGAGGATTATGATGCTGTTGCTAAACGCGCGTTTGATAATGGCGTCAAAATAATTATTAACACTGGAACTTCAATTCCATCCAGTAGAAAAGCAGTGGAATTTGCTCGCCAATATGAACAAATGTATGCAATAGTTGGTGTTCATCCGCATCATGCTGATAAGGTAGATATTGAATTTGAAGGAGAGCTTCAGTCTGATTGGTTTGAAAAACTCCACGAGATTGCTAAGGAAGACAAGGTTATTGGAATAGGAGAGATTGGAATGGATTATTTTATGTACAAATCAAATGGAGTTGTAGATAAAAAGATTCAGGAAGATACTTTTCGTCAGCAAATTGAACTATCAATTGAGTTAGGTCTACCTTTACAAATCCACAATCGCTTAGCAGGAGAAGATACTATAAGAATTCTTAGGGATTATAAGTCAAAGTTTCTGGATACACCCGGTATGTTCCATTGTTTTGCCGGAACCTTTGAGGTATTGCATGATGCGCTAGATCTAGGGTTTTATATAGGCTTTGATGTGAACACTACTTACAAAGGAATTGCGCCAGGTGAAACTGTAGCTTTGTCAGATTTAGCAAAAGCGGTGCCAATTGATCGCATGATGACAGAAACTGATAGTCCATTTCTTTCTCCCATTCCACTCCGCGGTACGCGAAATGAGCCCGCAAATGTTATAATTGTAGGTAAGTTTCTTGCTGATCTAAAGGGAGTGTCTTATGATGAATTTAGTGAGACTATAGACGATAACGCAAGACAACTATTTAAAATTAATTTTTAATACTTTAATTTTTTAATCTTTTAATCGATATGCATGCTCTCGTTAACAATCTTTTTACAAGATACCCTAGAAAAACCTTAAGGTTATTAGAAATTATTCCTCCGCTTTCAGCAGTATTTCTTATTAGTATGCCTTTTTGGGGAGCAATATTTTTCCCCGTAGCACTTTCTTACTTTATAATCTTTTTTGATATATATTGGCTTTACCAATCTGGTAACCTGGCGGTATGTGCCTTTATCTCATCACGTAAGATTAAACTGGCAGAAAAAGAGGACTGGTTAGCTCAAGCTTCGGCTCTTCCCAACTTTGATAAGGTAAAGCACGTAATTGTGATTCCTACATATCAGGAAAGTATAGAAAAAATAAAAGAAACAATAGATACAATTGCCAGTCAAACTATGTCCACAAAACAGATTTTTATTTTTGTAGCTTTTGAAGAAAGGGAGTTGGCTGCAAAAGAAAAATCGGAACAGCTCTACAAAGATTACGGAAAAATATTTGGAGGTTTTTATTCTACATTTCATCCGGATGATCCAAACGAGGTTAAGGGAAAATCTTCCAATCAGGCATTCGCAGGAAAAGCAGCAGAGCAAATTTTATTAAAAGAAAAGAAATATGATATAGACTTTATGACAATATCTTCAGTAGATGCAGACGTTATTTTTGATAAACAATTTTTTGCATACCTTGCATACAAATTTTTAGCGTCCGAAGATCGCTATAGACTATTTTTTCAATCAGCCAATGTTGCTTACAATAATTTCTGGCAGGTTCCATCATTTATTAGGATTATCTCTTTCTTTGGGAGTTTGTGGCGTATAGCGCTTCTTGTTCAAGGAATGAGGCTTATTCCAAATTCTGTTTATTCATTATCTTTTAAACTTCTTAAAGAAATTGGTTATTGGGATACAGATGTAATTCCAGAAGACTACAGAATATTTTTTAAGGCCTTTTTCATGACAGGTGGAGCAGTTAATGTTGAGCCGATTTTTCTCAAAACATCTATGGATGCGCCACGTTCTGCAACTTACATGAAGAGTCTTATGAATAAGTATCAACAGGAAAGACGTTGGTCATGGGGAATATCGGACGATGCCGTTTATATTAAGTGGTGGCTTACTGTAAAAGAGGCACCATTCTTCAAAAAAACATACTTAGTTGCAAATGTTGTAATAGATCACATAATGTGGCCAGTAAACTGGTATATTATTACGATTTCTGCAAACTTAATCGTCTTTCTAAACCCTGTTTTTACAAGAACAAGTTTGGGTTATAACTTACCAAGAATGTCCGGTTTTATTTTGACCCTATGTTTATTTGCTTTGTTTGTTCTAATTTATGTTGATTTTGATATGAGAACCAAATATCAAAAAGTTTCAAAGTTTAGACAATTTATTTTTCCGCTAGAATTTGTGTTGATGCCAATATCAGGGTTTTTCTTATCTTCGCTACCTGCGTTAATTTCTCATATACAACTTATCATAGGAAAAAGACTAGAATATAAAGTAACGGAAAAATCATGAGAAAGAAAATCTCAAATATTATTAGTCAGAAAACTAATCAAACACAAACTATATTCTTAGCTATATCTGTATTAATATTTTCACTTCTTAGACTCCCCTCCGTTATCGAGCCTTATTGGTATGGAGATGAAGGTATATATGAGGTAATAGGTCTAGCATTAAGGAGGGGTAGGATTCTTTATGAGGGGATTTGGGATAACAAGCCTCCAATGCTTTATCTTATTTATGCACTTTTTGATGGTGACCAATTCTACGTAAGGCTTTTTTCTCTATTTTTTGGTATTGCGGCCGTTATCATGTTTTTTGCTTTGGCAAAAAAACTTTTCAAAAATAATCTAGCAATTTATATTTCTACATTATTTTTTGCGATAGTTTTTGGGCTCCCAATTATTGAAGGGAATATTGCAAATGCAGAAAACTTTATGCTATTCCCAATAATAGCTGGATTTTATTTAGCATTAAATGGAGAAGAGAAAAAGAAAAATATACTGTTGTTTTTTACGGGACTTCTTTTTTCCTTTGCGTTTCTAACTAAGATTGTTGCACTTTTTGATTTTGCAGCGCTTCTTACTATCATATTTATTCTTCGCTTTATGGATACTATCTCTTTTGATAAAAGGCGTTTGGTAAAAGAGCTTAGGGCCGCAATCTTTGAGATTGGTAGAGAATCAATTCTTGTAATTGGTTTTGTAGTCCCAATTATCATAACAATTTTATACTTTCTATCAGTCGGTGCTTTGGGAGATTTTTTTAGAGCTTCTTTTTCTCAAAATGTTGGGTATGTAGGTTACAACAATTATTTCCTTTTCCCAATGGGACTACTTTTTCTTAAAATGGGTATTCTGCTTTTTTCTGTACTTCTTATTTTTAGGTACAGAAGGTCTATTGGTAGAACTGGGGTCATAGTTCTAACTTGGCTAATGTTTGCACTTTTCAGTTCATTTTTTTCAGAAAGACCTTATACTCATTATCTTTTGATGTTGTTGCCTGCTTTTTCATTCTTCATAGCATATGTTATAGAAGATAGAAAAATGCTTAAATTTACCCTTCCATTAATATTGGTAATAATAATTTTGGTAAACCATAACTTTTCATTCTACAAAAAAAATATTCCTTATTATCTTAATTACATAAACTTTGTAAGGGGTGGATCTGTTGAGAAGTATCAAAAGTTTTTTGATTCAAACACTCCAAAAGATTATGAGATAGCAAATTTTATTAATGCAAATACTGATAGTAAGAGTGATGATGTCTTTTTATGGAGTGATAGTTCGCCAATTTATGCAATTTCTGGTAAAATTCCTCCCGGTAGATATATTGTTGCTTATCACATCACTTTCTATAAGGATGCGATTGCAGAGACTAAAAAGGTTATTGAAAGTAAAAAACCAAAATACATAATACAGAATAAAAATGATTCTGCGATAGATAATTTTCTGGATAATTATAGTCTCAAATATAAGATAGATAATTTCAAAATTTATGAGAGACAGCCTTAGGTTAACTTTTAAAGATAAACTAATAAGACTCATCTTTTATTCCTGCCTTGTATTAATTATTGTACAAATAATTGTGATTGGTCTTTTTTATGCTAAGCTTCCACCGCTTGTTCCATTCCTAAACAGTCAACGGTGGGGTGTTGACAGGCTTTATCCCGCTTGGGCAACCCTATTAATAGTTCCCGGAATTATAATTGTTTTTATAGTAAATAATTTATTGAGCGCTATTTTTTATAAGAAAAATACTCTGATTGCAAGAATTTTATCCTTTAATTCTCTTCTATTTGTTACTCTTTCATTTTTGGCTTTTCTTCAAATAATATTTTTAGTTTTTTAATATGTTTCTAACACTTCTATACCCTTTCTTAGTAGCACTCCTCATAACAATTGGTTTAACTCCGCTTACAATAAAATTTGCAAAGAAATATAAATTGGTTGATGATCCAAAAAGACATAAGCATCCAGCAATAATTCATAAACGAGTTATCCCAAGAGCAGGTGGACTACCTATATATATAGCAATATTAATTACAACTATTTTTTTTATTCCATTAGATCCTCGTTATATCGCAATTTTGTTTTCTGGATTTTTGGTAGTTCTACTTGGTTTATTTGATGATAAATATGATTTATCTCCTTATGTTCGATTTGTAGGAAACATAATTTGTGTGGCAATTGTAGTCTTATCAGGTGTTGTAATCCCATTTATAACAAGTCCTGTTGGTGGGATACTTCACTTTTCTAATTTCTCTTACAGTCTAGGGCCATTGGTAATAAGTTTTGGAGGAGTTCTTGCTGTTGTATGGATTGTTTGGATAATGAACATGCTTAATTGGAGTAAGGGAGTGGATGGTCAAATGCCAGGTGTTGCAGCAGTTTCTGCAATAATAATTGGTATTGCTTCAATAAGATTTTCGGTACTAACTGATTCAAATGTTCTAGCTGCACAAATCTCATTTATAGTTGCAGGGGCTTCTTTGGGCTTTCTTTTCTACAATTTTTATCCTGCAAAAATATTCCCAGGATATAGTGCAACAATATTAGGTTTTATGATTGGAGTTTTATCAATAATATCCGGAGTAAAGCTTGCAACAGCAATTCTTGTAATGGGTGTTCCAACGGCTGATGCAATGTTTACAATTCTAAGACGACTTCTTGCACGTAGGTCTCCTTTTTGGCATGATAAGGGACACCTTCATCATCTACTATTAGATTATGGTATGGATCAAAGAAGTATTGCTATTACTTACTGGGTAATTTCAATTTTATTAGGGCTTTTTGCACTTAACTTATCGAGCAGGGGTAAACTTTTTGCTATAATCTTAGTAGTTGTTCTTGTAGGCGCAATAATTTTATCTCTTAAATTTTTTAGAAAGAAAGAGAATGTATAAAAGACTTTATTATATTTTTAAACTGTTAAGGCCCAGGCAATGGATTAAAAATGTTGCTTTATTTGCATCTATTGTGTTTGGTGGTCAACTGTTTCAGATAGATGTTTTAACCCAGGTAATTATTGGGTTTATATCTTTTTGTTTTCTTTCATCCTCTACTTACATAATCAACGATATAGTTGATGTAAACAAAGATAGACTTCATCCGTTTAAAAAAGCAAGGCCAATTGCAGCCGGGGCTGTTACTGTTAAGCAAGCTACTATAACTTTTGTGATAACAATCACTGTTGCCTTGTTTTTGGCAAAGGGTATTAATGATGGATTTTTCTTAATGGCACTTTTGTATCTTATAATTCAGATGCTTTACTCATCTGTTTTTAAATCTGTCGTTATTTTTGATATTTTCTTCATTGCTCTTGGTTATATATTAAGAGTTTATGCGGGAGAGTTGATAACCGGATATCACATTTCTGTATGGCTTCTCTTATCTACAATTTCAATTTCTCTGTTCTTGGCTATTGCAAAAAGAAGATCTGAGTTAACATTATTAAGAAGTTATAAAGGAACAAGAATATCAGAAATTAGGAAAAGCCTTTCTCATTATTCAGAAGCATTGCTTGATGCGTATACAGTTATTTTTGCAACTTCAACGCTTATTTTCTATTCTCTTTTTACTTTTTTGGAAAACCCAGGAGGAGTAAAAATTTCTCTTGATATTCTGTTGCCAGACTTTTTGCCTTATTATCTTCAGAGAAAATGGCTAATGCTAACAATAATTCCGGTTGTTTATGGTTTAATGCGTTATCTCCAAGATATATATGAAAAACATGAAGGAGAGAGTCCTGATAGGGTTATTCTTTCTGATAAGCCTTTGCTTGCTTCGGTATTGATTTGGGGAATAATGACTATTGTCATCATCTACTCTCTGGGTTAGTTCTTGGTAGCATACGTTTTACTAATCCATCCAGATTCACCATTCTTTAGTTTTATTTGATACCAAGATGTATTTTCATCTGTATATTCATATACTTCTCCGGGATTCACTCTGCCAATCTCTTCTCCGTTTACGGATGCAGTTGCTCTAACCCTCAAGAATCCTGTTGGGGTATCTTTAATTGTTATGGTATTTTGAGGAAGCGGAGTGGGGCTAGTATCAGCTTTTGTTGGAACAATAGTTGGTGTTATTTGATCTGTTTCATCAATTCCAGAATCTGTTCCAAGCGTAACATTAAGAATCAGTCTATAAGACTTAACAGTTCTGACTCTAATTGTTTTTTTAGCAAAGCCAGGTTTTGTTATTTCCACTTCGTGTTCCGAGGCAGGTAATGTGGTATCTGTGTATGGTGTTACTCCCTTTGAGTCTCCATCTATTGATACAAGAGAAGCATCCGGAATTGATGCGATAAAAACTTCCGCATCTTGACTGTTATTTTTTTGGAGAGTCAAAGCATAAGAGCTAGCAAGTGCGCCAGGAAGAAAAGTTCTTTCTACTGCTGTCAAAACTCCAGGATTAATATCTATTTTTGTTGAAAAAGGAGTAAGACTTTTGTCGTCCGGAATTATTTCCAGAGTTTTCTTTCCTTGGGGAATTGTTTGACTTGCCTCACAAAGACAGACCGGAGTTTCTCCAATAGGTTTATTATCAAGAATTACAGACGCTTTAACATTTGATGTGACTTGCAAACCGCCTTTGCCTTTTGGCGCAAGAGTAGACGCGGCAACTTTTACCAAGATAAAAATTCCTGCAAGAATTGAAATAACAGAAAAAACTAAGAGGATTCGTCTCTTCATAAACGTGAATACTATGATATCACTTAGCAAAGCTTAGTGTAAACACTTCGAGAGCTTAGCCTAAACAATTCAGAAGATTATCTTTAATTCTTCTTTTGTGTAGACAAAAGAAGTAAAAGCTACTCACCTGGTTTTTCTCAGGTTTTCATTCGTTATTCGCTCATCGGGGAAATGTCTTCCCCCTCCGCGATCACGCCTTCGGCGATGCCGCTGGACCTCCCCCTGATTCGCTTCACAACTCATTCAAAACTTGCGAAAAAATGGTGAGAGTATAACACGAATGACGACGTGCGAAGTGCTAATAGCTAATAGCGAATTACGATAGTCTAGGGAATAGGGGATCGCTAGATTTAACTTTCCCGCTAAACTGAGACATTATCTTTTCAGACGTTTCAGGCATAAATGGAGCCAAATTTGCCCCTATATATATAATATAGGAAGCATAGCCACGAAGCTTCTCGGAGAGAGCTTCTCCTTCTAGTTTCCAGGGTTCATCCTGATTTATTTTTTTATCTACCTCTCCTACCTTTTCCCATATTATGCCTAGGGCTTCATTGAATTTGTAGTCCGTGAGTTTTTCTACGATTTCTGGCGCTAATTTTCTTTCTGGGTCCGGGAGCTCTAATCCTACCTTTTCAGATAGTTTTGCAACACGAGCTGTAAGATTACCAATACCATTTGCTAGATTCGCATTGTATATCTCCTTTAATTTATTCTCAGCAAAATCTCCATCACTCGTAGGCGGAATTTCATTCAAGAAATAATAACGAATACCATCAACCCCGTATTTATCTATAAGATAAATTGGATCAATTACATTTCCTATTGTTTTACTCATTTTTTGACCATCCACTGTGAAGTATCCATGAACAAAAAGCGATTTAGGAAGTTTTAATCCAGCGGAAATTAAAAATGCTGGCCAATAAATTGCGTGGAACTTAATAATTCCCTTTCCGATTACATGGACATCAGCTGGCCACCACTTATCATATTCTTTTTCATCTAGGGCAAACCCTATTCCACTCTGGTAAATATTTAATGCATCAAACCAAACATACATACGTTGGGTATCATCTCCTGGTACAGGTACGCCCCAGTTTTTAGCACGCGTATTGGAGCGAGAGATGCTAATATCTTTTAAGCCTTGTTTTAAAAATCCTAACACTTCATTTTTTCTTGAGACTGGGGTTATTTTTAACTCGTCATTTTCAATAAGATTTTCAAGTTGTTCTTGGTATCTTGAAAGTTTAAAGAAATAATTTGTTTCTGTTACTTCTTCTAATTTCTTTCCGGGATGTTCAAAACATTCTCCGTTTTCATTTAGTTCTTCCAATTCATAGAATGCTTCACATCCTACGCAATAAAGTCCAGAGTATTCTTTTTTATAAATATCTCCGTTCTTATCACATAGTTCCCAGAGTTTTTGAGAAGACTTAAAATGATCCGGATTACTTCCTTTTTGGAAAACGTCAAAATCTATGTTTAGTTTTTTTGCTAATTCTTGAAATAAAACACTATTTTCATCTACAAAACCTTGTACATTTTTTCCTTCTTTTTCTGCAGCTTGAACGTTTTTAAGCGCGTTTTCATCACTCCCAGATAGAAGTAGTACTTCATCTCCCAAAAGAATCCTAGTCCTTTTGATAGTATCTGCCTGGACAAATTCCAGAGCGTGACCTACGTGAGGAGCAGCATTTACATAAGGGATGGCGGTAGTTAAATAAAACTTGTTCATATATAAATCCTACCTTATTTTCCTCTCTTAAACAGGAGATGGCTAGGGTGAGGTGTGTTAATTATACCTGAGTGTTTGAGGCTAGACAAGATTAAGCTTGTCCTCGTTTATATAAATACTCAATAAGTAGAGCTATTATTAAAAGTATTATTACTTGGTAAATACTTCTTATACCAAAGAGCCTCAGGAAGAAAATTCCTGTAATAAAGGCGGAAGTTAATATTCCACGCCTTATATTTGCAAACACAAATGTAAAAAGAAAAAATAAAGTTAGTGCAAGAAATGTCAGAAGCAAAATTGGCGCTCCAAATCCTACATCAAACACTGTAATTTTTGATTCTGGAGGAATAATAAATATAGTTATGATCAAAAGAAGTGCCGCAGTAAAGAAATAGTAGAGGAATCTAAAAAATTTTCTTTGGGTACGCATACATTAATACTACCATATAGAATTCCTAAATTAATTGATTACATGGGATGCTTGACAATCTTTAGCAGTCATGTTATCATTTTGCTAATCTCAAAATTCACATTCAATTTTTTGGAATTTGTAATTTGAATTTTAGAATTTAAGCATATGTACGATTTAACAACACGTCAAATTGATATTCTTAAAAATATTGTCCGCGAATATATTGATTCTGCTGTTGCAGTTGGTTCAGAAACTCTAGAAAAAAAATATGATCTTGGTGTTAGCCCTGCAACAATACGTAATGAAATGGCAGAAATGGTAAGACTTGGATATCTTTCAAAGCCTCATTCATCTGCCGGCAGAATTCCAACAAGTAAAGCCATCAAATTCTACATTAATGAATTAATGAAAGAAAAGGAGCTTTCCGTTGCAGAGGAAGTAGAGGCAAAAGAAAAAATTTGGGATTTGCGTGCAAGACGTGAACAATTACTTCGTGAAGCAACAAAAAATCTCGCGCAAAAAACCAGATCTCTTGCTGTAACGTTTACAGATGAAGGAGACGTTTATTATGCGGGATATTCAAATATTCTTGAGATGCCAGAGTTTTATGATATTGATATCACAAAAAATCTTTTATCAATTCTAGATACAACATCATATTTTGATAGGATCATGAAGAAACTTGAGAATGAATGTTTAGTTTTCCTTGAAGACGATTTTAATAACGAAGAAAATATGAGGCCTTACGGATTTGTATTTACAAGATTTGAAACTCCAAAAAACCATCACGTTGGATCTATCGGCGTAATCGGACCAAGTAGAATGCAATATGAATTTGTAATTCCAGCAGTTAGATATTTTGGTAATCTACTTGCAGAGGTTGCGGATTGGTAGTTAACAAAATTAAATATAAAAGATAAAATATAAACATGGGAGACGATAATAAAGTCCAAGAAGAAAAGATTAAAGAAGCGGAAAGCACAGAAGAAGAAATAAATAAAAAAAGTTCGGGAAAAAAGAAAAACGAAGAAGTAGAGCAACTTAAAAAAAGAGTAGAAGAATTAGAGGATCAATTTAAGAGAGCTGTTGCAGATTATAGAAATCTAGAGAAAAGATTTGAAGAAGAGAAACGGGAAACAATCAGATATGCAAACCGGGATTTACTAATAAATTTACTGCCAGCCTTTGATACATTATTTTTGGCAGAAAAGTTTATACAAGATGAAGGGGTAAAATTAACTGTAAGGCATGTTCAGGATATTTTGCAAAGAGTTGGGGTAGAAAGAGTTAAAACAGAAGGACAAGATTTTGATGCAAATACAATGGAGGTTGTAACAACAGAAGAGGGGGAAGATGGAAAAGTTTTGGAAGAGTTAAGGCCTGGTTTTGTACTAAATGGAAAACTCATTAGGCCAGCTCAGGTAAAAGTAGGGAAAACAGTATAAGGTAGTAGGTATCAAGTATTAAGTATTGAAATTTCATACTCGATACATAATACTTTATATTTAACACTTTAAAATAAAATATATGGCAAAAATAATAGGAATAGATTTAGGAACAACAAACTCATGTGTAGCCGTTATGGAGGGTGGATCTCCTAAAGTTATCTTTTCTGCAGAAGGAAGAAATGTTACTCCATCAGTTGTTGACCCAGTAGATAGGGTTGTGGGAGACGTTGCAAAACGCCAAATGGTATTGAAGCCAAAAAGGATAATCTATTCCATCAAGAGATTGATGGGTCACAGATTCAAAGATGATTCCGTGCAGCGCGATATCAAGCTACTTCCTTATGAGGTTAAATCAGGTAGAGATGGAATGGCAGTTGTAGAAGTTGAGGGGAAAACTTATACTCCTCAAGAAATTTCTGCGATGATTCTTCAGAAATTAAAAGCAGATGCGGAGAGCTATTTGGGAGACAAGGTAACCCAAGCTGTTATTACGGTGCCTGCATATTTTGATGACGCACAGCGTCAAGCAACCAAACAAGCCGGAGAAATTGCAGGTCTTGAAGTATTAAGAATTATTAATGAACCAACAGCTGCAGCTCTTGCTTATGGATTAGATAAAAAACACGCCCACACTATTGCTGTTTATGATCTTGGAGGAGGAACATTTGATATATCTATTCTTGAACTCGGAGAAGGGGTTTATGAAGTAAAAGCAACAAATGGAGATACACATCTTGGGGGAGATGATTTTGATCAGGTAATTATTGGATATTTGGCAGATGAGTTTAAGAAGGAAAACAATATAGATCTTAGATCTGATCCACAGGCTCTACAAAGACTTAAAGAAGCAGCAGAAAAAGCAAAAATTGAACTTTCATCGTCTCTCGAAGCAGAAATTAACCAGCCATTTATAACAATGGGTCCAAATGGTCCTCTTCACTTAACAATGAAGTTAACTCGTGCAAAACTTGAAAGTCTTGTTGATCCGCTAGTACAAAAAACCCTAGAACCTGTAAAGGCAGCTCTTAAAGATGCAGGTGTAGATAAAGAAAAAATTGATGAAGTAATTTTGGTAGGTGGAATGACAAGAATGCCAAAGATAGTAGAAACAGTTAGTTCATTCTTTGGTAAAGAGCCAAACAAGAGCGTAAACCCGGATGAAGTTGTTGCTATTGGAGCAGCAGTTCAAGCAGGAGTATTGGGCGGAGAAGTAAAAGATGTTCTTCTTCTTGATGTTACCCCATTAACACTAGGACTTGAAACTCTTGGGGGAGTTGCGACCCCATTGATAGAAAGAAATACAACTGTTCCTACCAAAAAGTCTCAAGTCTTTTCAACAGCAGCAGATAATCAAACACAGGTTGAGATTAATGTTGTCCAGGGAGAACGACCAATGGCAACGGATAATAAATCGCTTGGACGTTTTATTCTCGATGGAATTCCACCGGCTCCTCGTGGTGTACCACAGGTAGAAGTAATATTTGATATTGATGCTTCTGGTCTTCTTTCTGTTACTGCAAAAGATAAGGCTACTGGAAAAGAGCAGTCAATTAAAATAACAGGATCAACCGGTCTATCAAAAGAAGAAGTAGAAGAGATGACCAAACAAGCAGAGATGCATGCAGATGAAGATGCGAAGAAAAAAGATTTAGTTGATGTTAAGAATAGCGCTGATTCCCTAATCTTTACAGCAGAAAAATCCATAAAAGACAATGGTGACAAAATTAAAGAAGAAGACAAAAAAGATATTGAGGAAAAAGTTAAGGCACTACGTGAAGTAAAAGATAAGGATAGTAAGGAAGATATAGAAGCCAAAACAAAGGAATTATCTGATGCATTATCAAAAGTTGGAGAAGCATTGTATAAAGAAGCAGGAAGTGCCGAGCAACCAGCAGAGAATTCTGAACAGACAACTGATGAAAAAACTAGTGAAGAACCTTCAGTAAAAGGTGACGATAAGCCAGAAGAAGGCGAAGTAGTAAGTTAATATTAACGAAAACAACCAATTTCCTCGGATTGACAATCTAATTTAATTGTCTTATATTCTTTTCAAATGCCTGTTGGTAGTGAATTATATCGTTCGTTAAAAGAATTTGAGCAAAAAGCACCTCTATTAAAAGATTTAAGTGGAGAAGGAAATATTATTATTTCAACTAATGGTAAAACAATTAGAGAAATTGGGATGCCAATGCATTATGTAAATCCAGGTTTGGAAGGTATTGTGGCTCCCCAATCAGTCCTTGCATATAAGACTGGTGACGGTCTATTTATGGAAGGAAGTATTGGTGCTTCTTTTAGAGATCATAAGCGTTTTTTGGCAGAAGAACAATCAAAGCTTGATACTAAATATCCAGGCGTAGGTCTTATTGCTAGGCTTGCGACTGCATCCGAACTAGCAGAAATTTCAAAAGATCATTTCGATAAGACGGGAGATAGATTATTTGGAGTTAACTATGGTTATAGATCCTCGTGGGTATCTGATTATGATGAGATTGGTAGGCAAGGATTATTTGGTAACTGGCATATTCAAATGGGAGCGGAGGCAACATTGGTTCCTCCCCAGTTGTCCACTCCATATATAGGATTAGTAGTTGTAACAGAAATTGCTTCTTCTTTCTAACCATCTACTTGTTTGATATTCCCCTATTTGTTACGATTAAATAGCCCTGTTGTGAACGGGTTTTATTGATATGAAAAAAATAAAATCAGTAATTTTGGCCTTATCCGCTTTGTCGCTATTTTCCCTTCCTCTTGCTGCTGTTGCTTTTGCTCAAACGTGTGCAGCGGACGAGGTGGCAACAGACCTTGGGTGTGTGCCACAAGATCCTGTCCCATTTGTTGAGAAATTTTATGGATATGGTCTTGGTTTAATAGGATTTGTAGCTTTACTATTCATGATAATTGGAGGTTATAACATTATGATGTCGCGTGGTAATTTTGAACAGCTCGAGCGTGGTAAATCTTTTATATATTACTCAATAGCTGGAATTATAATGGCCGTTTTAGGATTTGTATTTATTCAGGTAGTTACAGGACAGATTCTTAAGATTCCAGGTTTTAATTGATATGAAAATAAAACTGCCCAAAATTTTTCAAGTCGCTTTATTTGCGCTTCTGTTATTTACTTTTGTTGCCTCAACTGTTCACTTTAGCGCTTACGCTCAAGTTACACCAGCTGCTCCTGCCAATGATCAGGGACTACAGCCTACGGCAGCGCCAGAGCCAACAGGAGATGCAGCAGATGCTGATGTAGGAAAGTGGGTAGAGGATCCGGAGGTAACATTTGTAGGAAAAACGGGAGCAAGATCTGGGGAATTTTTGGATTGGACGCTTAGAAATTATAACTGGCTTTGTGTTACTAAGGTTTCAGAAAATCAATGCGATAACAAAAATAATCCGCTTGTTCAATTTTGGATAATAATCAGAAACATTGTTTATGCGGTATTAGCGCTTTTTGTATTGGTAACCGCTTTTATACTCATCATAACCCGTGGACAAAACATTACGGTAATGAGGTTCGTCCCTAGGTTTGTATTCGTGGTTGTTTTGATCACCTTATCATTCTCTTTGGTTCAATTTATCTATCAAGTTACAGATATAGTTCAAGGATTCTTTCTTAGAAATGATGGGGCCTATATTACTACCAAGGACCTTCTCTATATTGGATTTAAGTATCAGGATTTTATAGGTT
>DASZYA010000036.1:0-2507 GCA_035545675.1 Patescibacteria group bacterium
CCTGTTTTAATAATTTTATATGCACAACACTCAAAATCTAGGTAAAAAAATTCGCGAACTTAGAATGAATAATAACCTTACTATGGAACAATTGGCAACTAGAGCTAAAATTCACCCAACACTCCTGTCAAAGATAGAGAACGGATCAAGGAAGCCATCTATAACAGTTATTCGAGCTTTATCTTCCGAACTAAATCTCAATGAAACAGATATTAATTACCTACTAAGTTTAATTTCTGCATCCACTCCTTTTGAACAAAAATTGAATAATAATTCTGAAGGAGAGGAGGTGAAGAAAAGTATGGATGAATTTGCCAATAAAAAAAATCCAATAGAGGTAAAAGTTCCTGACAATTTGCCAGTTTTATATTCTGACGTTGCTATGGTTACAAGTAGTCCTTATGGTATTGTGTTCGACTTTGCGCAGAACGTAGGTCCTACTACCACTAGAAACGTTGTTTCTAGGGTGGGCATAT
Source organism: Patescibacteria group bacterium (assembly GCA_035545675.1). GTDB lineage: Bacteria > Patescibacteriota > Microgenomatia > Levybacterales > GWA1-39-11 > GWA1-39-11. The sequence continues at coordinate 477 of DASZYA010000036.1, forward strand.
CAGTAGAACACGCTAAAGCGCTATTGCAGGTGTTGTCTAAGAAGATTGTAGATGCTGAAAAAGCACGAACAGAAAAGGAAAAAGAAGACAATATTAAAGCAAATAACTAACTGGGAGGAGTGACCGAACGGAAAGGTATCGGTTTCCAAAACCGCAGTTTTCGTGTTACGAACGAAAAGCAGGTTCGACTCCTGTCTCCTCCGCGACAAATCCAACAAAAAAGGACCTTGCGGTCCTTTTTCTCGGTAAAACCGAAGTTTTCGTGTTACGAACATAATAATAATAACACAGCCTAAGCTATATGTCAAGAACTATAGGTTTATATTATAGGTTTACATCAATGGTATAATATATTTATGGAAAATATTAAGTGGTTTGGACATGCTAGTTTTGTAATTACAGACACTGTTACTGGGAACAGAATTTATTACATTGATCCATTTGAACTTCCAAAAGATAAGATACTAGAAAAAGCAGATTTAGTTTTTGTAACTCATGCTCACCCAGATCACTTATCAGAGGGGGATATTAATGCAATTCTAAAAGACGATACAATAGTTGTTGCAACCCCAGACTCTCTTTCAACTTTACAAATCCCAGATGAACAAAAATTTCCCGTTGCTCCAAATACGTTTTATACAGTAAAAGGAATTCCTTTTGAAACTGTTCCTGCCTACAATTCAAACCCAGAAAAACTTACTTTTCATCCAAAGAGTAACAATTGGGTGGGGTACATAATTACTGTTAATAATCAAAAGATATACCATGCTGGGGATACGGATTTTATTCCAGAGATGAAGGACTTTCCTAGTAAAAATATAGATATAGCAATGCTACCTATGGGTGGACACTACACAATGGATGTTGATGAAATGATTGATGCTGCAAACGCAATTGGTGCAAAAGTTACAGTTCCCATGCATTACAAAAGACTATTGGGAGACAAAGCCACAGAAGCGGAAACTAAACTACGTGAGGGAGTCAAGAATTCAATAGTTAAGATCTTAAAAGAAGTCGCCTAACTAATTTTTGTCATTCCCGTAGATACTAAATATTTAAACATCCTGTCATTCCCGCGAAGGCGGGAATCCAGGCTAAATAATTTCTTTATATAAATCTTTCCATTCCGGATTCGTTTCTTCAATTAGTTTTAATTTCCAAATTCTATTCCACTTCTTAAGTTGTTTTTCTCTCTTTATCGCCTCGTTAATATCGGATGTTTGTTCAAAATAAACAAGTGTGTGTATGTCATATTTATTAGTAAAACCCTTAACTAGATTATTCTTATGTTCCCAAACCCTTTTTACAAGATCAGAAGTAACTCCAATATATAAGGTTCCATTCCTTTTGTTTGCGAGTATGTATACCCAATAAGATTTCACTTGTAAACTGGATTCCCGATCAGGTCGGGAATGACAATATTATATATGAAATTTTTGTGGCTAATAATATTTCTGGAGGATTACTGAACGTCGATTCCGAGGATTTTATCTCCAATTGCAATCTGATCAACTACATCCATACCACTAGTTACTTTTCCAAATATTGTGTAAGCGGGGTTTAGTGGAGTATCTTTTTTGATGATAAAGAATTGGCTGCCATTTGTATTTGGACCGCGGTTTGCCATAGCAAGTGTTCCTCTTACGTATCCTGCTTTGTAAAGATCACTAGTTGGCGTTATTTCATCTTCAAATGTAGGACCATAAATTGATTCTCCGCCTGTGCCGTTTCCGCTTGGATCTCCACCCTGAATTACCCAATCTTCTACTCTATGAAATGTAAGGTTGTCATAATATCCTTTCTTTGCGTGTGTAGCAAAGTTTGTAACTGTTTTTGGAGCAATATCTGGATAAAGCTCTAGCTCTATATTTCCTTTTGCTGTTTTTATTGTAGCCATCTTAGCGCTTATTCTATCACTTACATCAATAGTAGGTCCAGGGGTAGGAATTGCAACAGATACTGTAGGAGTTGGGGTGGGAGTCAAAAAGTTAGTTGCATTTTCCGCCTGTGGTTTTTGATTGAAGAGAAAAT
>DASZYA010000037.1:0-9365 GCA_035545675.1 Patescibacteria group bacterium
GGTGCAATTATTACCACATACCCTATAACCCAAGCTAGAACAAAAAAAGATGAAACAGATATTAAATCCAATGGGCTTACATGGTTAATAGAGGCAGCTATTAAAAAATTTCCTAAGCCATAAAAGCACCAGCATGTAATCATTAATAAAAATGTTGGCTTATATTTTTTCATATGAAACAAGATGTCTTTTGCTCCCAATAAAGCTCTTCTAGACATAAAAAGTAGGATAGAAATAACCATTAAAAGAAACAGAAGTATAAACCCAATCGTAGATAAATAAGTTTTTGTTACATCTCCCGCAAAGTTTGCAAGGAATAAAACACCCGGGATTGAGATTATTAAACTAGTCAGAAAAAATATGGTACTCTCATAGAAAATCATTTTCAAAAGCTTACCCATTGATATTTTTAGGTGATGATAGCTATTGAGCCTACTAACAAGCCCCATGAAGTTGCCAGGTATATACCTTTTGATCTCTGCAATTGACAGCAAATATATGGACTGAAGCAATGGCACGTCATATCTCTCTATATCAAGTAATCTATCCCAGACAAAACACCTAAAGAAAAAGAAGATAGAAAAGGAAGCTATACCTAGAATGAATAGAAGATAATTAATATGTTCAAGTTGTCTTGTAACTTCTGACCAATAGGAGGATATAAATGTAAAGACAAAGTAAAGAGCAAAGAGCGTCAGGGGGACTCCAAATAAGAAGCGAATTAGGAGCCGGATTTTATCCATATAGTAATAATGCCTAACATTTGAACAAAAAAACTGTGAGCGGCCAGGGTCTCGAACCCTGAACCTAATCCTTAAGAGGGATTTGCTCTACCAATTGAGCTAGCCGCCCGTTAGTCGTTTTACTCCTAGGGCAAGCCCTAAAGCTCATAACGATATGATATTTTACCAAAAAACTTATAAATATGCGCCTCCGAGAGGAATCGAACCCCCATTACTGGTTCCGAAGACCAGTGCTCTATCCGTTGAGCTACAGAGGCAGCTTTGATATTTTATCAAACCCAAGCTGTTATTGAAAATTTTTTGATAATATGCAAACATACTGTTGCTGAATGAAAAAACTCATTGGTATTACTGGACCTCTTGGAAGTGGAAAGACTACTGCCTCAAAAATACTACAAAATAAAGGCTATGTCCAATTAATTTTTTCTGATGTTATAAAAGATGAAGCAAAGAAAAGAGGATTACCTACAGATACCAGAGAAATTCTTCAAGATATTGGTGATGAGCTTAGGAATAAATATGGAAATGAAGTTCTCGCTAAAAAGTTACTTAAAAAAGCTGTTAAGTTAAAAATTAACTTTCTTGTAGTAGATGGCATCAGAAACATTGGGGAGCTTAACTACATTAAGAAAAGGGGCGGATTTATAATTGGTATTAATTCTAGTTTAGAGAATCGATTCAAAAGGATATCGGTTCCAGGCGAATTTTATTATGGGAAAAGCAAAAAAGAATTTGAAAAAGATGAGGCTAGGGATAGAGGAGTGGGTCAAGATGACTTTGGCCAACATGCCAAAGACTGCCTTAATGCTTCTGATATTATTATCAATAATAATGGTACATTAAAAAATCTTAAAGAAATACTCCTGCATATAATATCTTTATAATTTCGTTAGCTCTTTTCTTTGCCAACGGTCAGCCATATATCCATTTGGGACAGTGTGTAACCTAGGCGCATTTACTAAATATCCATTTCTTATAGTGTGGTGTCCAAATCTATTATTAATATCGTCAACCAATCTCAGGATTACATCTTTTTTTGGAGGCTCAAACAAACTTAGGTTAGTATATTTATCTTCTACTAAATTTCCCACCCATACGCCAATTTGTCTTACATAATTCATGTCCCACGCCTTCCAAAATCTTTTACAGACTTCAAACATGTCAGCACTATTATTTATATATTTTCCAACAGTTTTTCTTCCGCCTTCTGCTTTATCTCCATGCAAATATATTCCCACAGTTCTTCCTTTCATTTTTAAGCGCCTTAATTTAATAGCAATTTCTTCACACAGCTCATAAATATTTTTAAGAACATCTTCTTTATTGTAATTATTCTCTGGTAAGCAATAATTTCTTCCCACAGATTTTGTGTCTGAGTCTTCATGATAGGAAATAACGGGCGATTCATCTATTCCCAAAGACAATCTTTTAAGATTTTCCGAAGCAACTTTACCAAATTCTTTACGGAGCAAATACAGCGGATAGTCCTCCAATTCTTTAAAGGTAAAAATTCCTAACATATTGAGTCTTCTATTAAAACCGTGTCCTATTCCCATAATATCGGTCAGTTCAAGTCCTGCAAATACTTTTTTACGATTCTCATGATTTATTTCTGCATAACCATCTGGCTTATTGAGATTTGTTGCTAATTTTGCGAGTAACTTATTGTAAGAAGATCCTATAGATACCGTAATTGTTTCTCCTATTTCTTCTCTCAAGCTTTTTTTAAAACTTTCAGCAACGTAGAGAGGAGAGGGATAAAGATTAGAAACAGGAGTTAAGTCTATAAATACTTCATCTAGAGAAAATAGTTCAACCAAAGGAGAATAACGACTAGAAATCTCGAGTAATTTTTTTGTTATATCAAGATACCTTTCAAAATCAGCTTTAACAAAAGTGATATCAGGAACAACTCTTTTGGCTTCCCAAGTAGTGTTTGGACTTTTGAGGCCACACCTCTTTGCTTCACGGCTTGCTGCTATAACACAATTCCTTCCGTTTTCCGCAGTTACACCAATGGGTCTATGTCTTAAATTAGGATTAAAATGTTGTTCGCATGAAGCAAAAAAAGAGTCAAAATCTATATGTAATATTGACCGATTCATGCTTATAGCAAAATCCAGTAGGCATACATTTTCCCTATCTTTTTGATAATGGACAGTATTAACATACTTAAATAATATACGAAGTTTTCTCGAAAATAAATAGAACAAAAAACATACAAAAAGAATCAAAAATAGTCAATTTTATTTTTTATTTCTTTGTTCTCTTACATTACGGGACTTGACCTCAGATTAATTATTATCATAAGATAAATAGGAGTAGATGAGAGTAAAGGTTTTATTTTTAAGAGTACTTATTATTGCCATAATGTTTATGGCGGGATTTATTATAGCTGGATCAAAATCCTCACAATATACCCCTCAGGCCCAGGCTCAAGCGTGTCCAACCCCTTCAACGCCAACTAACGTTTTAGTAGAATTTCCATCTTGCGTGGGAAGCCAATGTAATTTTACCCAAGCAAAATGTAGTTGGGGTAGTGTAAGTGGAGCAACTAGCTATAAGCTAGTGGTAACAGAGGTAGAATCTGGCACAGTTGTAGTTAATGAACAACCAAGCGCCGGAACAACCAGTAAAATATTCAACGTAACCGCCAATAAAACATATAAATGTGATGTATCTGCTGTTAATTCTTGTGGAGCTACGGGCGCGGCTGGATCTCACTCACTCCTCTGTGCAGTTGACGCTCTCGTTGAAACTCCTACAGCAACTCCAGCTCCTGTTCAGAATGCTTGTGGATACTCATGTACTTCAACGTCTGGCTGTCAGGCTGGTTTAACCTGTGCAATGGGTGCAAATGGTCAAGGATATTGCGCAATTCCTGCTTATTCCTCAACTTGTTCAAGTAGCCCTTCCATATCATCTTGTTGTACTGCACCAACCACTCCTCCAAAACCAACCGTTCCACCAACTGGTGGCGTTACAACAGGATCTATTGCAGTAGGCTTTGGAACTATAGTTTTGTTGGCAATTGGGATAATTTTAGTAGCTCTATAATATGGCAGAAACAAACGTATCAACGAATAATAATCAAACACAAGCACCTCCATCTCCAAAAAAGATAGGAAACATAATAGATAATAAAAATTTACCTAAGGTTGCAATTATTGCAGCCGTTATATTACTAGTTATTCTTGGCATAGTATTTGTTCTTAGACCAAAAAAATCTGATACTCAGGTTGTTTACCTTCAAACACAGGCAGACTTAGCTACCAAAAAGGCCGATTTTAAAAAGTCACAAGAACTATTATCTCAAGCCCTCAAAATTCAACCAAACAATCCTCAATCTCTTACGCAAATGATCAATGCTATTTCTCTTCAAGGAAACCAAGCGGGTAAAGAAGATCAAGCGTTAAAAAATTCTCAACCATACATTGACACTGCACTATCTGCTGCACCTAAAGATGTAGCTGTTTTAATTTCTGTTGGATACGCATATGAAACAGCAGGTGATTACAATAACGCTTTAAAATATTACCAAGAGGCTACGGATGTTGATCCTAAATCTTCGGCCGCTTGGTTTCATTTGGGTCATGTTCTCCAGTTCTTAGGAAGAAACTCCGAAGCTTATCAAAACTACGATAAAGCATTATCGCTTGATCCTAACAATGCTTTGGCAATTATGGGAAAGGCTGGTCAAGATTACAGCAATGGACAAGTTCAAAAAGCATATGATGAATATGTCAAGGCAGCACAGGTTGAATTGGTTTCGGATCAAAATAAAGCAGAAGCACTTTCAGCTGCGGCAAATATCAGACGCTATCAAGATAACTTTATACATATGGATGAGTCTATATCTTTATCTAAAAAAGCAGTTGATACAGATCCAACCTTCTCTCCAGCACTTGCTGCATACGGGAACAATTTATTTCTAACAAATAAACCAGATGAAGGAGAAAGCTATATGTTAAAAGCGATTTCTGCTAACCCTAGAATTTCCGTTAATTACTCAGATTTGGGTATAGATCTAAGGGGTATTAAAAGATATCAAGATGCAATTAATTATCAAAAGCAAGCTATTGAAAAAGTACCAAATGATAATACAATTCTTATGCCTGCTGATAGATTAAAAATGGAAGGTTATTATAACTACGAACTCGCAAAGACTTACTCAATGGCAGGGTTAAATGTTGATACTGTATCTTTACTTCAAAGAGCAGTGCAGCTGAATCCTGCTCTTAAAGCACAAATTAAAAATGACTATAATTCTGGCTATTTTGGTAATCTATCAGGAAATAACGGATTTCAAACATTAATTTCAAGTTAAATGTATAAAAAGATCTTTTTATTAATAATATTATTTATTTTTGGATTATTCTTGTCTCAGAAAGTATTTGCTCAAGAGGACGGGTTTACACCTCAAGCTGCACCAACAACTACTAATACTGCTCCAAATGTTGGACCCGAACAAACCGGAGGCGGAGCAGCCAGCAGCGGAAATCATGTAGGGGATGTTTCAGGCGGTTGTACTGGAGCATGCGCCCAAGCCAGAGATGCTGCAGCAGCACAGGGTAGACCTTTTTTACCAAGTACCGATTGTGGAGTAAACGTCTGTACTCTTCTTGCCTGTAGCAACGGAATTGCCCTACAAACTTTTACATATTATCCAACTCCAGATTGTCCAATAGTTCAAACTAGTGATGATTCTTATTATGACTGTCCAACTCCACCACCTCCACAAAAACCAACTGCCACTCCTGTTCCACCTACGGCAACTCCTACCAAAACTCCTCCAGCTTGTGGGGTTCCATGTAACAGCAAGGCAGAATGTGCGGGAGCAAAAGATGGATGTAACTATTGTAATAATAATGGGGTGTGTTCAACCCAACCAACCCCAACTCCTACTAATGCCCCAACGGCTACTCCAACACCGGTCCAAGCATGTAACTCTGCTTGTGTAAGAGATGCAGATTGTCAAACCGGAACGGCTGTTAAGGATGGTTGTGTAGCATGTATTAATGGTTTTTGTAAAGTTCCTCCTACACCTACTGCTACTCCTATTCCGTTTAATCCTGCAGCATGTAAATGTGATGGAATAGAGTATTCAAGTATTGTTTCTGGTGGTACATCACAAATCACTTCATATGGTAAAGTAATGGGAGCTGATACTTCAAAAGCAAAGATAGTTAGCCAAAAATTCTTCCTCGCAGAAGGTGCAGAAACAACAGCAACTATTATTGGTCAATCAGACCCAATTGCAGCAAAAATTGTATCTCAAGCCCCGGATTTGGTCCGTTATAGTTCAGTTTGGAATGTAAACATCCCACAGCTCAAGAGCGGAGCAACATACAGAATTTGGAGTCAAATAGATTGTGAACCAGCAGCTAATGCTATGGCTTATCACTCGTCAAATGTTTTAGGAGCGGTAACAGAAAGCTCAAATCCAGGATTCTTTGGATCGATTCTTAATTTCTTCAGTGGCCTGTTCGGCGGTAAAAAGGTTGCATCACCAACGCCAACTCCAATTCCAGCATCTTCTGTAAGCCATATTCAAGAGAGCACATCTCCCACCCCAGGTTCCAACGGCTCATTACAGCTTCAAACAATACAACCGGTTGAAGTATACCAAAAGACTTGTTCCTTTATTAAATTCCGCTACACAGGACTGTAGATTAGACAAGATAGCCTCAAATATAGTAAAATACTTCAATGCGCTTGTAGCTCAATGGATAGAGCACCTCCCTTCTAAGGAGGGGGTTGTGGGTTCGACTCCCGCCAGGCGCGCAACACTTCTTATTATCCTATAATATTGCTTAAGTTCCTCTAAATGTGTATAATTCCTCACTATGGGATTAGAATTAAGTACTAGATCACTTAAATATTTCAGAGATTTGGCTAAAAACGGGGAAAGTGGATACGTATCTATAGGTACGGATTCAGAACAAGCTCGTGCGCAAGCAGAGAATAGAATAGGCTTAAATATGCTTGGAGATGGCGACATCTTGAACGAATATTTAGGTGCACAGAATCTTAAACAATTACAAAAACTACCGGCTGAAATGAGACTAGACTTATTTAGATCATCGATGTCGCCAAGTCCGCTGGTAGTAGATGATGGAGACTTTGACAGACTGCCTGTATTTTACAGCTTAGTTGGTCCTATAAGAAGTGGTTTTTATTCTTATGTTCTTTCATTGATTGACCTCTCAGATAGTTATTGGTTTACTTACCTTACGCTTCAACCGGAAGATACAGGAGATCCAATTAATCCCCATGCACAAATTGCAGGAGGTCAGGGATCATCAAAAGTTTTAAGAGCAGGAAAAGTAGAAATTGGAAACGATTTCGTTAGAGAAATTAGGCTAGGTGCAAATATTGATAAGTCAAACTGGCTCTTAAATGGCAAAAACAAGTTAAGTATGGAAATAACTCTTGATACACATTTTCAAGGATATAGACAGTATTTACTTGATAAATAGGGTTTTTGTGGCGTAAAGGTATCCTATGTTGTAAAATATAACTCTCGCATGGTGGATGTAGCTCCGCCTGCCTCGCATATGCGAGAGCATTGCGGGCAGGTCAACAGAAAATATGTTTTACACATATGTTCTAAAGAGTAATTTTGACAATAAGCTGTATGTTGGTTGCACTCAAGACTTAAAGAAAAGGTTCAATGAACACAATTCCGGTAGAGTTGATGCAACAAAGAATAGGTTGCCAATGGTTTTAATTTATTACGAAGCTTGTCTGAATGAAGATAAGGCATTTCGAAGAGAAAAATATTTTAAAACAGGATATGGCAGGAAATTTTTAAATAGTAGAATTTAAATATGGTGGATGTAGCTCAACAGCAGAGCGCCAGGTTGTGGACCTGGAGGTCGCGGGGGCGGCACCCGTCTTCCACCCATCAAAATTTAGCCTCGTTTTTTAACGCCCAAAACTTAAGGTTCGAACCTTTGAAGATTTATAGGAATTTGCTGTATACCACATAATCTGCATTTTCGAAATGATTTGGGAGTTCCCCTGTTTTTTCATAACCAAGAGCCTCATAAAACTTTGCTGCTGGCCAATCTTTACCAGTATCTAAATATATTTTGTGCAGTTTTTGTTCTCGCGCAATATCTTCAGCCTTTTGCATAATTGTTCTTCCTAGTCCTTGACCTTGCTTATCCTGCTTAATAATTACTTCGTCTATATACATTACTCCTGCTTGAATTGTTAACTCCAATACGCCAACAATTATGTCATTTTCATAAGCCTGAAAGACTTTTTTCTCTTTACTCCATTGAATTTTACGTCCAAAATGAACAACATCAGCCTTCGTCCATTCGTCTTTAACAAAGCTTATAGCATCATCTGAAAGATTATCGAGGATTTTTATATCAATCATTAGTCAATTATAACACTGCAAAAGAAGATTTATAAAACTCAACTTCTTTTAAGGAAAGCCTGCTATAATAGGTTCTAATGTCATTCGGCAGGCTACCCCAAATTTTCTAGCCTCAAGTTTGTGTATCAAACTATTTCATCCCAAGACCGAGTTAGAACTTTTGGTATAATCAAGAAAATGAAACTCATTGACCTAACTCACACATTTACATCAGATATGCCAGTTTACCCTGGCGACCCAAAAGCAACTCTTGAGCAAGTAGCTTTTATTGAAAAGGACACATATAACGACCACAGGCTTACTGCTGTAATGCATGTTGGAACACATATGGATGCTCCTCTTCATATGATTGAGGATGGCAAAAAGATGGATGAAATAAATCCTGAGAAGTTTTTTGGAAATGGTGTATTAATAGATGTGAGAGGAAAAATGAGCATTGATGCAACAGTTTTAGAAGGTATTGAAATTGAACAAGGTTCTGTTGTGCTGCTATATACGGGATTTGGAGATAAATACAGAACAGACGATTATTTTAAGGATTATCCAGAGCTTAAAGAAGATTTTGCAAACAAGATGGTTGAACTGGGAGTAAAAATGGTTGGAATGGATATGCTCGGACCAGATTATGATAAACCTTGGACTACACACAAGATTTTACTTGGAAGCGATGTTACAATTCTTGAGAATCTGACAAATTTAGACCAACTAGAAGGAAAAGATTTTGAGGTGGTTGCTTTACCAATGAAGCTGCAAGCAGACGCTGCTCCAGTTAGAGTCGTAGCGAAAATTTTATAATACGGTAAAAGATTGTTTATAAAACTCTATTTCCTTAAGGGATAAGTTGCTATAATAAGTCCGAAGGTCATGCGGTAGCTGACCCAATTAACTTATAACTTGACCTCTTTAGTATAATAGTAATATGACTTCAAATAAGATATCCCAAATTAAATTCGAAACCAAACTTTTTAAGATTAAGGATTGGACAATTCTCCATGTTCCACCAGAAGAAAGTGCAAAGCTTCCATCCCGTGGAATGATAATGGTTTCCGGAACTCTCAACAAAATTCCTTTCAAAACCCTACTAGAGCCGGATGGGGTTTATGCATCAGATAAAAAACCTAGCCATTGGTTTAGACCAAGCGAAAAATTACTTAAGGAAGCAAAAGTTTCAGCGGGTGATACCGTAAAAATCTCATTAGAACCTACTCAGGAGTGGATAGAACCAGAAATAC
>DASZYA010000038.1:0-21391 GCA_035545675.1 Patescibacteria group bacterium
ATATTCGTTTGATTTTGACTACTTGGATCATTAGTTGGGGTGGGCGTAGACGTACTGCTTGGTTCAATTGTAGGCGAAGGCGAGTTTGTAGGGGTGTCAACCGGTCCACCTGTTGGCTCTGATCCTGTAGGTGTAGGGCTATTAGTTGGTGTTACTGTGTCTGTTGGAATAGGTGTGTCTGTGGGAGTTAATTGAGTTTCTGTAGGCGTAGGATTAGTATCATCTGCCAAAACCAAAGCAGCAGGGGTTGCTAGCTTTGCTGTCATCAAAATGAGAATAAATATTAGGGCAAGTAATTTTTTTATTTTGTTTGTAAGTATCATTTTTTAGTTTTTTGTTAAGTGATATGTACTAGGCATTAGAGGAGCAGTTTTGGAGAGAATTTCTAATACTTAATATTTATTACTTAAAGTGAAAATTTATTCTTGGGGCCCCGATTTCTCGGGGCTACCCAAGACAAATTAAAAACATAATTAGTTGCTTGAACCAATCATGTTTGTGTTAACAGCGTTAACAACTATTGCGCCAGATACTGCTGCGCCGGTTCCAGTTGCCTGGACTCCAACGAGTGCTCCTGCGTTTGTGTTACCACCTGTTTTTGAAGTTGTGTTAACTGTGTTTGTAGCCATACCCATGTTGGTTTGTGCTACGTTTCCATTTCCAAATCCGATGTTGATGTTGCTTAAGCCACATCCACAAGAGATACCATTGTAGTTAACTTGATTTTGTACGTTAGAAGCTGATGTAGCTCCTCCTGTTACAACTCCTTGTACACCTGCTCCTAGAGCGAGGTTTGAATTACCGCCTGTTTTTGAAGTTGTGTTAACTGTGTTAACAGCTCCTCCAACGTTGGTCTGTGATACGTTTCCGTTTCCTAAACCAAGATTAAAAGCAGCAAAAGTTGGCATAGCAGATGCTAGCATTACTGCTCCTGCTACTGCTGAGATTGCAATTTTTTTTATCATTTTATTTCACCTCCCCCCTTGTATGAAAATAAGATCTGTCAGATCTTGATTAATCGCAGATTGCCAAAAGGCCCTACCAACCAGAATCCACGACAGACTATTTCTTCTCTAAAAAACCGGCTTCTCTAATAAAAGAAAATCCGGCTCCATATGAATATTTATTAGTGATAAGGACATTTGAATAAAGTGATGAGTTATTTTATTCAGTTGTTTTAATAGCAATGTGAAAGAAGTGTAATAAAGAGGAAAAAGCAATAAATTTTTATTAACTTTTTTATAGTATGAAATAATTATAATTGTTACTTCCTGCCTCATGTTAGCAACAAAAAAAGCACTCTATTCCTTTTGGAATTGAGTGCCTCAGTTTACTGTCAGCTCTCTGTTTTAGCTTCCCTGCCAGTCAGCTTTTTACTTTTCTAAGACAAGTTATAAATCAATAAATAAGTCATGTCAATATCCTATATTGATTTGTTTGTTTTGTTATTCAAAATTGGTTTTTTGATGTTTTTTTCTGTGATTTGAGTTACTAAATGGTCCTGAATTACTATCTCAACTGTACCCCATCCGCGAATATTTTTAATTGATTCAAGAAGCTCTTCTACGAGTTTTTTGGAGATATTTTTTGTAGAATACTCATCTGCCATATTTATTAAGCTTCTAGGCAGATTTGAGAATTGTAAGAATAATAAATCTCTCAAAAGCAATTGTCAACAACAAAATAATTATAAAGCTTTAAATAGGTTTTTTAGAAAATTGGAGATAGATTCAAAGATATTTTTACTTTGTATTTTTTGATAAATTTGAGCTTTGTAATGTTTATCTATTCCACTGGGTGAAGCGGACGGACTTGGGTTATCTATCTGATTCAAGTTTGATTTATTATTTACTTCAACACTTGATGATGCCTGACTACCATTATTATTACTTTTAACGCTGACCGTATAGCTTCCTGATGTATCAGATGAATCTATTACTTTTTTTTCTCCATTTGCTTCTACTTCAATATGTGTTGTTGAACTGCCATTGTTTGTCTGAGTTGTAACATTTGAATAAGATTCCGCATTTCCTGTTGTAATTATTGAACTCTCTCCAAACGAGGATCTATTACTTAGCATGAGAGCCAAAGTAGACAAAACTAAGGAGATGAGAAATTTTGAGTATTTTAGTTTAACTGCCATAAACTAATCTAGAAAACATTGTACAAAAATAGTTTCTAGATTTCTAGCAATTTATTAAGCTTGAGGATAGGAAGATTATAAGATGCAATATAAAAATCAATATAACTTTTGATTTTTTTGTAAGCATAAACCACAGCAAGTGGTACAAAAATACCCACCAGTGAATACGCTATCCACCAGCCATGAGATCCATCTAAAATCAAAAACTTAGCAACCATATATGACGGATAATGATAAAAAATAACTTGTATTAAATTTACGATCTTAAAACTTAAAAGCTGTAGAGCTAGAAGAGGTAAAGTATTAAGCCCTATAAAAGTGATCAAACCCATACCTTTTAACTTCTTTGCTGTAATAAACTTAGCTATACCAAAAATAAAGTAAGTTCCAACAACTGCATTAATAACAAAAGAAAAAGGATCACTGTAAGCATTAGATGACATTTCAATTCTTACGTAGAATGAATTTATAACCAAGAAGAGGAAAGAGAGAAGCATTAGATATTTATTAAATGGAATATGGGATTCAAATCTTTTGTATAGATAACCAAAATAATAAATTAATAACGCAACTAACGATTGCCCAAGATTCAGGGACAAAACAATCTTATTGAAGCTCATAACCATACCTATTACAAAACATAATAAAACAAGTGTAAATCTTGCCTTTTCACCATGCTTCTTGAGCCTTTCGGTTGTAAGGTAACTTATTATTGAGAATAATACATTGACGACAAATAAACTTATTAAGAACCAAAATGGTTTGAGTAGCTGTTCTGTATTATGAAATGTAAAAATGAAAACTAAATTCTTTAGATAATCAAATGGTTTATAAAGATGCTCTATCTCACCAAAGTAAACAAGCTTATTAGAATAAATGTTAAGAGCATAAAACAAGTTATGAAGACATAAGAAAAGCAATTCAAAAGATAAAAAGGGTAGATATAGTGATTTAATCCTCCTCTTAATCATTTTAATAAGATTTGAAGAATAGTGATCTTTATAAAAATATCCAGATACACAAAAGAATGCTGCCATGTGAAATAAATATATGAAGTTTTGAAAGGGAGAACCTGCATGTCCCACAACAACAAGCAATATCGCTATACCCTTAACTATATCCATATACTCCACTCGCTCTACTTTTTTTACTTTTAAATGTGCTCTTTCCATAACTATGATTTTTTATTTTTGAATATCTCAATGTCTATTTGATTCATTTTCTTATCTGACACTAATATGAAATTCTTTTTAATTTCTTTTTCGATTTGTTCTGATTGCTGTTTTCTTCCCAACCAGTCTAGATCGTTATATGATTGGACCAAATCAACTTCCTCGTATTTATTAGCAAAGCTGTCTAGAAGTTTTATGTTTGGTTCAGGCAATTTTGTACCCCCACCGATTGCATAAGGAGCTGTTGAGATTTCAACTTCGTTAGGATTTTGACCGGGTATTTGATTGAAATAATAATCGATTGGATAGTGTATGTAATAAGAATAAAATACAACGACTTGCTTAGATCTTTTGTTCTCTTTTATGTATTTTGCGGCTGCCTTCCAATCTCGTGAATTAACATTATCTACAACTACATTATTTATATATAAATAATTAGGCCCAAAAAACCAAGTAAAAAGCCTTAAACCCATGAATAATAAAATTAAGAAAAAGATGGATTTATAAACAAATTTACCATATGTTTTTAGATTATCTATGGCCATTGCTAGTAGAATTGTAAAAGCTGGTAGAGATGTATTGAATGCTTGTGGTTGGTAGAGTGGTTTTACAAATAAAGAAAATAAGTAGGTAAAAACTATTGGAAAGATAGTTAGTAAAAGTAATAACACCAATACAAATCTTTCGAAACTTTTCTTTATTAATATGTTTCTTTTGGACCATAAATAGATAGAAATTACGGTTGCTGCTATAAAAGACACGAAGATAGAATCTGAGCCTAACATAATAAATCCAAAAGGCAAATGTACCAAGGGTGGCTTCTGAAGCCAATCAATTACATCACTATGAATAGCTTTTGATAAAAATAATGGAATTAATAAAATGAATGTAAATAAACCTGCACCAACTATTTCTTTTAATTTTTCTCTTTTGTTTAAAATTAATATTGATAGATATTCAGAAGCAATAGGTAAGGCAGCAAGCAGATAACTATAAACCATCATGGAAGATAAAATAGAATATACAAAGATATTTAACTTTGATTTTCCTTTTACGAGTCTTATAAAGAAATACAATGCCAAAGAAGAAAGAAATAAAGTAAAGCTATAACTCCTAGCTGTTTGCGCATAGAACACAAAATAGAAGTTGAATATAAAAAGTGGGGTCGCAATTTTTGCAATTCTCTTGCCCACTAAATTATCTACTAGACCATAAAAAACTGGAACAGTTAAAACAGCTGAAAAGGCAGATAAAAAGCGTACAAGAAACTCCGTCTTACCAAAGAAAAGTATCAAGTGGATTAGAATGTAATATAACCACATATTCGCCTCTTGGTAATAGAGAATATTTACCATCTTGTCCCAATTAGAAGAAATATTAATAGTAGCTACCTCGTCTAATGTTAGGGTTTTATTACCAAGTCCAAAGAAAACCAAAACAGAGGAAAGCACAATCATTAATATTAAATACTTATTTTCTTTGAGATATTTTGTAATCATATTATTCAAGTACTGCGGTCGCTACAAAGCGCTTACTATCCAAAAAACCCGCACAGGTATATATTGTTATCCTTTTATCCATTGAGCTTTTCAATATACTCGTCTGATCTGGATCTACCAATGCCGTAGCCATAACAATGAAAGTTTTTTTATCTCCATTATTCATTAGTACCTCTATCTTGTCTTTTGGTTTTATATTTGGAAGTCTTCCCAATAAACTCTCCCAATTGTGTCCATAAATAACGCTATTTCCGGTATCTCCAGGCATAGGAGAAGAAATAAGATAAGAAACACCCTTGTTTGTTGCTTCCCAAGCATTGTTTTTTATTTCTGCCGGGTAAATAGGCAGATTAATATTTAATCTTGGAATTATAATCTCAGCTGGCGCTTTTTTAGAAACTAAATAAGTGGTATCTGATTGATAGTTCTGAAATGTTAGTTTTTTAGGGCTATAACGCTGCCAAACAAGGCTAAAACCAAATAAGAGTGTCAGTAATCCTATAAGAGTTAATGACTTGGAGGTAAAACTTGCCATAAGGATGCCCTTTTATGCAGTTTTTTTCTTAGAACCAGTTATCACACCGGCTAAAAGCATTAAGGCACCTGAAATGATCACTCCTAAAATAAATGCAGTGTTACCTGTAGAAGCAAGGCCTAAAACGGCTGTTGTTGCCCCTAAAACCTGAGGAGCAGAGCTTCTTCCATCGGATCTTCCGTCTGACCTACCATCTGAGCGTCCATCTCCAGGACCTCCACCTTGTTGTGGATTACAAGCAAATTGGGAGTTCTTAGCTAAATATTGACCGTTTGCAAGTCCCCATGCAGAGCCGTCTGGAATTAGTATCCAACCCTGAGATTCATAGACTTTGTTCTCGTCTCCTTCTCCTTCATAGGTCTTGTACCAATTTGTTTGGATTCCTACTCCACCATCTGGGCAAAGACATTGAACGTAATTATTGTCTCCTATAGAATAAACTTTATCGCTACCTACATACGTATTTGAGTCACCGGCAACTCCGTGAACACCATTATCATAAGAAGCAACGAGATTACCTTGAGGGTTAACACACGATGGAAAAGTAGGCAATTCATCTGCCCAAACTTTAGGAGTTATAACTGAGAGTAAAATTAAATATAGGACGCTGAGTTTTAATAATTTCATTCCTGCCATAAAAAAAGATAAGGTCAAATTTGCCTTATCTTAAATTATTATGAGATTATATCACAGGCTGTCAAGAAATCAAGGGGATATCCTAGAGTCTCTAGATTTAGAGAAATGGCACCAAATTGTGGATAAATTTACGAACCTTAAACCAGAAACTTTCTTTAACACTTAACAGCACTATGGTCTGCTTTTTTGTTTGATCCATGACAACTTGCTTGTTGTAATATCCTTGAGAAGAAACCGTAATGGTCTTATTCTCTCCAAAATAGCTAAATGCATAGTGCCCCCCTAAATCTGTAATATATGTCCTATTTCCAACAGCTACATAAGCATTAGGAATACCTCCACCTGCTTCATCTACTACCACACCCTCAATAACTGGGGCAGAATATATGGACTTGAGGGCATCAACTGCCTTTCTAGGAGTACCATTATCATTCCAAATAGATGTAGAACTACCCATATTTGTCCAATAGTTCACTCCCACAACCACAGGACTATCTACAAGTTTACTAAGCGCTGACTTTATCCAAGCGGCTTGTTCATCCTCTGTCATATCTCCGTTTATATCCGGAATTGGTGCTCCAAACTCACCCAAAACAATTCTTCCTCCGGAATTCTGAGAAATTTGCTCAAGATCACCAACAAGTTTGTCTGGTGTTTCAACATAGTGGTCTACAGCCACAATTCCGTCCATAGCCTGCGTTGTAGACTTATCCATTACAAGACGAGCAACATCTCCATTCATAGAATCATAATTTGAAATAACGTTTTTATTTATTTTTGCAAAACTTGTCTTAGTAACTTTGTATTCATCTATCATAAATTGCCTGAAACCATCTACGTCTCCGTTCATTCTAGGGTCTCCTGGCCCTCCATTTTCACACTCAGGGCAAGCAGTAAACACATCACCATCTTCAAAAATGTCTTTGTGTTTCAAAATAAACTCTTCTGTTTTTTTAATATGCTCAGCACGCGTTATTTTAGGATAATTAAACCACTCTTCCCAACCTGACCAATTACCTCTAAACCAAACTTTTAAATGATGTGCTCGAGCAGCTACAACCCAGCGTTTAAGTATTGGATAAAATTCTTCATCATATGGGGTTGCTATTGCTACATGTGTTGCACCAGTTGCAGCAATCTGACTCACCTGCTTGTCTATAACATCATCAAAAGATGGATCATCTAGCTTCTCTCGAGAAAGATCACGAGAGTATTTCATGGTATCAACTGATTGAACCGTCCACCATGTAGGCTTTTCTGAAGCAGACGTTTTTTTATTGAAGGACAATAAAAAAACAAATACCAAAAAAGAAATAAATAATAATGAAATTATTTTTTTAAACATATTATTTTTGTGGACCAAGGATTGGCTTGGTATTAAGATTCTTTATTAAGTCAGGTTTTATTTCGTAGATATCAGCAAACGGATAATGATTAACAAGAATATAATCTCCATTACGCCATGCTTTAGTCTTACTTACTAGTCTAAAGGTGGCATCATTATTGTCATTTGTACGCATAACTATCCACCTTGCCCATCTGTCAGGAGATGTCGTTGCATCAATCCAATATGCCCCCGTTCCTTCATGGATAAATTTACTCATTGGATATCCAGATGAGAAAATAATAGCATCATGTGAGGCCGCTGAGACGAGGATAAATCCAGGCTTGTTGGCATTGTTATGAAGCCATCCAGAAACTTGAGAAACATTCTTTTGAGATGATCCTACCCTAGCATCATCTATTGTTACCGCATCAAAGTTTAAGAATGAAAGAAGAAGAACAAACATTATAAGACCTATCAAAACTGGCCTTAATTTACCTGATTTTTGGATAAGATATCCTACAAATATCGCAATTGATGGTAATACATAAATTCCATAACGAACATTAAACCAAGTATTTCCTGATAATCCTTGTATAAAAAGAACGGATTGTCCGCCATAAAGCGCGATAATATTAAAGATAAGCGGAGCAACAAGAACCGTAGCCGCAATCTTAATAGATGTATTTAGTTTTTTATCGAGCCATAAAACAGCTGCCCCAATCACTCCTAAAACCGAGATAAATGTATTACAGTTATAGGCAATTGCATAAAGATAAACTTTAATTGAGAACAATAAATCTCCTTTTGTTGCTAAATTACCAGCGGCTGCCAATTGTTCTTGCTGGGTATGAGCAGCATATGGCCCAAAAATAAAGTACAAAGGATCGTGGAAAATCAAAAGATTCCATCCAAACCAAAGCAGGATTCCAAAACCGGCCAGAGTTGCAAATAGGATGAGTATTCCTTCTGTTTGCTTGTAGCCTCTCTTTCTGAAAACCTCAATTGCAATCAGGAATCCGGCAAAAACAAAAAGAAACCACCCATCATAACGTACTAGAGATGCAAGCATCACAAAAAAAGCGGATTTTATAAGATCTAAAATATTATCTTTTTTAAACCACAATAGAAGCTCGTAAGCTGCTGCAGTCATTGTTGCTAATAACAATAGCTCTGTCATAGCAGTTGACTGAAGATATAAAACATTCAAATTAAATGCAAAAATCAAAACCCCAACAAGTCTTCCAATAATCTTTACCCCCAATTCTTTTAGGATTAGGTATATTAGGATGCCCGTTGTCACAAATGAAATCATGGATATAATAGCGCCAGAAAGACCCGTGTGCCACATAAAATCATTCCAAATAGTTGGGACCATAAGAAGATGAGGAAGAGGGAGCCAAACGGATCCAAGCTGTGCTATACCAGGCTTGAGTCCTTCTACGACACGGCGTCCTATATCCAAATGGGATCTTGCATCGTTATAAGAAAGACCTAATCCATTATTTAGAAAATATAAATAACAAATAACAGATACAACAATCAAGAGTAAACCAATTATCTTTAGGGTATTTTTACTAAAGAATTTATTGATATTTTTAAATTGGTTGTCGGTAATATTAATTGATAATTGCCCAAATTTAGACATTTTCTTCATCCTCCCCTTTTAGAATCAAAATATAATTAAATACTCCAATCAAAAGAATTATAAATATCAATGTGTACCAATAAACCGTAAGGCTTAAGTATTTATGAGCCCATATGTTATAAACTAAGTTTCCAGATTTGTTATCCTTTACAAATCCTTGATTATATTCATACGTATATGGAATTGGCACATTTAGGTTAACTGCTTCAATCTTTGGCGGAATTGCGGCCGTTGTTAGAGCACCCAACGAACTTACATAAATACTGTAAGCAAAAACAACAAAAAAGATTAGAATGAAGAAAATATTTTTTCTTAATTTATAGATTGCAGGGCCAACTGCTGCCATCATGATTGCTGCAGCTGGAATGAGATACCTAGGTCCAAAAGCCCATCCTCCCCATGGATCACCAAACGCAGAATAAACTAATAAATCTAATAAAACTACTGCAGTAGCCAGATTAGCAGCAACAGATGTTTTCTTATTTTTGTAAGCAAAATACAAACCGAGCGTTCCTACTAAGACTATCGGGCTGTAGAATAACCAACTTCTTTCATTACTCAAAAGCAAAATATCAAAACCGTTTAACTCATTTCTTGTTTTAAATGGTAACTTAATTAAGTAGAGTTCTTTATTTATTTCAACATTTGCTGGCTGATTTTGGGTTGAACCATTATTTGATTGAACCTTGAAGTAATCTGTACCCCCAATTGTTTGCCCTATTTTAGTAAAAGAGCCAGTAGTAGCATGATTATATATTGCAAATAAAATAATTAGAGGAGCCAAACCAACAATAAATGCACCAATAACTAATTTAAAATTAAGTGATATTTTATTTTTCAATTCCCTTATTTCCACATGTCTTGCGATTACATATAGAATTATCGGTGCAAGCATTACAGCATTTGGAATATCAAGCAGTAAACCTACTCCAAAATAAAAACCAAGCAGTAAGTTTCTAGTAAAAGTTCTTTCTTCTAAAGCATTTAAAATTGATAAAAGTATGACTGCTGTACTCTCTAAGTGCTGAGTGTAAGTTAGAGAATAAACTAGCGCATTTGTAGCAAATATAAATCCGAATCCACTAAGTATTGCAGCATATATGTTTGCGCCCAATTTTCTTGCTAAATTTGTAACTAAAACTATATTTATAACCGCAAAGATCAAAACAGATAAATAAGTAATAAGCTGGGTAAGATTAAATTGCTCACCAATTAGATAAAACGGTATACCAATAAAAGATACACCGGGTGTAAAAATGGTGAAAAAATGATTGTTAAAATAAACAACATCAGGAGAAGAAAATTTACCCAAATCCTTAGTTAAATTGAAACTATGATTCTTAACTATTGATTCTGTTAAAGCGTATCTAGATGTACTGTTTGATGATTCAAATGGGCCTTCTACTTTTGTACTGTAATCATTTTGATATGAAAGCACAAGTTGACCATCTCCTTTTATGAAAAGTACTAAAAGGATCATGGAGATTAAAATGATAATAAAGGCAAAAACATGCCCAAATTTTATTTTTAATAAATGTTTGTTATTTTTCATATTTATATTAGATATTTTGCTTTCATCATCAATATTTTAGTAAATAAACCAGATACAAAAAGCCCAATTGGTGACAATAGAGCTTCAAACTGAGAGCCTGTCAATGGATACTCTATTGATATTCTACTCAATTCAGCAGTATCTTGACTTGACTTAACTTCATATCCATCTGTAGTAAACGCTGCTTTATAACCTGCTTTTTTAACAAAGCTGACGATCTTGTCAGAATATATTCCCTTTGGATATGCGAAATATTTTATCTTTAAACCAATCTTTTTTTCAAAAATACTTTTACTCTTTACAATTTCTTCCTCAAGCCTTGTATCATTAATTTTTCCTAAATTTGAATGCGTGTTTGTATGATAACCAATTTCCCATCCTGCCTTATGCAATTCTCTTATTTGATCATAATTAATGATTGGCAAACTATTATCAAGTTCAACTCTATTAGGATTTTTGTATTCTCCCAAAGCAAACATAGTAGCCTCTAGGCCTTTTGACTTTAATATTGGATAAGCATTATCAACAACATTTAAATATCCGTCATCAAATGTAATATTTATCCCACCTTTATCTTCTTTTAATAATTCATCCGTTGTAACAATTTTATAATTTTTTGAAAGAAAATCTACTTGTTTTCTGAAATTTTCTGTTGTTACCGAATATCTCCAGATACCATCTCCGACAGCATGATAACAAAGGACTATCTTCTTTTTCTTGTTAACCTTTGATAATTTTGTAAACTTATAAAAAAGATTAATTAAATCCAAGGTAAACAAATTGACTATTTCAAAAGGAGATTTTTTGTAAAAAATAGTTTTTGAAATATCATTTGTTAAAAGTTTTAAGAAATCCTGTGTTTGTTTAAAAACATAATGGTTTACTTTATTATTTGAAAGCGTCTGAATACTATTAAATATTGCGAGTCCAAAAAATCTTTTCTTTTCCGCTTCATTACCTATATGCTCATTTATAATCCTACTCATCTCTTCCGCACCAAAGTATTTTGTATAAAGCATTGCAAACATAGAAATATCATATAGTTCATCTGAGATAATTGCACTTTCCCAATCGGTTATTTTTATCTCATTTGTTTTTTTTGAGAAAAGAATATTATCGGGATAAATATCTCTATGTACAAAACCTAATTTATAATCTCCGTACAATACACGTAAGTAATTTTTATAAAATAGTAAAGATAAAGCTAAATACCAAGTAATGTTTTGTGGATCTTTAATAATTAGCTTAACTAAACTCAATGGGTAACTTATTAGATAATAAAATGGCTCTCTAACAGGAAGATTATTAACTTTTTCATTTTTTATTTTTTTTGATAAGTCTCTGAGTTGCCAAATACAAACCTCTGAAACTTTACGGATTATTTTATTGTCTAAATCTTCTAGTTTTTGGCCACTAAATAATTTGGTTATGAATGATACCTGATTTTTACCTTCTTTAATTTCTACAAATTCGGGAACTATTTTTGCCTTAAATTTTTTCAAATAATTCAGGGTAATCGCTTCATTTCTAAGATATATTGAATCCAAATTCTCACTTGAGAATAAAACTTTTTTTATAACTACTTTCTCACCTTTTTTATTTAGATAGATTCCCACCCTATCTTTTTTGGAACCAACAGAATAAGGAGGTGTAAGATCTTTTATCATTTTGTATCCCTCTATGCCCTCAACGCCTATCTCACTTTTCTTAGTGAAGCGACTAAATATATTTCCGAGTTTTCCTTTAATTAAATTTATGATTGTAAGTTTTTTATATTCCATATTATTTTGATGATCTAACCTGTATCCACAAATCACGATTTTTATATTGAGAATAATGACCCATCATTATTTTTTGCAAAGAAATAAGTCCTAAAGATAAAGGCAAGAAGAAGGGGTATTTAATAAACGCCTGAAAATATGCAACTGCTTTTACTATGTAAGGAATACTGTAATATCTATCAACTTTTTTACCAAAATATTTTCTAACATTGTCACCCGCATCCAAAAACCTTGTTCTCTGATTAATAAAGTCATTAAAAGTCGAAGGAACCTTTACATAAACTGAGGCATTTTTGGCGTACACATATTTATAGTTTTTTTCAATAGCTTTCAAAAATAAGAAGTGATCATCGGGTAGATTTGATGGAATCTTAATGTTTTCAATAAAATCACGTCTTGCCGCAGAAACAGGACCGGTATGTCCCTGAAGATTATTTCCCTTGTTGATATTTAAGACAACTCTTGACCAAAAATATTCTTGCGCTAACATAGCTCTTCCTATAAATGTTTTCCTTGAGATATGTTTAACCCTACCCCCAACTAATCCAACTTTTTCATCATTAAATTTCTCAACTAAATTTTTAATAACATTTTTATTTCTCAATTCAACGTCTGCATCGAATGCAATAAAAATATCACTTCTTAAATCTTTATAAAGTTGATTTAGCCTGCTGTTTTTTCCTATTCTTTTTTTATCATTAATCAATTTAACAAGCTTATTTTTTGCAGAAATTTTATTTACTATGTCAGCTGTTCCATCTGTACAACCATCACATACAACAATAATTCTATCCAGTTTAAAATTATTTCCTTCCTGCAATAAAATATCTCTAAGAAGACGAGCTATATTATTTTCTTCATTGTGAGCAGGTATCCCAATTGTTACTGTTTTAACTTTTTTCATATTTATCTATAACTATTTTCGTTTGTATAAGACTTTAGTAGCACTTGTGTTTTAGGAATAACTAATATAGCCAGATACGCCGAAACCCAAAATGGGTTTTTTACAAATTCCTTAAATAATACGTAAAGTTTTATTTTTGGACCAATACTAAACTCATCACTTACAAGCTTGTTGTCATATACGGTTTTCTGCTCAATTGGAGAAGCTAAATACCTATTCATCTGCTTAATGTAAGCATCCAATCTGGAAGGTAATGGATAAAATATTTCAGCCTTCTCAGCGTAAACAAACTTATACCCCTTACTCTTACAATAAAGATAGGGATATATATCTTCAGCCTTAATTTTTGGAAACCTCATCTCCTTGTAAAGTCTTTTTGAAAAAGCCCTAATCGCTCCACCACAATAATACATTCCTTTGTTTTTATTCATTTTTCTTGCCTCATCCCATAATTTAGTACCCATATATACAGCTTTTTGCACAAATGATTTAGGTCTAATTGGTGTAAGCTTTCCAGAAGTTAAATCAGCATTTTGGTTAACTATTGGATCAATCAGATCTCTCAAAACAGATAGTGACTTTATTTCTATATCGGTATCTAAAATTACTAGGATATCTGATTTTGAAATTTCAAATATCTCATTCATTCTTTGCGCTTTGCCTCTCCTCTTACCATCCGCAATCAACTGTACTTTGTGGTCTTTAATAGACTTAACCAATTCATCTGTCTTATCATCACTTCCATCAGATACAACAATAATTTTCTCCAAAATGAATCCATCCTGTTTTTGACTTAAAACAGATAATAAAACTTCTTTTATACAGTCTTGTTCGTTATAAGCAGACATCCCAACTGATATTTTTATTTTTTTATTCATAGTATTTTATTTTGCCAATATATCTTGGAAAAAATATTCAAATTGATTAGAAACACTATCCCAAGAATATTTTTCAAAGTATTTTTTTCTTAAAACATCTAACTTGATTTTATTTTTTGTATTCAATTCATCCAATAATGCTTCAGAATATTTTTTTGTGTTGAAAGGTTTAGTTTTTCTTGCAACGTCACTATTTGCCCAATACAGGCTTGGGATATCAAAAGATACCAATCTATTACCTGAAACTATTGCTTCAAGAGATACTAGAGAAAAGCCTTCATTTCTAGAAGGAAAAGCTACAAATGAAGCGCCTGAGAATAACTCAATTTTCTTTTTTTTATCGGCAAACCCTACCAATTTAACTTTTTTTGACAAATCAAGCTTATCTATTAAACTTCTAACTCTTTCTGCATCTGGTCCATCCCCTGCAATTACCAACGGATAGGAAACTTTATCTGCAATTTTCGCAAATGATTCCAAAAGCAAATCCAATCCTTTTTGGTTGATATCCAATCTTCCTATAAAAAGGATGTATTCAGCCTTTTTGTTTTTTGTAACCGTAAGATAGTCGCTAGATACACCCTGAGGTATAATCTTAGTTTTGATTTTAGGATTGTATTTTTTCATCTTATTGTCTAGATAAGGAGTTAGCGCAATAAAGTATTTGTATGCTCTACTTCCATACTTCTCGATTAACCAAAATGGTAAGTGATAATTTTTTGAAAAGCGTTTTGCATCAAAAGAAGTTGGAAGAGCAACTACTGGAATTTTAGTAAAAAGAGGCGAGAGAAGCGTTGATACTGGGGCAGTAAAACACTCAACTATAATATCTGCATTTTGAATATTCTTTACAACAAAGGGGATTGTAAAAATGTATGCAAAATTATTAATTTTTATATTTTTTGTATTAAGGCCTACATGCTTATATACTATTCCGTCCTCAGTTCTATCTTTATAATTTGGGTACTTAGAACAGTAAACAATTACCTTATGTCCTCTTTTTACAAGACGCTTACCAACTTCGCGAGTTGCGATAGCCTGACCCGCACCCAATAGAGGGTTTTTAATATCATCCAAGTCTAAAAATATTATTTTCATTTATTTTCCTCCTTAAAGTACTCTATAGTTTTATGTATTCCATCAGAAAGCATGGTTGTAGCTTTCCAATCCAATAAATCTTTAGTTTTACTTGTGTCTAAAATGCTACTTTTTTGACCTATAAAAGTATTCCTTTCATATTTTGCTGAGACGCTTTGATTCAACTTTTCTGATACCAAACTGAGAAGATCATTAACAGAAATCTCTCTACCTGTAGATATATTGAAAACCGGATTATCACTAACTCTTGAAAAATCTATAGATATTAATAAACTACAGATTTTTACCAAATCATCTATGTAAACGAAATCCCTTGTTTGACTCCCATCACCATGAATAACTACTTCCTCTTTTTCTATAAGTTTTTTAATGAAGATATTTACAACACTATTTTGTACTGCCTCTCCCGGTCCATATACATTTGCAAAACGAAGAATTATATTTTCCATACTACAACTACTATTCATATACAGAAGGTATTCCTCGATTGCTAACTTTGTCCACGCGTATGGGGATGATGGATGTGGAAGATCTTTTTCGCTTTGTACCATTCCATCTTTGCTGTCTCCATATATACCAGCAGTGGAAGTGAATATAATTCTTTTAATTTGTGCTTTATGTGCAGCGTCAATAACATTTAATGAGCCCAATATATTTGTATCAGCAAAACTCACTGGATCAACAACAGATTTATTAACATCCTTTGATGCTGCTAGATGAAAAATTATCTCCGGATCTTCCTTCTTAAAAATAGAATGTAATTCTTGTGATTTAATATCAATCTCATATAGTTTGGCTTTTTTATTTATATTCTCTCTTTTCCCAGATGAAAGATTATCTATTACAACTACATCAAAGCCTTCGGATATTAATTTATCCGCTAACCTAGAACCTATATACCCTGCTCCTCCTGTAATTAATATTTTGTTTTTCATTATTAAAATAGTGATGTAATCCTATTTAGTAAATATGCAAAATTCTTTGTACCGCCGTAATTTTTAGCCAACTGACTATTTGCCATGAAAACCTCATAAAAACTGCTTGAACTTTTAACCCAAGAATAATTTTGTGCCCACTCAACTGATCTTGATGACATATCATTTCTTAATCTCTTGTCTTTAATGAGTTTACTTATCAAATCTGCAAAGCCAGAAACATCAGCATACTTTACTAGAAAGCCAGTCTTGTTATTTTTGATTGAATCACGTAATCCAGGTACGTCTGATGCAACTGTTGGTGTACCAGATGCTGCAGCTTCAATAACCGTAATTCCCCAACCCTCCATGAAAGATGGATTTACAAAAACCCATGCTTTTTGCATAAGTTTTACTTTTTCTTCGTTTGAGATGTAACCGGTAAATTTTATTTTGCCTGCTATTCCTATTTGCTCAGCTAAGGCAAGAAGCTTCTTCTTTTGCCCACCTTCACCTGCGATAATAAATTCCGCATTGGGATATTTCTCTAGAACCTTTTTAGCTGCTCTTATAAATATATTTAAGCTCTTGTAATACTGGAGTCTTCCCACATAAAGAATTAATGGCTTAGCGCTTTTTCTGCCAGGCTTAAATTTGCTTAAATCTACCCCATTATGAATTATTATTGGTTCATGATTTGTAAGTTTATGTTTTTTAATTTCAGCTTTTGATGATGGAGATACTGTAACTACTTGAGTATTTCTATACACAAAAGGCATTAACTTTGCTTCAAGAAAGATTGCCAACCAAGATCCTGGCCATTTCAAGCTCTTTCTAAAAACCTCTTGATGAACGTGATGTATTAGAAGGAATTTTCTTTCTTTTGCATAAAGAGGAGTGAAGAATGGTATACCATTCTCGCTATCAATGATTACATCATATTTTCCACGAAACTTAAGAAGATAGTAAAGAACAGCCCAAACATAAACCATAAAGAATCCCCCGCGTCTATAGATTTGCACTCCATCAATTACTTCATTTTTTGGAAGCTTGCCAACATTTCCACAAAAAATAGTTACACTATTTCCACTCTCAACCCAACGCTTTGCGAGTTCTTGAACATAAACCTCTGCTCCTCCTGCCCATTTGTGTCTAGTATCACGCCAGTTAAAAATTAGAATCCTTAGTCCTGATTTCTTTTCACTTTTTGGAGTTCTAAATTTTGCAAATAAGCCTAACAGATCTCTAACATTTGAGAATACTGTATTAACTTGATTCTTAAAGATATAAAGCAATCCAATAGAAAGCAGATTGACGCAGCTTGTTATAAGCATTACCCACACAACCTGATTAAGGTCTTTATGGAAAATTGAAGTGAGTGAAATTTGCAAAACTGCAATAAAGAATCCAACGATTGCGAATGAGTAGTTCTTTTTTGCTTGAAAGAAAGATACTATTGGCTGGGAAATTGTAAATACAGCCATAGAAAGTACATATGGAATAAGTAGTGGTACTATAGGCAAGGTCTTAGGACCAAAAACTAAAGGAACAAAAAATTCACCTAACACTCCGAGTCCAATAAAAGATGCTAAAGAAGATACAAGTGTTATTAGAAAAAGAAATACAAATGTATCCCTACTATCCTTATTCGCTCCCTCATTGTGAGAAACTAGGGGAATCATGAAAGGCCCAAAGAGAGAGCCAAGAAAGTAAGTCATCTTTCCAACCAGAGACAACAAACCATATTCTCCGGCTGCTACTGGAGATAAGAAATGTTTAACTAAAATAACATCCAAAGTTAAAAATGTAATTAATGAAACACCGTTCAGAGTAGAAGTTAAGAAAAAAGCTAAATTAAACTTTTTATCTGCTGCTTCAATATCCTCTACTCTTGTGTAATCTATTAGAAACCAGCTAAAAATTACTGATATTGTTATAGAAATAAGAATTGATAGAAAAACTAGATCAGGAAAACCTAAAACAACAAACAACACTGCAGCAACTAGCCTTATGAGTGATTCTGATAACAATACCAATCCCTTCTTACCAAAAGATAATGTTCCGGCTAAATACCCTGAAACATTAGATCCGCCAACACTGATAAACCACAATGGAGCAAAAATAATAAGAGGAGCTACAGATCTAATTTGGAAAAACTTTGATAAAAAGGGTGTCATCAACGTCCAAATAATTGTTAGTAAAACTCCAAAGAAAATTGATTTAGTAAAGATGAATTTTAGATATCCTTGAGCATAGCTTTTTGATTTTTTACCAAACAAATACGCTATATTGTGTGAAATAGTTGACGAAAAAGATCCTAGCGGAATTGATATGAGATAAAGAAGACTCACAAATAAACTAACCTCTCCAAAATCTACAAGACTTAAATTTCTACCTAAGTATAGATTGAAGGCAAAATTAAGAACATTAGCTAACATCGTAGAGCTGATTAATAGGAGTCCACCAATATAAAGGGCTTTCTTCTCACCAAGAACCTTTATTTTTTCCGTTAATACTTTAGGAACAGTGAAGCCAAAAATTTTTCTTTGGTTTTTAATGATAGCTTGTTGTATCGCCTTTTCTGTTTCAGGCTTAAGATGCAAACCATGAAGAGTTTTTTCCCAATAATGGGGCTTAAATAATAGTTGATAAAAAGCTATGAAAGCTGCGATTGAAATCATAATCCAGTAGAAAGGAATTAAAAAGACATATTTCATGAGCTCCCATTGTCCCTTCTTGGCAACCCCAATCATGTAGTAGTAGAGAAAAAGGAAGTTTCCAAATACAAGCGAAAAAACAGCCATGTAGAAAACGTATGATGGATATAAAGCTTCAATCTGTGGACCGACATATGCGTAGAGTGCAAAATATGAAATAGTAGCAAGCCACAAGAAGGGATTAATAAGAACGAAAGCGATTTTTCCCCCAATTACCAATTGGAAAATTAGATCATGTATTCCTTGACCAGCCACACCATCTGTTTCTCTTGTATGAACAAGATATGTCTGCATGTATCCTTTTATCCAACGACTTCTTTGTCTCAACCAGTTACGCCAACTACTATTAGCCTCTTCTAGGGTTGTTGATTCAATAATTGAAGTTTTATAACCCTTTCTAAAAAGTCTTACTCCAAGATCCGCATCTTCTGTAACGTTGAAAGGATCCCATCCTTCAACCTCTCTAATTGCGCCCATTTTAAAGTGGTTAGAAGTTCCTCCAAGAGGAATCGTTGTTTCAATAGATTGAAGACCAGTGAGCGTTACATCAAACCAAAGCGAATATTCAGCAGTGAAAAAACGAGTTAAAAGATTCTGATGAGGGTTGTAATAATTTAACTTAGCCTGAAGACAAATTGTATCTTTGCTTACTTTCCTAAATCCAAGATAAGCTTTTTTAAGCTGTAAAGGATCTGGAATATCTTCTGCATCATAAATAACAACATATTCTCCACGAGCAAAGCCTAGACCATAGTTACATGCCTTAGGCTTTGTCTTTGGCATAGAATCAGGAACAACTACTGTTCTTACATAAGAAGGTAACTTCATTTTTCCAACCGCTTCAACAGAAACCTTGTCGTCTTCTTCAAGGAGCAAGATTACATCTAGTTTTTCCTTTGGCCACGAGATTTTCTCTATTGCCTCCAAAAAGTGCGGAATAATATGTGATTCCTTATATAAAGGACAAAGAATTGTATATATTGGTAAATCTTTATCCCTTAACTCTTCTATCTCCTTCTCCGATGACAAAATTTCGGAAGGAACAGCAAGGCTTTTACCAATAAGGTAAAGATTAAACAAAACATCAATAAAGTAAATTAAAGATAATCCTGCAATGAGAATCTGCATGGTCAAAAGAGGTGCAATGAATAAACCCAGCACAATGTTCAAAACTATCCAAGCAATAATTAGCTTTTGAAGGGGGGTAAAAGTTTTGAGAGCAGATGATGCATGACGCATAGTTGTATGGGTTACATATTGTCGTCCGTTGTATCCAATACCAGCCCCTATCATTGAGCCTTTTTTCAATGGAGGAAAATGCACAGGATGAAGCCTTGATATTCTTGTAGCAAAAGCATTCATCCCGATTTCTAAGGATGTTTTTATAATTGTGACTTTTGAATTTCCATTCTTTCTTTTTAAGAACTCTATATCAAAATTTTGAATTAGATAACCTGCATTTCTGGCCTTATGAAGAAATTCAAGATCAAATGTCCAAGGAGAACGCGGAGTAAATTTAACCATATCAAAAACCTCTTTCCTCATAACCTTAAGCCCAGATTGAATATCTGTATTTAGCTTGAACAATCCTTTTCCAAATAATGTTCTGAAGCTTCTGCTCAAAAATTGCCTTACTATCGAATCTTTGTATGCTTTTCTGTTCGCAACCACCACGTCAGCCTCATTTAAAGCAGCTACCATTTGGGGGATCACCTCTGGAGGATATTGAAGATCGCCATCAATCATTACTAAAATGTCTCCACTAGCCTTCTCAAAACCCTCAATTAAAGAATATGCCTTACCCTGCTTTCCCTTCTTTTTAAGATAAATTACATTCTTGGCTTTACTACTGAATAGTTTTTCTGTTCCATCCGTGGAATTGTCGTCTACAAAAATGAGCTCAAAAGCAAGCTTGGTGCTCTTGAGTGCAACATTTAAACGCTTTATTAATTCGGGAATAACCTTTTCCTCATTATAAACAGGCACAATTACGCTTATTTTCTTGAGTAGATTACGCTTCATATTTATCTCCTTCCGAATTTGGGTTAGATACTTTGTGTTCGTTTATGAATTTTTCGAGGGATACTCTGGAGATACGGTAGTGGCCGCCAAATTCAATTGCTTCTAGTCTTCCTTCTTTAATGTACTTATATATAGTAAGTACAGATAATTGCAGCATATTCGAAACATCCTGCACTGTTAAATAGTTTTGTCTATCCATATGACTTATAGTTTGAGTACGAAGTGCTATATATACCACACGCAGATTAGCTTGTCAATGTGGAACATATCGCAACTATTGTTCACTTATTTTAAGTATGTTTAAGTTATATTAATTAATCCTATAACTTATAGGCGGTATTTGAAGATAAAAAAACAACCCTTAAGAACGTCTTCCTTTGGGTTGTTTTTTTTAGAATTTGCAAGCTATTTTACAAGATATTTCCTGAATCAGCCTGTAAGACATCTACTGCATTAATCCACGTACCGTGGCTTCCTGCTTTATACATCCATCCCCACCATGCAAAGTCAAAACCTGCATAATCTGGGAAATATTGAGCTATCCAATCAACTTTACCTGGAACATTAC
>DASZYA010000039.1:0-43567 GCA_035545675.1 Patescibacteria group bacterium
CCTTGTGACTTGATCCCGATAAATCGGGAGACCTCTTCCACCCTGGTCAATCCCCAGGTATAACGCACTAAACCCTGTACACGAATTTTAACGTGTCGTCCATCCGGCTACCCCGCGTTTAAAACGGGCCACCGTTAGGAGCCGACTAACCCTTCGCTGACTTACATTGCGAAGGAAACCTTAGATATTCGGCGTGCACCATTCTCAGGTGCATAATCGCTACTCATGCCAGCATTCTCACTTCTGTATACTCCACCAAACTTTACAGTTCAGCTTCAAGGCGTACAGAACGCTCCCTTACTACTCCATATAAATATGAAATCTCCGTCGTCGGTATCAAGCTTAATCCTCGATCATTTTCGACGCTACAATCCAAAATCGACTAGTGAGCTGTTACGCTTTCTTTAAAGGATGGCTGCTTCTAAGCCAACCTCCTAGGTGTCAAAGGATCATAACTTTCTTAACAACTTAGCTTGAATTTAGAGACCTTAAACGGGAGTCTGGGTTGTTTCCCTCTCGACCCACGACCTTAGCGCCGCAGGACTGACTCTTAATATAATAATACAATGGTATTCGGAGTTTGATTGATCCTGATGACTTGCGCCACCAGAGACCATTCAGTGCTCTACCCCCACTGCGTAATTATTAAGGCTATACCTAGATATATTTCAGGGAGAACCAGCTATCTCCAAGTTCGTTGGGCATGTCACCCCTAACCACAACTCATCTCAGCCCATTGCTGCGGACACGAGTTCGGGCCTCCTGTTAGATCTCTCCAACATTCACCCTGGTCATGGTTAGCTCACCTGGTTTCGGGTCTTCTGTTATCTTCTTATCGCCCGATTAGGGCTCGCTTTCACTACGCCTACGTGAGATTTACTCACTTAGACTAGAAAATAACAAAAACTCACTGGCTCATTCTTCAATAGGCACGACGTTATCCCTTACGAGACTTCGTCTGCTTGTTAGTCATTAGTTTCAGGTACTATTTCATCCCCCTCCCGGGGTGCTTTTCACCTTTCCCTCACGGTACTAGTTCACTATCGGTAAGTATTGATATTTAGTTTTGGAGCTTGGTCGCCCCAGCTTCACACAGGGTTTAATCGTGCCCCATGCTACTCAGGAACTAACGAGGTGTAATAAAAGTTTCGTTTACGGGACTATCACCCTCTATGGTGGCGCATTTCCGGCACCTTCTTCTACCATTATTACTTTCCATTGCATTTAAGCCAGTCGTCCTACAACACTACTGTCAATTGCTTGAGAGTAGTTTGAACTGTTCCCTTTTCACTCGCCGCTACTAAGGGAATCTCTGTGATTTATATTCCTGTGGCTACTTAGATGTTTCAGTTCACCACGTTCCCTACCCGCCACTATATACTACTGATAAATCAGCAATAATTTTATGGCCAAGGTTGATTCCGCTTTGCACGGAACCGGGTTTCCCCATTCGGACACCGCCGGATCAAAGAGTCTTAGATCTCTCCCCGACGATTTTCGCGTATCTAGAAGCGTCCTTCTTAGGTCAATACTTCCTAGGCATCCACTAATGACATTAAAATAGCGTAGATTTTAAAAAACCATTCGCTTAGATCATAGATATTTAATATCTATGATCAAAACATCAAAAAAACCGTAATCCCGGCAAGGGTTACGGAACCACCTCAAAAGGCGGTTTTTGACCTAGTTGTCTCAAGATATATATTCGATTTAAATAAAATCGAACAAAATTTTGAGAATAACAATTTGTTATATACCCCAATTATCAACGTGCTACTTAATCCTTGTATACTTGTGTCTCGTCGTGAGTATAATTGCCCTCACCGACGAGGCATAAACATACAAGTTGTGGACCCAAGGAGATTCGGACTCCTGACCTCCTCATTGCAAATGAGGCGCACTACCAACTGTGCTATGGGCCCGAGATTATTGCAATCACTCGAACCGCAGCATATTAGGCAAACGGTCCATTAAATTAAGTTTTTAAACCTAGCGGAAATACAAATTAGGCCGTCGGCCTAGAAGTTTTACGTTGACAATAGGGATCCAAGAAGGATGTATTGGTTTTAGTTTGAGCTAAAAATCATGTTTAACAAGTTTTCCCGCAAAGGTAAAAACTATTCTAGCGCTTTAGAAAAGGTGTGTCAAGAGCCTAAAATCCTATGCTATAATCCTCTACTATTATGATTGAATTTGAAAGAATTCCGAACAAAAAACAGAAATATATACAAAGACGTTTTCCCACGAAACAAAACGACTTATTGACCCAAGCATTTGTTGTAGCAGATAAAAAACGTATATCTATTGAGAAGCGGGATGATGAATGGAAAGTTCAACTACTTACCCCACTAATAAAAGAGGCGGCAAATCAATATCTCCAAAAGCTGAAAGATGAAAGCAAAGAAAGAAAAACAATAAAGGAAAGAAAACGAAGCTATTCTAGAATATCTTTAAAGCCTAAAACCGAGACAAAATATCATTCATGGCACAAGATACAAAGATATGATTTCTTAACAGATACAGACAATAAAAACCTAGGATATTAATATGCCTAAATTCCCTATTGAATTGCTTATGGTTCTGATATAATCAGGCTATGGCGATCGAAACAGACCGCGGAATTAGGCCAAAAGGCAAATTAAGTACTCTTGAAGTAACCCAAAAACTTCTCTCCCCGCGTTTCAACAATGAACAAGGACCAACAATAGATTTATTTGTTACGGTACTAAGACGTGGCGCCGGAGGTGGCTTTAGAATCCAACATCACCTTACTCCTCAAGATACTCATGAAGAATCAATGATTGTAGGCTTGAAGGGTGGGACCGTGGCTGAATTAAAATCTACGGATGACAAAGAAGCTTTACAACTCGAATTAAAAGTTAGAAAAATAGGTTCAAAATCGGATGCATTATACGCAACAATACATGCTCGAAAAGATGATATGAAAACTCAAACTACAGTTGAAGCAGAAAATGAACAAATAATAAATGACCTAAATAATTCCGTGGTTGATCCAGAACTAACATTGAAACTATACAGAAGAGAACAAATTAGGCAAAAAAGAGGACAAGGAATAATGTATTCAAGAAGAAACATGCAATGGAGAGAACTTGCACCAGGTAAATCCCACCAAAATTGGATGCAAAAAGATCGTGTAGTAAAATTGTAAGATGACATTTGATGAAAAGGTAACCCTACTCCGCTCACTTCCCAAATTTAAAGTTGCACCAATATCTGATATTCGTGCTATAGCATTTGTTTTAAAAGAAAAAGAGACAATTGAAGACGATGACGCTATAGTAGGCCAAAAAGGCAATATTAAACTCTGTCTAACACACGATGATATCGGTAAAATCCTTCGCGAATACCCAGATCTCGAAGATAAGCTAAGATAAACTTTTCTTACAATTTGAGGCTAAATTGTCCCTTCTTTTAGTCGCATTTAGCTTGACATGGTAGGCTAATTTTGCTATACTCCAGACTTCGGTTTTAATCCTGCTAAATGCAGGATTTTTTTATGTCAAAGGCAGGACGTATAGTGCTCTTTGCTATTGCAATTTTTGCCATAGCTGGAGCTAAAAACACAACTTATGCCACGACTGTGTCAGCTAAAACGGGCAAGAATGTTTCGATAGACTCGAATACATGCTCGTCTCCTTTGGTATCTACTACCATTTGTGATCAATTCAACAAGCAAAGCTGTATTGACCTTACTCCAACTGAGGCTAAACAACAAAAGAAAGAGACTCAATCAGCAGTTATAATTTCTAGCCCGAATTCAAACTCGAATACTACGATTTCAACTCAAACTAGTCCTACAGCAGTACTTCCCACAATGCCTCCGCTTCAAAATCAGTACGCATCAGATAGCGCAGTACTTGATTCGGATAAGATATTTAATCTCATTAACCAATTTAGGAGCTCTATAGGACTCACTCCTTTTCAAAAAGATGATAAAGTTTGTGAACTAGCTCAGACTAGAAGCACAGAAATTCCAGCAGAAATTGGAAATGGTACTCTTCACTCTGGCCTTTATAATAGAAATCTCCCTTACTGGATATGGGAAAACGCGAAATATGGATCAAATGAAGAAGGAACAGTAGCCTGGTGGTTAGCCTCCCCTATTCACCACGAATCAATTGTAGGAAATTATCAATATTCATGCGTAAAATGTACAGGAAGTTACTGTTCAGAGCTTTTCACAAGTTATGAACCAAAGATAACCACGATTCCAGCAAGCCCAAGCCCAAAGGCAGCTAACTAAAAAAATTAGGTGGGTTGCCTCATGTAATTAGCCAGCAGTATAATAGGTAACACTATGGCAGCTATAAAGAAACAAACACAACCAAAAGAAACTTGGCTTGAAAAGTGGGCATTCAAAACCATCCACTGGATCGGAACCACCCAAGCTCTAATAGTACACACAATCTTTTTTATAGGAATCTTTGTGCTCTATTTACTTGGGGTTGAAGCAGATTTTATTCTCTTAATTTTAACAACTATAGTTTCTCTCGAAGCAATTTATCTCTCCCTTTTCCTTCAGATGGCAGTAAATAGGCAAACAGAGAGCCTTCAAGATGTTGGAGAAGATATTGAAGAAATTCAGGAAGACGTTGAAGGCCTTGAGGGAGATTTTGGGGAAATTCAGGAAGACGTTGAAGGCCTTGAGGGAAACGTTAAGAAAATTAGACTTAATGTTAAAGACCTAGAAGCAGATGTTGAAGATATTTCAGAAGATATAGATCGTTATTATTTAGATGATGATAATAAAGAAGCTAGTCAAGAGAAAATTGCACATGTTGAATCAAGTAAATCTCTTCAGAATATTGAGCGTGAAATAATTTCTCTATCAAAGGGAATCATTGCACTTCGTGACGATCTAGAAGCCCTCAAGAAAAATCTCCCGTAAAGCTATTAACGAGTTAAAGAGTTATATATTAACTTGTTAACAAATACTTAACTCATAACACGTTAACCCGTTAACTCTCCATGAGGTGTTTTTCTACCTCAAGAGCAGCCATGCATCCAAATGCAGCAGCTGTAATTCCTTGTTTATACTCATGATCATGAACATCTCCTGCAACATAAACATTGGGAATATTTGTCTTAGTGTGTTCATAAACTTTTATAAATCCTTTTTCATCTACGTCTATTCCTTTAAAGACAGCCGAATTTGGAATATGTCCAATAGCAACAAAGATTCCATCTATTGGCATTTCTGAGTCCTCGTTTGTTTTATTATTATGAAGCTTAACCTTCTCTACTTTGAACTCACCCAATACTTCTGTTATTTCTGTGTTGTATAAAATTTTTATCTTTGGATTTTCTTTAACTCTTTGCTGCATGATATCAGATGCACGAAAAGTATCCTTCCTGTGAATTAGGGTCACTTCTGACGCAAATTTAGTCATTACCAAAGCCTCTTCCATTGCGCTATCTCCACCACCCACAACAATTACATTTTTGTTTCGGAAAAATGCCCCATCACAAGGAGCACATGATGACACACCTCTTCCAATCTTGTCTTGCTCTCCTGGTACATCAAGCCATTTAGTATCTGCTCCCGTTGCAATAATTACTGTTTTTCCAAAATATTCCTTGTCATCATCCGTTGTGATTTTAATAGGGGAAGCTGAATAGTCTGCGTCTTTAAAATCTACATCTTTTATCTCTGCGCCATGATGCTCTGCTTGCTTTCTAATATTTGCCATTAAGTCTGGTCCTTGAATACCCTCTGGAAATCCAGGAAAGTTTTCAACGAGCGTTGTTAACATAAGCTGTCCTCCCCATTTTCTTCCACCTATAATTAGGGTTTTTAGAGCTGCTCGCGTTGTGTAAATAGCAGCGGTTAATCCCGCTGGTCCACTTCCAATTATTATAACGTCGTATATGTTCTCCATATTATTATTTAATAATCAATTTACCAATTTTCAAACCAATTAATCAATGTTGAATTATAAATTTATGTGTTTGGAATTTGGTGCTTGGTAACTGGTCATTATCAAGTCTTAAGAGGCAAGGGCTGCTTCTATCTTTGTTTTGTAGGTATCTCTACTCTGTACTCCAATCATAACAGTAACTGGCTTTCCGCCTTTAAATATTGCAATTGTTGGTATAGACATTACTCCATATTTACCAGGAGTTTGAACTTCTGCATCAACATCCATTTCTCCCACTTTAAGTTTATCTTTGTATTCTTCTGCTAGTTCATGAACAAGAGGGCGAACCATCTTGCAAGGCTGACACCATTCTGCCCAAAAATCTACTAAAACGGGTTTTTCGCTTTTGAGAACTTCTTCTTCAAATGTTGAATCTTTGAGGGTTATTA
This sequence comes from Patescibacteria group bacterium, assembly GCA_035545675.1. Lineage (GTDB taxonomy): Bacteria > Patescibacteriota > Microgenomatia > Levybacterales > GWA1-39-11 > GWA1-39-11. The sequence continues at coordinate 6,329 of DASZYA010000039.1, forward strand.
CTGACATAGGATTAAAAGTATAGTACAGCTTATTTATTTATGTCAAGGTGACAATATTAAGCCTCTTAAAATGATTACACCCGCCAAAATTGACGGGTGTAATTTCTTTCCTGTCGACAAGAAAGAATTATTTATAGAATGATTTGATTTGGAAAAGAATGTAATATCCAATCAAAGATCCTACTACTCCACCAAGACTAAAAGCGACAATGTTTGCAACAAGACTTACGGTTTCACTCCAGAAAAGGAGATTCCAACCATTAATCTTGTGATCTTTTGTTCCTGGGAAAGCTGCTAGAAGCAATGCGCTTGAAACAAGTGCTAGAACTGCACCTATTACTCCGCTGCTTGCCATTCCTACTCCACTGCCCAAAGCTACGAATGGAGCCAAGAATGTAAGGATACCAACTGCTGCTAGTGATCCTACAACTCCCAATACTCCAAAAACCAAGGCAATGATAGGCATGATTTTTACAATAACTTCATTCCATTTCTTTGGAAGAGGTGGAAGCTTTTTGTATTGCTCCTCTACCATTCCGATTATTTGATTTGCATCTGTTTTTGCCATCTATTAACACCTCCTTTCTTATGTATATTTTTACTATACCATGTGTAGAAACTAAATCAATATTGAGGGATAATTTTTAGAAAGTGAGGCCCATCTGAGACTTATCGATCTTTTTCTCTTCCTCTTCATTTTCATTCCAAATCGCTACTTTTCCATATTCTCCATCGTACCCCGGAGCAATATCTATATTACGTGAGCGAACTTTTGATATTCCTTCAGCAGTTTTAACTCCTGCAACACTCCTTATTTCATCAATTGGAGTTCTAAACAACACTTCATGTTCTGATCCAAAGTGATTAACGAGATTGTTAAACATAGAAATAACAACCTGAGAAGAAACGCCGCCATGAAGACTTTCTGATAAAACCTCGAGTAACGGCACCAAAGAAACATATGGAGGCCTTATTCCTTTTGGATCCTTCATCCAAACAACCCCAAAGTTATCTTTCTCTGGAACAAAATTATTAGAAGAATTATTTGCTAGCTCCTCTACCCTATGCATTACTCCAACCGTTAATGGGCGTCCACACACAGGGCAAATGGTTCCTCTATTTTTATCATCATCTGGAGTATATGAAACCTTACAATTTCTATGCCCCGTGTAATGGTACTTTCCCTCTTCCGGATAAAACTCTATTGTGTAGGCGATTTCAAAAACTCTTTCCTTCCCTCGTACGAAGGAATTCAATATATTGTCATAAGTTACATCTTCAATTTTTAGTTTTGAGTTTTTAGTTTTGAGCTTTAACACTGTCGCCTCACGGCCCATTTTTTGCATTGAATGTGCGTCAGAAAAAGATACGATCGAGCGAGAATTAAGCTCATTAATTCTCCAATTCATAGAAGGATCAGAGGATAAGCCGGTCTCAATTGCAAAAATATATTTTGTGTACTCGCCAAAACAATCAACAATTCTATTGTATCCGGAACGACTTCCATACAGAGAAAACCATGGAGTCCAGATATGACAAGGAATAAGCGCTATTTTTCTATCAATACTAAACAGAATCTCACACAACTCTTTTGTGTTTATTCCAAGAATCGGCCTTCCGTCTGAAGATAGATTTATACCTCGCTTAGTCAATGCCTGATTGACTTTTGCAGCAGTTTCCAGGTTTGGAGAAAAGATTAAGTTGTGAATCCTGTGGGGAATCCCATTTTCTGTATAAATAGCAGAAACTTCCGTTGAGAGCATGAAATATGGACCCAAGAAAGGTTTTTGAGAAAGAGGTCCAAGCTCATTTAGAACCTGCTTTGTGTCTCTTAATTTATATATCCCAGGATTTACCTCCTCGAGTAAATTACTTGCCTCGCGAAACCAAACGGGATGAGTAAAATCTGCAACGGATAATATATTTATCCCCTTCTTTCTACCCCACAAATACATATTATTAAGATTCATTTGTTGGCTTACTGCGCGGGAGAATCTTGAGTGCAAGTGGAGATCAAGAACGAGTTCCATTGGTGTAGATTAAACAAAAATAGTCTCAAAGTTGCAAGAGTTGATATAATACATATGTGCAATCCATAGGAAAAGTTTTAACCAAGTTTAACCCCGTAGAAGATAAATATATTAGCCGCGAGTTTCAGTCATACGGAATCTATTTAAGTGAGGAACTCAATGACCATAAGCACAAATCTCTCTATATAAAACTTGCTAAAACCGTTCATCGCTCAATACTTGATAAAGCTCTTTCCTACTGCAAAGACGCTAGAACTGAGACACCAAACAAAGGAGCTCTTTTTATGTGGAAGATGAAACAATTAAAAGATACCTACAAAGAAAATGAAGCAAAAATGAGAGCCAAGAAAGATCAAGCCAATGAGTAAGCCTTTTGAAAAAGTATATGAACTTGTAAGGTCAATCCCAAAAGGGAAAGTTACCACTTATGGAGCTATAGGTAAAAAACTCAATATATCAGCTCGCGTTGTAGGCTATGCCTTACATGCCAATCCAGATTCTTCAAAAACTCCTTGTCATAGAGTTGTGAATAGAGACGGAAGAGTTGCAACTGGATACGCATTTGGTGGGCCAGGAAAACAGAGAGAACTACTCGAAAGAGAAGGAATTGAGTTTAAAGACCCTACGCACCTCGATATTACAAAATATCTATTCGAATTCTAAAATCGAATATCGAAATCAGGAACAATATTTAATTTTACAAGAACTAAATTTTAAAACACTTAGAATTTCGAATTGATAAATTAGAGCTTAAACTGCTGGTGCAGGTGGTGGTGTTTCTCCACCTGGAGTTGGTTCAGCTGGTGGTGTTGGCATTGTTGGAGCTGGTGTCTCAACAGGTGCTACTGGAGGCTCTGGCATTGGATTAGGCATTGATGGCTCTGGTGTTGTTGGAGTTGGTTCAGCTGGTGGTGTTGGCATAACAGGAGCTGCTGGATCAGTAACTGGAGGAGTTTGCATTCCTGGTGCTGGTGGTGTCTGTGTTGGTTGTGGGTTGTTGTTATCCATGATTAATAATTTTATAACATTATTCAAAAAGTGTTGTCAATAGGGGAAAAATCAACTCGCAGTTTTAATAACTACTCTCCCCCTGAAGAAACTTTGGACTTGCCTTGGGCTTCAAACATTTCCTCTATCTCGCGGAGGCTCGTTACGTCCTCTGGCTTTCTGTCATCGCGAAAGCGTTCGAGTCTTGGGAAACGTAAGGCATAGCCTGGAACATCTACATCAAATGCACTTCCTGATTTTGAAGCTTTCATAATGCGTCCTGCTGTATGAATTGGAGAACGAGTTAACTCATCCGCTTTAATCTCAACTACAATTTGTGGTTCCATCCAAACATCCGGCTCTAGCATTTTATCTACATTATAAAGTGGTGGCTTCTCACGTGCTTTTAGCTTATTCCCTTCACGGGCTAACGTCCTCCACTCTTCATCAGTTAGTCCTGTCCCAATCTTTGCAATTGTTAGGTACTGATCACTCTTTTTGTCATAAACTCCAATCAAAAATCCTCCAATACCAAAAGCCGTTCTCTTACCTCTACCATAATAAAAACCCATTACCAAACAATCTACTGTATCTTCTAGCTTTGAGGAATAAGAACGTTTGAATTTGATCCAACTCCACCCTCTTGCTCCCGCTTGATAAGTACCATCAAGTTTTTTGGCTAGAATTCCTTCTAAACCACGTGATATCGCATCATCAAAGAAATTCTCAACTTGTTTAGCATCATCCATTATCTTTTCTTCGGATGGAATGATTACATCCCCATCTTTTATTATCGACAGAAGAGCCTTACGACGCTCAATATAAGGCTTATCAATCATATTTTTGCCATCAACAAAGAGGACATCAAAAGCCATGAGCTTGAGCGGAATCTTTTCTGCAAATTCTTCAATATCATATTTCCTTTTCCTTTGTGTAGTTATTTGAAACGGTAAAAACTCTCCGGTTTCACGGTTATATGCAATTGCCTCCCCTTCAAAAATAGCATCCTTTGCCTTAATTTGTGTTTTGATTCCCTCAACAACATCTGGATACATAAAAGTTACGTCTTCTAGATTTCTTGTTATTAATTTTATTTTGTCTTCTTTTTTGTGAGCCTGAAGCCTAAATCCATCAAACTTTGGTTCAATAGCACACTCTCCAATCTTATTAATTATTTCTTCCCCGCTTGATAATCTTTCTGCTCTTGCCATTAAAACGGGGGTAAATGGAGTTGGCGTAGCAGAAGCAAGCCCCTTAACGCCTTTTTCTTTTATGGTTTTGGCAATATATCCAAGATCAGGCCTAATATTAAACACTGGCTCTATTTCTTTTCTGTGATCTTTTGAACCGTTTATCATCCAAGAAAGCGCATCAAGAACCGTCATGTCAGAAAATCCTAAACGCATTTTCCCAACTGGAATTCTTGTAACAAAACGAGCAGATAATGGATCAAGTTTTTTGAGAAGATCAGAAATAATTGTCATCTTTTTTTCAACTGACCCTTCCCCACTAGTCTCAGCAACTTTTTTTAATTCATCAAAAACCTCGGAGATACTAATATTTGAGTTTTGAGTTTTTAGTTTTGAGTTTGCGAGCTTTTCTGCCAGCACTCCTATGTCTCCAATCTTTTTAAAATCGGCCATAACTTCCTTGTCTGATACTTGGTAAGCAAAAGCAACGGCTTTTAACATTTGTTTTTCTGCCATTCCAAATTCAAGTGGTTCATAAAGCGGTACTACTCTTCCCTGCATGAGATATACCATTTTGTCTATTTCACGAGCATCAGCAACTTTCAATAATTCAGCCAAAAGCTCGATCATTGTATTTCGAGAAGTTGTTTCCTCTAACTTTTCTAAATGTTTTGATAGGTCTTTAAATTTCATTAGGCGGCTTTTGGAGTATAGCGAACAAAAGTTTCATGAGTCTCGGGATCTGTTGAAAGAGTAAATGAGGGAGCCAGATATTCTCCGATAAGTAACCTATCCAAACCATCTTGACTATCTGCAAGAGTTTTTCCGTCTTCTTTAAGAACTACTACTTTCCAGGGAGATACAGAATTTCCATTTTCATCTGTTTGAAGCTCTACGCCCACTTTAAGATGCTTACGCTCAAAGGCACCAACTTGCCGTGTTAAAAGAGGTAAGGCTTGAGCATGCACATACTTTTTCTCTCCTCTAATATCAGCGGCTTTCTCAACTCCAATTTTTCCATCCAAAACATTGCGGACAGTTAATAAATCTTCCACCACCAACCCTCTTTCTAGTCTACCTTGCCACTCTGGATCTTTAAGAGGCAGAAGAGTACTTCCAGTAAGAAGTGCCTCAGCAGTTGATAAATAACCATTATTCCACGTAGAAACTTGGGCTTCCTTTACTACTCCTATTTGTTCTTCTGAATCTTTTCCTGCCATATTATTCTCTAGCCATCATGTATTTTACACCCTTTGTCACTCCCTGCTTCTTAAGAAGGCCTTTTTTCACTAAATCTTGCACCTCACGAAGCACAGTATCTTCTGAAACCATAGGGAAAAGATGAGTGTAGGCAGTCTTTTCCAAAAAACCATTGGCTTGTATGTATTCTATGATTTTCAATTGGCGCTCGGAAAGCATTACGGGACCACCAAGTTTTTTCTTAAGATTTGTATCAATAGAAATGTTTTCAATTTTCTCTTTTATTTTCCCGAGTTCTATTGCTAGACATTCTGTAAAATATGTAAGCCACTCTGTTTGATCGCCATTATTTTTTTCAACAGACTGAAGTGCTTGATAATAACGATCCGGATCACGATCAAAATGCTCTTCTAGTGAAAAGAATTGCCTTATATCATAGCCCAGTTGATAAAGAACAAGCATTGATAGAGCACGTCCTACACGACCATTACCATCAAGAAATGGGTGAATTCTTACAAATTCATAATGCACTACTCCACCTTTTAAAACTGGATGTATTTCTGGTTTTTCAGAAATAAATATTCCAAGCTCCTTCATTTGCCAAGGAACTTCAACGGCTTTTGGAGGACGAAAAGCAATGTCTCCAGTAATAGAATTTTTAATAACTACCTCCTTTTGTCTATAAACTCCTGCTTCAGAATCTTGCAAAACATTGCTTACAACAATTTTATGAAGGGCTTTAATCGTATCTTCATCAATCTTAGAATCTGTTCTTTTATCGATGTAGTCTATAACCTTACGATAATTTATAACCTCCTGGACATCTCTTTCACGAGCCACAATTCTTTCTCCATCCAAAATCTTTTGAACCTGAGTGAGAGACAGTTCATTTCCCTCTATGTGGGTTCCATAATGAGTCGTACGAACTAAGGCATCTTCTTGAAATTTTTTCTCCCAATAAGGAAGAAGTGGTGCGTTCTCTATAATTTCTTTTGCCGCCTCAATCGCACCAATATTAGTTAGGATTTTATGATTAATACTAAAGATTGGACTATACATTAGGACTATTCGCCTTGAATCCTGTCTAGGATTTTGGATAGCTGAAAAGTGACAAATACAGCAATAATTGTGACAATAATTGCATAAACTAGTTGGGATAGGATTCCAACTCCTGGAAGATAGGGTTTAATATAAGTATTTACAATATCCTGAATTAGACTATTCCAAGCAAGAGCTGCTACGAGTCCAAATCCAGCAGTTGATAAAGTTAACAGCTGTTTAACTATTTCAATTCTTAGCTTCTTTTGTTTTGCAGTCTCCGTAGCCATAAATAATATTTTACCATAGCAAACCTGATTTATGATATCATGAGCCAAAATGATACTAGACGCACTAAAACTTACCAATTTTAGAAACCACAAAGCTTCAAAATTTAGTCTCTCCCCTACCACAGTTATTATTGGTAAAAACACAGCGGGTAAAACTAATATTCTTGAATCAATTTATATTCTATCCCGAGGAAAATCTTTTAGAGCAGAAAAGGATCAAGATACAATAAACGAAGGAAAAGACTTTGCAAGAATTGAAGCAGAAATTAAAGATGAAAATGATAAAAAAGAACTGAAGGCAATTTTCTCCCTACAGAGAGGTTATTTGTCAAAAAAATTCTTGGTAAATAATGTAGCCCGCCGTCAACACGATTTTTCTTCTAATTTTGTGTCTGTTTTATTTACCCCAAAAGATATTGAGCTATTAACAGATTCGCCAAGTACTAGAAGAAAATATATAGACTCAGTTCTCTATCAAGCAGACAGAACTTACAGAACAGCACTAACTCTTTATGAGAAAGCTCTTAGACACAGGAACAGAATGCTATATGACATGAGAGAAGGAAAAAAACAGTATAAAGCAAGCGATTTTGAATATTTTAATAACATCCTAATTGAAAATGGATCCTACATCACAAAAAAACGTGAGGAGTTTGTAGATTTTGTAAATAATGCCAAAAAAGAGATTTTTGGCTTCACTCTTTTTTATGACAAAAGTATTATGTCTCTTGAAAGACTCTTTAAATATCACTTTGAAGAACAAGGAGCCGGAGTCACTCTTGTCGGGCCACAACGTGATGATTTTGCGTTTTATTTTGGAGGAACAAAAAAACAAGTTAAAGAGTTTGGTTCAAGGGGTGAAGAAAGACTTACTATTTTTCAATTAAAAGTTCTTGAAGTAGACTATCTACAACAAGCAACAAGTCACATACCAGTACTGCTTCTTGATGATATTTTTTCAGAGCTTGATGATGCGAATATTTTTAAAGTATTTGAACTTCTACCAAACCAACAAACAATAATAACAACCACTCACCATGAATTTGTCCCAAAGAAGATTTTGAATAAAGAAAACGTAACAATCATTGAACTATGATTATTTCTTTGCCTCTCGAATTCCTACATAAGAAAACACACATAACATTAAAACATAAAATAATGCTATTAAAAGCATTGACTCGTAGTTAACACAATAATTTACCTCTCTTTCAAGTCCCGTAATCTCACAAACCCCTATAAGGGTGAGGAAAGAAAAATAGAAAATTATAAGATTAGATATAACAAAAAATATGTAAATAAAATAAGGTATTATTGTGTATCTAAAGCTTTTCTGTATTTTTTTATTAATTTGAACCATAAAATAAAGAAGGATAAATGCCACTATTGGGCCATAAATTACAAGAGTTAAGAAAAACCACTGATTTATAAATATCATGAAAACCGAAGTAAAAATAAAAGATAACCAGATTTGACCCGCGAGTTTACCCAGGGTTATTTTCATATTAACTCCTTCATGATGCTTGGGATTTCATTAGCTAGATCTGTTCCATTGAAATAAATTCCCATTTTCTTTTCTAGAGATTCTCCTGCTTTTTTATTGATGTAACTTGCGGTAACGGCTGACAAAAAAGCATCATTTTTTGCGTAAAGTGCTACAACAAGACCTGCTAAAACATCTCCTGTTCCACCCTTTGTCATACCTGCATTTCCACCTGCAATAACCACTTGTTCTGTTGGTGAGGTAATAATGTCCTCTTCTCCTTTTAGAAGTATTATGCAGTTATATTTTTGAGCCAGTTCGGACAAGTATTTAGTATTTTGTATTTCGTATTTAGTATTAAAAAGTTTTTCAAACTCTCTTCTGTGTGGAGTTAGAATAGGCATCGTTTTAAGGTTTAATAAAACTTCTGGATTTATGGTTTGGAGAGATCCTCCATCAATGACCCATTTTTTATCAGGATATTCATTAAGTAATCTTTCCGTTAACGCACGAGTATCATCATCGCCCTCTTCTACTCCCTCTCCCCTTGGCAAGCCTGGTCCTATCAAGATAGCGTCTGCTTCTTGTATGTAGTCCTCAACTCTATTTCTTGGAACAATAATTCCGTCTCTAAATTCAGACTTAATACTTTCAACAATATTATTATTTGTTTCAACAGAAGAATAAAAAACCATATCAACAATTCTTGAAGCGACTGTTAGTGGCCAAATTGAGGCTGCATGAAAAAGCTTGCTTCCCGCTATTATCATTACCTTCCCATTTTCACCTTTATGAGAATCACGTGCTGGCTTATATAGTTTTTTAAGAAGCTCAGGATCAAATTCGGTCATTAATTTGGATTATACTAAATTGAAAATTGATTAGAAATTCCGAAGGCCTCTTAGCCTTCAATAGTAGTACCTACAAAGTCTTTTCCGGAGAAGTAGTTTTCTAAATTCTTAAAATTATTTCCTTTAAGAATTAATACTTTAAGCCCTAACTCGTCTGCTTTTTTTGATGCTATAGGATCATATGGGAGATTCATCCCTGGAATCCATTCATCTCCAACAAGCTTTCTGAATTTACTCCATGTAATATTTCTTATAGGTTTAGCATCTGGAAAAAGTCTAGGATCCTTATCGTAAGCCATCTCAATATTACTAAGATTAACTACGGTTTTGACCCCATAATCCTCACAAATCATGGCTGCGCAAAAATCTGTGCTCCACCCGGGTTTCCACCCTCCTCCAATAATAACCGGCTCAGAAACTTTTCTAATTATTTCATAGTGTTTAAGAATATAAGGGTGAGCAAGATCGCGAAATATTGTTTTTATAAGATGAGCATTGAGTCTGGTTGCATGAATTCCTAGCCAATCGAGATCTTCTGGAACCAATTCATGCTCTACTACATTACGCGCTGCTTCCTGATAATGTCTTGTTGTTGCACCCCCTCCAGCTACTAAGAAGAATTGACGGTTTGGATGCTTTTTAAGTTGAGATCTAATGAATTCGTTGAAACTTTTAAGAAAAGTTATATCTATTCCTCCATTTGGAACAATGAGGGAACCTCCTAGTGATATTACAATTTTTTCTTTCTGCATTTGGCCCGAAAAAAAGCAAGGACGTCTTAAAAGATGTACCCTTGCTTGTCGATATTAAGGCATAGAATAACAAAAAAAACAAATTATTGCAAACAATTTTCAAATCAATTATCATATCTACTATGCCATCTGCAAAAACAGCGAAAAAAACCCTCACGCTCGGTGATCTAGGAAAGAAATTGTCACAAATTAAATTGACTCAAGTTTTATATATTCTTCTCTTAGTCGCAGTGTTTTTGATTGGATACTTACTTGGTCGCCTTCAGGGAATTCAAGCCCCAACAGTTGCCGGAACAAATAACCAACAGCAAGCTGCTGCTCCAGCTCAACCATCAGTTCCTGATCCAAAAGATGTATTATCCAAGCTTACAGATGGTCATTTCCCCGCCAAAGGAAATAAAAATGCGAAAGTAACAATTGTAGAATTTGCAGACTTTCGTTGTCCATTCTGCGAAAGATACTTTACAGATACGGAATCCCAAATTATGAAAGACTATGTTGATACAGGAAAAGTTAAATATGAATTCAGAAACTACCAGTTCTTAGGAGATGCATCAGTTGTTGCAGGAAATGCAGCAGAATGCGCTAATGAACAAGGAAAATTCTGGGATTACCACGAATGGTTATACAAAAATCAACCAGATGAATCAGACACTTCAATGTATAACACTGACGGTCTAGCAAAAGGTGCAGAGGAAATTGGACTTGATGTTACTAAATTCCGCGACTGTCTTGACTCAAAGAAATATGCAAGCAACCTCGATAAGGATCTTAATGAAGGAAAATCTATTGGAGTTACGGGTACCCCAACCTTCTATATCAATGGAAGACAGCTTGTTGGAGCACAACCTTATCTAGCATTCAAAACCATAATAGATGAAGAGCTCAAGAAATAAACTCTCCTCCTCATGCCCAAAACCTCTGATCTTTTGTTCTTTCTTAAAGAAAGTATTAATCTCCGCTTTGTACTAAAAACAATAATTTTTTCAACACTCTTCCTGGGTATAGCTGCTGTTGTAATAAATATTGTGAATATTATTTCTGCCTTATCTTTTAACTATCCACTTTTAGTCAAGACAAAATTAATATTCATTTACATAGGTGGAACCTTTCAGTCGATCACAGATATAGATATTATATTTCTAACTCTAATTTCGGTGCTTTTTGGGGCAAATTTGACATTAGTTCTTGCGAAGTTGAAGTTTGTGAGAAAGCAAAACAATCTAAGACTTACTTTTGGCGCAGGGATTATTTCAATAGCAGCAGCAGGATGCGCGACCTGCGGACTATCTCTTATGTCTATTATTGGACTTGCCGGCGTTCTTGCAATACTTCCACTTCATGGAATTGAATTTTATATTCTTGCAGTTATTATCCTGATTCTTTCTTTTATTTATAATCTCAACTCAATCTATAAAGCCTGCAAGATTAGGAAATAAGGGATTAGGGACTAGGTTTTAGGGATTAGTGCTGACACACTGTACAGAAGAATGTACCGCGTCCCGCAAGATATATTTTCTCAACTACCCCACCATCATCTCTTGTACAAGGCTTACCTTTTCTCCCATATACAAGAAAGTGTTTTTGATATTCACCAAGTTGGCCCAATACATCTACGAAGTTTAGCTCAGAAGACCCACGATATTTCATAGCCTTCTCAAGGACTTTCAGAATTGAATCAAACAATGTTTTTATTTCTTTATCGCCTAATTCTTTTGCCTTACGTCTTGGGTCAATGTGCGCATTAAAACAAGCGTCATTTGCATAAATATTTCCTATTCCACCAATCTTTTGCTGATCCATAAGGAGAACTTTTATTGGTAGGTTTGATTTCTTAACTATTTCCTCAAAGTGAACTAATGTTAGCTTCTTGGTACCCGATCCAGGAGACGGAATAGGCTCTGGCCCCAAGGTTTTGAAGAATGGCAAAGATTTAAGATCGTCTGTTTTTAATATCTTCATCCAAGCAAAGCCGCGAACCTCCTGAAAATAAAGTTCAGAATCATGGTCAAAATGAATTACAACTCTTGTAAACTTATTTGGGACCTTATTAGGAGTTGGCTTCATGACATCTAAGCTTCTAGTCTTCTCATCACGAAATATTAGCTGACCAGTAAGCTTGATATGAAAAGCTATGGAGTATTTATTTGATAGATCAATTACGATCCCCTTTGCAAATCTCCTAACATCTAGGATCTTTGATCCAATAACTAATTTAGGGTCTCCAGTTAGAAGTTTTGAATCAAAAACCTTTACGTCTTTAATATTTTTCCCAACAGTATATTTTTTAAGTCCTAATTTCAGTGTTTCTACTTCTGGTAACTCAGGCATATTATTAAGTTAAAATGCAAAAATAAAAACTCAAAATTGAAATTAAAAATTAGAAGGTTTTGACTTTGTCTTTTGACTTCTAACTTTTGATTTTTGAATTTATGAATTCTCTTATTTTTTTATCAAAAACTTTGGCTGAAAATTTTTCTGCTTGTTTGCGGCAGGCTTCACTACTTATTTTTAACTTCTCAAACTTTTCTATTGCGCTAGCTAACGAATCGACGTTATATTCTTTAAAAAATACTCCAGTTTTGCCGTCTACTACGCTCTCTTTATAGCCTCCTCCATAATATGCAATAACGGGGGTACCACACATCATGGATTCAACTGGAGTCATACCAAAATCCTCATCTTCAGCTAAGGCAAAAAATGCTTTAGCTCCACTATATAGGTCAACCAACTCTTCGTCTGTAACGTGTCCTAGAAACTCAATATTTTTTTGAGCTTGTTTTGTAAGATTTTTGTAGCCTGTGTAGTACCCACTTGGCGTTCCGGCAATCTTGAGTTTTATACCAAGCTTGTTTGCTGCTTCAACTGCCATATCAAGCCCCTTACCACCAACGATTCTTGAGACTACAAAATAGTAATCTTTTTTTTGGTTCTTGGATCTTGGTTCTTGGATCTTAGGCAAACTAACCGGAGGGTAAATTACGGTTGCATCTCTTCTGTAAAACTTCTCAATTCTTTTTTTAACTTCTTCTGAATTTGCAACAAAGTAATCTACCTTTTGCGCTGCTGTAAAGTCATAAAGCCTCATAAAGTGTCCAGTAATAATTCCGTACAACTTAACCGGCCAAAATCTTTGCCACTCAATAGAAGTATTGTATCCATAAAGCCAACGAGGAGGTGTATGACAATAACATACTTCAATTGGTTTTCGCTTTTCGCCGTTCGCTGTTTTTCCACCAGATCCAAATCCTTTTGTTATGTACCAAGAAGCAGATGTTATAACAACATCATACTCTGAGAAATCAAAAGAACCCCAAATAAGTGGTGCTAAAAACCTTAGCGGACTGTGAAGCTTATCAGCAAAAAATGGAACATAGTGAACCCATGCTGGAATAATCTTGGCTCCCTCAAACTTTTTATATGCTTTAGAATCTTTTTTGTAAAAAGCAGTATAGATTGGGGCGTCTGGATAAATCTTATGGAGCTCCTCAAGAACTCTTTCTGCCCCACCATACTCTTTAATATAGTCGTGAACTAAAGCTACCTTCATAAATAATTTAAAACTCAAAAGGCAAAACTAAAAATTGAAATTAAAAAGTTAAAATTATTTAAATCTTTATATTTTTGACTTAAACTTTTGACCTTTGGTTTTTGAAATTTGACTTATCATAAAAGCTTCATCTGGTTTTGCTTTTTTGTTTCTTCTTTTCTTGCCAAAACCTCGTCTACTCTTCTAGGTAAGGTTTTAAAATCGTATTCTTCCAGAGCTTTTTTAAACGCTTCTATATCTATTTTTGAGGTTTCGCAATCTTTGAAGTCACAAGAAAAAGGAACATCAGTCACTATTGTTGCAAGTTTTTTTCCAAGCATTGCCTCCTCCGCTCCATTTGTTAATTTTTCAGCAACTCCTTTACTTTTTATAACTATTTCATCAAGGTGTTGATAGATATTATCTACATTTCCGTAGGCCTCAATAAGTGTTGCTGCAGTTTTTGGTCCAATACCAGGAACGCCTCCATAGTTATCAGATGGATCTCCAGTTAAAGCTTTTAGGTCAATTATCTGTTTTGGCTCAACCCCATATTTGGTTCTCACTGACTCTTCATCATATATTTTTACCTCCGATATTCCCTTTATTGGCATAAGAACCCAAGTGTCTTTATCAACTAACTGCAATATATCTCGATCTCCAGTAACTATATAGGTGAAAATACCTTCTCTATTTGCCCTTTCAGACATTGTTCCAATTACATCATCTGCCTCAAATCCATCTACTCCAATTTGAGTAATTTTTGCCTTGTTGAGAATGTCTATTATTGCTCCAAATTGATCAGAAAGATCAGACTCCATCTTTGGACGTTGTGCTTGATAGCCAACAAAAAGCTCTTGACGAAATGTAGGCTTTGGCCTATCAAAAGCCACAAATACGTGTGCAGGTTTTAATTGCTGCATGAGTTTTAAAAACATTGAGAAGAAGCCTGAGATTGCTCCAGTTGGAGTGCCTGATGAGGTAGTAAAAGGTGGCATAGCATGATATGCCCTATGAACCATTGCTGAGCCATCAATAAGAAGAAATATATCTTTTTTACCTTCCATGAGCACTATTATACATGAATTATGAAGCAAGAATCATGAATTAAGAATAAGAAATAGCAGGTTATGAGTTACTAGTTTTGAGTCTTAAGTTAATTGGAACTGGGTGGGGAGCAAGGTGGCTGTGAAATTTATAGTCGTAAAGACATATAAATGCGTTAGACGCGAATCACAAGCAAAACCTTGTCTCCCCACTGTATCCAGCTCGTTTTTTATCTCGCCAAAGGCGGGACTCCAGAAAAAGGATCGACTCAAAACGTCTGATCTGTCTCGCCAAAGGCGGAGCAAAGCAAACGCTAAGAGTCGTCCCAAGAAGGGGGCGAGTTTTTTCGGCTCGTCCCCTTCCGGAACATTTTCTTCGTGCTCCTAAGAGTACGAAGGATTCACCTCAGCGGCGCGGTGTCAACTCGTTGACAGCGTGCCAAAGGTGGGCGGACGCGGGGCCAGCGTTTCAGGTCCGAACTTTCGGGCCTTGAACCGTGAGTTACGAGACTTGTGGGCCTCGTTCGGATCAGGCGTTAACTCGCTGGAGAAGGCCAGGATTGCGCCTACCACCAGAATCACGAGCAACGCCGTGAGCAACGCGTTGGCGACCGGATTGCCTACGTCGAGCGGAAAGCTGCTGCCAGGGGCGTCAGCTGAAGCTCTCGGTAAGACCGCGGGGCCGTTGTCCGTTGTCGTTGGGCGAGGTACGTTCAGTGCCGGGACCTGCTGGCCGTCGACACCTGTTGGGCTGAGCCAAGTAGGCGTGGCGCGGTCAAGAGGCCGGAAGCCGTTGTCCGTCAGTAGCGACCAGGCGGAGCCACCCATCTTGCTCGGGAGTGAGCCGAAGGACGTGCCGTCGGGGCGCGTGAAACCGGAGCCGGCGGTCGGGCCGAGGATGTTGAGGCCTGAGACCGTCGTGCAGTTAACTGCAGCGCAGAAAGCGTTCGGGCTGGCGGCAACCTTGGTGGAAGCCGGCGGGCCGACGCAGATGAGAGCGCAGTCGCGTACCGTGTTGTTCGTAGCGATGTTCAGGTTGGTGCCGTCGGCGATGTTGCCGATGTTGGACATGGAATCGGCCAAGCCGGTTCCCCTCGACGTGAGTGGGATGACAGCGTGGTCGAACGTTGTAACAGTAACGTCAGGAAGCAAGAAAGACATGCCGCCAGTCACGGTGACCGGAGAGATGCCGCTAAGAGAACTTGCCGAAAGCCCGAGGCTATCCAGCCTGGAATCGACGGGTACTGCCGAGTTGGTTAGACCGGAAACGTTGACGTTGGTCGCTGACAGCGGCGCGTCTACGACTAATCCTCCGATGTGGGGATCAGAAGCCGCAGATGTCGTCGTGCTGCCAAGACCAAAGGCGCCAAAAGCGACGAGGAGTGCTGCAACAATTGCCGCAACACCAACCTTCGATCTAATACGCACGAGCGTATTCCCTTCTACTATTCCACACCACGTGGGATCCAATCCAATTAGAATACAGTCATATTTTGACTGCGCTCCTTTCTGAACTCGTGCTTGCCAAAAAATCTGCCCTATCACAATCTACGGGGTGACCCAGTAGATCAAATCGCGACAAGGCGGTAAAGTCTGGTGAGACTCTCCACAAACTACCAGAAAGCTCTCGCCTGGCTTTCGTTTGTGTGCGAAGAGTCTCATGCGAGAGCAATAGTTCTAGAACTTCTAGAACTAGTAGTTGGCCAAGATGGACGCTTTCCAAGGAGGTGTCACTTTCAAAGAAAGTAACATGGGCTAAGCATCCAATCCTGGGATCCATGTAAGAGCTTGGTCAGAGTCTCCTCACGAAATCCTAGAAACAACGGTAATCTTTGCGAATCGTAAAGACTCAAACAAAGAAAAAACTAAAATTAAATCCTTTTCAGGAACTATTTCGAAAAACTGGTTGTGAGATCTAAGGACAAAATATTATCCCCACATCTCACAACCAAACACATCATACTAAGACGTGTTTTCAAAATAATTTAAACGAACTGGTTGTTAAAGAGCAAAACCTTAACTAATTTGGCATATGCAAAAACGCCCCATAGTTAAGGAGTTAACTTACTTGCAAGTATACTATGAGTTTGAATTGCTTGCAATAAAATGCTTAAACCTGAGGTTTTCTTCCGTAGCGCTCTTTTGAATGACGAATTATTGCTTCACGATTTTCATTCTTAAGATTTGGAAGAGGAAGAGTAATTGCTGGGAATGGCGCTGAAGTCATATTATCAATTGAAAGTTTAAGAACTATTTCAAACTTACCAAGAGAAACCAAATCATTCTCACTATATATTTCTGCATATTCTTTAGTTAGTCTATAAGCATCTGTTGCACCAACTACAAAAGACATTAGAGTTCCTACATTTCCATAAATTGCGTTCTGGATTGTCTCATCAAGCTGATCAGAATACTGATTAGCAAGAGTCAGAGATAGTCTATACTTTCTAGCTTCTGACAAAATCTTTGTAAAAGAACTTGTAGCAAAATTTTGGAACTCATCAACGTATAAGAAGAAATCACGCCTATCCTCTTCCTTCATAAATGAACGATTCATAGCGGCAAGTTGAATTTGAGTAATTACCATTGCTCCGAGAAGTGCTGCGTTATCTTCTCCAAGCTTTCCTTGAGAAAGATTTAGAATTAATATTTTTCCAGAATCCATAATCTCCTGAAGATTGATTGATGAATTGGGATTTCCAATGATATTTCTTATCATCCTACTTGATACAAACTGCCCTACTTTGTTTTGAATTGGAGAAACGGCTTCTGCCTTGAGCTTATCTGGCATTCTTGCAAATTCTCCTTCCCAGAAGTTTCTCAAAACCTCATCTTTAATTTGAGGCACAATTCTTGATCTATAAGCATCATCTGATAAGAGCCTTAGAGCATCAATAAGAGTGCCACCCTGAACATCAAGTAAAGTCAAAATAACATTACGAAGAATATATTCAAGTCTTGGCCCCCAAGAGTCACCATAAATCTTATGGAAAATTGAGACAATTCCCGATGCCACTAAGTCTTTATGCTGTGAATTATGGACCTCAAGTACATTTAAAGAAAAAGGGCGTTCTGCATCAAAAGGCTCAAGATAAACAACATCATTAATGCGTCTTTTTGGAATATAATCCATAATAATTTCTGATAAATCTCCATGAGGATCAATAATTCCAATGCCTCTGTCTTTTCTAATATCATCAATTGCCATGTTGGCAATAAGAGTTGATTTACCGGCTCCTGTTTTTCCTATTACATAGACATGCTTTCTCCTATCAGGAGTTTTTATTCCAAAGATTGTATCTTTGTTTTTAAAATCTGTGTGCGCAAAAAAATTAACGTCTTTTTTTTCTTCTTCTGCTATTGAATCAACCGTTGGAAGATTCTGAGGTGGCTCTCCAAGAAGAGTTTTACCCCAAGCAATGTTTTTAAGTCCGGCGAGTAAAAATCCTGGTGGGTGCCAGATGGTTCCAAGCTCTTGAGCATTAAGAACTTGGCTTTTTCTCTCAAGCAGATTTACCTTTCTCTCCTTTATTCTCTGTGTTAACTTATCTCTGTTTGTTTTAAGAAGCGGCTTTCTGAAAACAAATTGATTTCCTTCTCCAAGAGAAAATGTTCCAAATGTACCAGCAAGGTTACTCATATATGCAGCAGTATTTGGCTCATCACTTCCAACAACCAGCCTAATAACTGCTTTTCCTCCTTGAAAACCTGCCTTTTGCATCATACGCATTTTTTGTGGGCTTTGAGCATATTTTGTAGTTGATCCAGAACTCATCTCTCCAGTCATTGAATCTTTTACAGTTGAGCTATGCGTATCCTCAATCATATGCCCTGCCATCTCAACCGCTTTTGCTTGCCACGCAAATGTTGCGGGCGTCATTACAATCTGTACGGCCATTCTTACATCAGTACTCTGCTTTGCCAAAAAACCAAGAAGCGAAGATAAGGGATCTATGTCTTTAAAATCAGCATAAGTTTTAATTGGAAGATAGGAATATGAATTAAGAACCATTTCTCCTACCTGCACATATTTTGAAGCCATAACTTTTTCCATTGGGTCTTCAGTTCTTGTAATATTTGATTTTGGGAAAGATGAAGCAACAAGACTTGATACAAGAGTTTCTGTCTCCTCGGTTGTTGTTACATAAAAATATACTGTCTGATTTAGAAGATAAATTTCAAATGAATAAGACTTGGGATGATTATAAAGTCTTTTAAACATTGAGATATATGGATAAGGAAGAAGAGAAGAAAAGATTTGAGATGACGCTTCTAGCGGCGTTTCATCGTCTTTTGGATTTCTTACAAGAAGGTGGGCAAATTTACTCATAGACTAGATTGATTATAACAAGTTTAATTTGAAGTTGTTTAGCAATAAGATCCTAGGCTTTTTTAGTAGAAATCTTTTTAACTGGAGCCTTGGCTTTTACAATCGTCTTTCCCTTAACTATAGCATCAAATTCATCACCCTCTAAGGTTTCTTTTTCTAAAAGAACCCCGGCAACACTATCAAGCTTCGCACGATTTGTTTTGAGAACTTTTTGAGCATCAGTATATCCTTTATCCATTATTTTCTTAACCTCTGCATCTATTTTCGCCTGAAGACTTTCTGATATCTGAGTATTTTCCCCATACATTTTGTCTTTATCAACGTTGTAATTAACTGGTCCCAAATCGCTCATTCCATACTCTACTACCATTGCACGTGCTACTTCTGTTGCTTTTTCAATATCATCTGATGCACCCGTTGTCATATCCGTAAATACTATCTCCTCTGCTACTCTCCCCCCCAGCATTGTTGCAATTGTTTCTTGAAGTCTGAGCTTTGTTTCGTGAACCCTATCCTGAGCCGGTGGAATAAGGGTGTGTCCCAAAGATAGTCCACGGCTTACAATGGAAATTCTATGAACTGGATCAGTATGAGGCATAAAATATGAAACCAAAGCATGTCCTGATTCATGATATGCAGTAATTCTTTTATCTTCATCAGACTGCATACGTCTCTTTTCCGGACCCATCTTAACTTTTGTCGCGGCCTCTTCTATATCATCCATATCAATCTCTTTTTTACCTAGCCTTGCTGCTAAGATTGCAGCCTCATTTAACATATTCTCAAGATCTGCTCCTGAATATCCGACTGTGCGCCTTGCAACACGTTCCCAATCAACATTTTTCTCAAATGGTTTTCCTTTAGCATGAATTGAAAGAATTGACTTTCTTCCTTCAATATCAGGAAGTGGCAAAATTATTCTTCTATCAAACCTTCCAGGACGCACCAAGGCCGAATCAAGAATATCTGGTCTATTTGTTGCCGCAATAACAACTAATTGCTCATTAGGAGTAAAACCATCCATTTCAACAAGAATTTGATTTAAGGTTTGCTCACGCTCATCATGTCCCCCCATTATTCCAACTCCGCGCTGTCTTCCAATCGCATCAACCTCATCAATAAATATAATTGCAGGCTGACTTTTCTTTGCTGTTGCAAAAAGATCACGAACACGAGCTGCTCCAACCCCAACGAGCATTTCCATAAACTCTGATCCAGCGATAGATATAAATGGAACTTGTGCTTCTCCCGCAACTGCACGCGCAAGCAATGTTTTTCCTGTTCCAGATGGACCAACAAGCAAAACTCCTTTTGGAGTACGAGCACCCATTGCACGATACTTATCTGGGTTTTTAAGAAAGTCCACAACCTCGCTCATTTCCTGCTTTGCTTCATCTACTCCGGCAACTTCTGAAAATGTTGTTTTTGGAAAATCTTTATTAAATGTTTTTCCTTTGTTTGATCCAAAAGAGAAAATGTTTTCTTGTGCCCCTCTTGCTTGTCTAAAAATAAAGTAAAAGAAAATTATTATGAGGACTACCGGAAGAAAAGATGAAATTATATTGATCCAAATATTGGCTGTATCAGAATCCTTAACATCTATCTTCACGGAGTTTGGATCAACATTGGAGTTTTTTAAAATATCAAATACTGAAGTGCCTGATTCCTTTCTGGAGGTAGCAACCTTCCCATCTTTGTATTTAACATCAATCTTTGTATCAGTAACTGATATTTCGTTTACCTTCTTTGCTTTAATATCTGAAACTAATTTTGAAATCGAGATATCACTTCCAGTACTAGATGCTGTCAAATCACCACCAAGACCCATTACCAAAAACAGTAGAAAGAAGAAGAGGAATCCATAAAGAAGTATATCTTTCCAACCAAGTTTTAAACCAACCTTAACTTTTTTAGCTTTCTTTTGCCTGCCATTCATTAGAATCAAAAAATTATAACACAAGCTAAGTTTGTTTGGAAGCCAAACAAACTTGGATTAGGAATTAGTAATTAGAATTAAATTACTGGGTCATATCCTCCTGCATTAAAAGGGTTACACCTTAATATTCTCCACCCTCCCATAAGTGTCCCTTTTAAGAATCCATGCTTTTTGATTGCATGAAGAGCATAGTCTGAGCAAGTTGGTGAAAAACGACAAGATGCATCATTACCCGTAAAAGTTTTTAGAATTTGCCCTCTAATCGGCTTGAGTTTTTGATATATCCTTATTAAACTTTGTGAAATCTTCTCCATATAATTTAATTCTTGATGAATTATACCATTAATTGAGGCTGAAACCGAGAAGCTTGAGGCTACTTATAAATTCTATTTGTTCTTCTCTGCTTGCCTTATCTTCTATTATTTTGTTTGCTAATAGGGCGATCATCTCGAGCGCTTTGGGAGTATCTAGATCATTATTCATAGCATCAACAAATTCTTGTGGTAAATTAATTTCTGAATCTTTTTTTTCACACATGGATAAAGCACGGTCAATTAGGTCTGCTGCATCTTGAGCAGACTTCATAAAGTTATCTTCATATTCCCAAGACGTTCTGTAATGGTGAGATAATAAAAGCCACCTTATTGCATTTGCCGTATAATCCTCAAGTAATTTTTCTACCATAATAAGGTTTCCAAGAGATTTACTCATCTTCTCTCCGCCAAATTTAAGATAAACAACGTGCATAAAAAATCTAGAGAATGGAGACTTACCCGTATAACTCTCGCTTTGTGCTATCTCGCTTTCATGATGAGGGTAAATAAGATCAAATCCTCCACCATGAACATCAATCTGAGAACCGAGATTTTCATAAATCATGCTACTACACTCTATGTGCCAGCCGGGTCTTCCAGGACCCCAGGGCGAATCCCAAGTAGGCTCATTTTCCTTTGCTTTTTGCCAAACAATAAAATCAAGAGGGTTGCGCTTAGCTGGATCATTTGGGTTTGCTCCACGCTCAGCTGATAAATTGATCATTTCTTTTTCACTAAGACCAGATAACTCGCCATATTTTGAAAACTTCTCAACATCAAAATATACAGTCCCATCAACGTTATAACAAAAACCTTTATCAACAAGCCCTTCTACTATTTTAATAATTGTTGGAATTGCGCCCGTTGCTCTGACATATGGATCGGGCTTTATCCATCCTAAAGCATCCATGTTCTTTTCAAAAACGCCAACCCATTTATCTCCAAATTCTTTCCAATCATAACCTGCTTTTTTGGAACGAACCAAAATATCATCATCTATATCTGTAATATTTTGAAGATAATTTACTCTGTAGCCCAAGAACCTTAGATAACGAATTAGAACGTCAAAAGTGAGATAAGTGAAAGCGTGTCCTAGGTGAATTGCAGCATCTGGAGTTATACCACAGACATAAAGTGAAACCTCATTATCTTTAATAGATCTAAACTCTTCGATTTTCTTACCCAGTGAATTGTATAACCTTAAACCCATTGAATTAACAATAATAAATAATAACTAATAAATAATCAATCTTAGAGGGTGGGTAGTCTTTCAAATGAATTGAAAACTTCACCTATTTCTTCCCAATCAACAGAAATGTTTTTAACATCGGACAGCAGCGATCCTCTTTTACAAGCCTCTATTAGCTTTTTAAGAATCTCCTCATCACCTTGTGCTACCACCTCTACTCTTCTGTCAGATAAATTTCGTGTCCAGCCAGTTAAACCCATTTTCCTTGCTGTGTGCTTTACAAATGCTCTATAACCAACACCTTGTACAAAACCGGAGATATATAAATGTATTTGTTTCATAGCAATTGACAAGTGACATGTTACATGTGACCAAAAGAAGTGTCAAATGTTAATTGTTAAATGTCAAATGTGAGACTAGGCTAATCCCATTTTCTCTTTGACTTCACGAACAGTTTGGGATGCTACAACTCTTGCCTTCTCTGCCCCTTCACGAATGACTTTATCTACATATTCAGGGTTTGCTTCAAGTTCTGCTCGTCTCTTTTGAATTGGCTCAAGCTCGGCATATATTGCTTCTGCTAATTCGCTTTTTAGATCTCCGTAACGTATTCCTTCATTATCATATTGATCATCATATTCTCTTTTCTTTTCTGACCCTTGGAACAATTCAACGAATTTTAATAATGCGGCCACTCCATCTGAGAGTTTACCGTTTTCATTCTCATACAT
The DNA here is from genome assembly GCA_035545675.1 of Patescibacteria group bacterium. Lineage (GTDB taxonomy): Bacteria > Patescibacteriota > Microgenomatia > Levybacterales > GWA1-39-11 > GWA1-39-11. The sequence goes on from DASZYA010000039.1 coordinate 29,222, forward strand.
ATACTCTCTTCTTCCTTCAACTTTTCTAACTGTTCCACGTCCACTGTCTGTTACAACATGAGCTAGCGCTTTCTTAATATCATCAAGACTATCTGTAAGATTTATATAGCTTCCCTCAACAGACTTACTCATTTTGCCCGTTCCCGCCAAAGACGGTACATATTCTCCTTTTGTTGCAAATCTTTTTGGCTCTGGAAAATTGATTCCATAATCTTTATTCATACGTCTTGCGATTTCACGAGCTATCTCTAAATGTGGCTCCTGATCAAGACCAACCGGAACAAGACTTGCTTTATATATAAGAATATCTGCTGCCATAAGAAGGGGGTAATTGAGAAGCGCCATTGTTGCATGCTCTGGATATTGCTTAACTTTGTCTTTATATGTAGGAAGATGCTGCATTTTGGCAACAGTTGCAACTGAAGAAAGATAAAAGGCAAGCTCTAAATGTTCTGAAACATCCGATTGCAAGAAAATAACTGACTTTTCCGGATCAAGTCCCGCTGCTAGATAATCTAAAACTACTTCACGCCTATTTCGTCTTAACTCTTCTACTCTATATGGAGTTGTAATTGTATGAATATCAGCAACCATATAAAACGTTTCTTGCTCTGGATTATCTTGCAAAGAAAGCATACCCTTCACTGCACCTAAATAGTTACCGAGGTGAAGTCGGCCGGTTGCTCTAATTCCTGATAAAACTCTTGTTTTCATACTCCTATTTTATCAGGGAAAGGGGGTTTTACCAAATTATTGGAGTTTATTAACTTCTTCTTTGAATTGTTCACCGCGAACTTTATAGTTTTTAAACATATCAAAAGAGGCACAAGCTGGGGTTAAAATTACAACATCTCCAAGTTCAGCTACTGCTTTTGCTCCTTTTACAATCTGCTCCATATTGATAGCTCCTTCAATAATATGTGCTGTTGATAGATTCCCAATTTCTGCTTTAATTCTTGGCCATTCTTCTCCTATTCCAATTATTGCTTTTATATTTTTTGCTTCACGAATTGTCTTCCCAAGACCTGCAAAATCACTATTCTTACTTGATCCCCCAAGGATCAATACTTCTGGTTCTTCAAAAGCTTCTATTGCCGCGATGGCAGTTTCTGGAGTAGTTGAGAATGAATCATCATAGTATCTAACCCCATTGAATAGTCTTACGAGCTCCAATCTGTGCTCAAGACCCTTGAATTCTTTAAGTACTGCAACAATATTTTTGATATCAACTCCAGCAATGTAGGCTGCCATAACTGCCGCACAAACATTCTCAAGATTATGACGACCCGGAAGAAGAATATCTTTGATAGGAATAATTTTTTGCTCTTCCTTATCTTTTAATATTACATATCCATCTTTTATATAGCACCCTCGATCAACTACTCTTTCACGCGAAAACATAAAAACTTGTCCCTCTGTATAGACATCGCTTTCATTACTTGCAGGATAATCACGATTTATAATTGCATAGTCATTTGGGGTTTGAAAACGTAAGATATTTCTTTTTGCATCTACATATTCTGCAACATCCTTGTGATAATCAAGGTGCTCACTTGTCACCATAAGGAAAACTGCAATTTCAGGACTTTTTGTTAAATCCTGTAGCTGAAAGCTCGACAACTCTAACACTACTCGGGAAACCGGCTTAAGAGACTTAAGAAAATCAAGCGGAGGAATACCAATATTTCCTCCCAAGTAAGCATCCATTCCTTGCTTCTTGAGCATCTCATAGATTAATGAGGATGTTGTCCCTTTGCCTTTTGTTCCAGTAATACCAATTATGGGAGCTTTACATAAATCAAAAAATATTTGAGTCGCAGATGTTACTTCAATATTTTGATTTCTAATTTTTTCTATTATTGCCGACTTTGGACTAATACCAGGGGATCTCACAAAAAAATCTATATTGGAGAGGTCAGTTGGATAAGAATCAAACGTAAACTTGACACCTAACTTTTCAAATTCTTCTATTTTGGCGCTATCAAGAGCTTCTTTCTTTCTAACATCAAAGACAAAAACCTTAGCTCCCTCTGCTAGTAAAAAACGTGCCGCACTTTCTCCCTCTATTCCAAAACCCAAAACGCCTGCCTTTTTACCCGCGATTTTTTCCATAAGCTGATTATATTCTAGCCTTACCCACAAGAGCAAGTTCTCCTACATAAATCTTGGCAACACTTTTAAACTTTTCCACTTCTCCTGTGGTATAAAACTCGTGACTTGGAAGACTTTTTGCTAAAGTTTTGTTCTGTTTTAGTATCCTTTTTGCATGTCTTGCTATTGCTCCACCAGAATCATAAACTTTCACATTCTTTCCCACAACCTCCTCTATTCGCTCTCTTAAAAAAGGGTAATGCGTACAACTCAATGCAACTGCATCTATGTTTTCGGAAGTAATCAGTGGAGATAGGTGTTCATTGAGAATCTTTTCTATTTCAGGATTATCAATGTCCCCTTCTTCTACAAATTTTTCTAAACCAGTCTGCCCTAATATTACAACATGTTTATCTGAAGCAAATTGATTAATTAAAGCTGCAAGATATGGACTATCGGCAGTTGCCGGAGTAGATAGAATTGCTACTCTACCCGTTTTGGTATTTTCAGCAAGAGTTTTAACAACTGGAACTGTACCTATTATAGGGATATCAAATTTTGCACGAAGATGTTCCAGAGTATAAACCGATGCAGTATTACAGGCTAGAATGACCATTTTTACATTCTTTTTGAGAAAGAAATTAAGCGCATTTTCTACTAAATTCTGGAGCTCACTCTCAGTCTTATTGCCATAAGGCACATTAGCTTGATCTGCAAAATATACCACAGGTTCATTTGGTAAAAGCTTAGTGACTTCTTGAAAGACGCTTAATCCGCCAACACCGGAGTCAAATATACCAATTGGCCTATCATCGCTCATGGAATGCTAATATAGCAGATTTCCTTCAAATTGAGTAGGGTTTGTGCTAAAATTAGGTTCGGCTATTTGCCAGGGTAGCTCAGTGGTAGAGCACTAGATTCATATCCTAGCGGTCGTGGGTTCGAACCCCACCCCTGGTACACATTCGTCATTACATTCCTCAGTGCAAGCTGAAAATGTAACGGCGATAGCTATGAGGGTGAGAAGTTTATGGTGAGCTTGTCGAATCCAAACCCCACCCCTGGTACACTTAGTCGTATAGTAAATTTGACAAAGTAAAACAAATTTGTCTAAACTTAAACAAAGGAGAAAAACATGGAAACTTTTTTCGGCGGTATCGCAAGCTTTCTCTTCTTTCACTTTACTACTCGCCCAAAATCTAAAATTAATAAAAAAATTCCAAGAAATAAGCTAACTTTATTTAATAGAGTTGGCGTATTTCCTAACTTCAATTTTGAGGCTAAGAATAAAGTTGTACACGTCCACCATTGGATGTTATTTGCCCCACTTTTAATTGCTGCTCAAACCGTATTAAGAAACGTTGGCTTTTTCCAGTCAGATGTTCTCCACGGCTTAATGCTTGGAGGAATATTTCAAGGATTAATGTATGAAGATAGCCTTAAATTCATACATAGCACAAAAGACTATGAAAAAAAGATTACTTCTACCTCCTACCACGGCTTTAAATTCCTGAAGAAATTATTCTAGTTTGTTTGCTTATAGCCTCGAAATCAATTAAAATACATGCAGGGTCATAAAAATTTGCTTTTTATGACAAGATTATTGCACTCGTAGTTCAATGGATAGAACACCTGGTTGCGGTCCAGGCGGTTGGTGGTTCGATTCCACTCGAGTGCGCATTTTGGAGGGTTCGCATAGTGGTCAATTGCACGAGTTTCGAAAACTCGACCCTTTCGGGGGTTCACAGGTTCGAATCCTGTACCCTCCGCATCACATGAAAAAACTCGAAAACTACCTTAAAAAAAATCCCAAAACCCATCTTATTTTTGATCTAGATGAAACAATAATAAAACTAGTTCTTCCTTGGGATGAATGGTTTGTAGACGTACTTGGAAAAATCAGACAAACTTATAGAGACTTCCCAGAAACAGAATACGTTAGAATCCATAATGGATTGGTAGAACACTATGGTGAGGAAGGATTAGCTTTAATTCGTGAACTAAATGAAAGATTTGAGAATGAAAAGCTCTTTAGAATTGAGAGAAATGAGGAATTAATAGATTTTATTAAAAATAATCCTAACTACACATATTATCTTTGGACATCAAATAGCGGCAAAACAGCGAAAAGATTTCTTGAAGAACTAGGTCTTGATCAAATATTTAAAAAGGTAGTTACAAGATCTGATTCGACCTTTATTAAACCTCACACCCAAGGCTTCGATTTGTTAAAAGATAGTAAAACTTCAATTAGCGACTACCTTTTTGTTGGTGATAGTTCAAGAGATAAAGAGGCTGCAAAGGCTTTGGAAATGGACTTTTTCTTAATTGATTATTTTCATGGTACATTTTAATTATGAAGTTTGAATTTTCAGCAGGCGGTGTAGTTTACAAAAAAGATCCAACGACCGCATCAGGATTTATGATTCTTGTTTCGCAACACTCACAGCATAAAGGCTGGGTTTTTCCAAAGGGCCTGATTGGGGATCGTGACCAAATAAAGGGCGAAAAGAAAGAAGATACTGCCGTTCGTGAAGTAAAAGAAGAAACAGGAGCTGACGGAAAGATCATCCAAGAATTAACTCCGGTTGTGTATTGGTATGCTTGGGAGGGAGAAAAGAGAAAAAAGACTGTTTACTATTTTATTATGGAGTATGTAGGTGGAAATATTACAGAGCACGACCACGAGATGAGCGCAGTTGAATGGCTAAACGCGAATGAAGTTCTTAATAGACTAACGTACAAGAGTGACAAAAATGTTTATCAAGAAGCTCTACCTATCATAGAATCCCTCGCAAAATAGCCTTGGTTATCTTATAATCAAATATCCCTCTGTATGAAATAGTTTTTCTTTTGTATTTGGGGACGATTTTTTGGAGGAGTCGGATAGTGGCCCATTCCACATCCTTGGAAAGGATGCAAGCGCAAGCTTACGCGAGTTCGAATCTCGCCTCCTCCGCCTTTGCGAGATGAGAAGTTTATCCTGAACTTGTCGAAGGAAATCTCGCCTCCTCCGCCAGATCCTAGTTCTTCTCTAGGGGAAAATTGGCAGCTAGCCAATCAGCAGATCTCTCCATAAAAGTAGGCTTCACAAACTCACGATACGGAAGATAAGCAACCAATATCTTTCTTACGTGATCCCTAGTTAAATTTCCCATAGAAATCTTGAGCTCACCAGGAAGTAATGCTTCTGTTCTAATTATCAAAACATCTACTCCATCCATAGTCTTAAAATAAAAATCGTATAGTTCCCCCCAAATATAGAAATAATCTTCTACTTTTATTCCCTCGGTTGTGATCTTGTAATGGAAATCATGAGGAGGAACAACCGCTAAGGCTGTAGCAAGAAAAGCCAGAGCTAAAACTACTAACATTAGCTCATATTGGCCAAAAAGAAACAAAATGACTTCAAAGAATAGAACAATTAGAGTAACAGAAGTAAAAAACTGCTTACCTTTCTTTCTGAATGGCCTACCTGGAGCATTCCAAGACAGGAGAGTTTTAACATCAAAATCGTGAATTTGTCCATGGTAATCCATATTATTATCATGCACCAAAATCAAAACAGTATCAAGTATTAGGTAGTAAGTATTGAGTATTAAAAACTAAAGAATTGAAGAATTTGCTAAAAGCTACCAGCTATGAGCTACGAGCTAATTAAAGTTCCATGAGGGATGTTCCCTCACCATTTTTAACCTCTTTGAGGTATTGAAGATAACGCTCCGTAGAGGAAAGTCTTTTGTGACCCAAAACTTTTGAAAGATAAACAATAGAAACTCCATTCTTAAGATGGTGAGCGACAAATGTGTGACGAAGATCATTAATCTTTGCATTTTCTATGCCCGCTTTTCTAAAATATCTTTCTATTGCATCACGAATATTTCTAACCAAAAATGGCTTCCCTGTCTTAGTTACAAAAAGGTGATCATCGCTTGTTGTTGGGCGAGCTGCCAAATAGCGCTTAAGAGCCTCGCGAGAACGCTTATTTAGGGGCACTACACGTGCTGGGTGACCTTCATATGGTCTGATGCTTAATTCATTGTCTTTTAGGTCTTCTGAGCGCAAATTCGCTAATTCCCCAATTCTTATACCTGTCTGAAGTAAAACTTCAATAATTGCATATATTCTAGGATCGGACGATGCAGAGTCACGCAACGCTCTGTATTCAAGTGGAGATAGAACTCTTGGCGGATTGAGCTCATATTTAGGGTGTTTAACTATTAAAGAAGGATCATCTGTAATATATTCATTTACTTTTAAAAATCTATAGAAGGTTCTTGTGGAGTTGAGTTTTCTGGAAACAGACTTAGGGGTATACCCTTTTCCTTGCATATGAACTAAAAACGACTGTATATCGTCGCTTGTTACTTCGTGGACATGCTCCCTTTTTAAGTCCTCCAAAAATGAAATTAATTGGTCTATGTCTTTTCCGTATGCTAATATTGTTGCAGATGCCTTGTTCTTGGATTTTAGAAAATCTTTAAACTTTTGAGAGGCGTCTCTGACTTTTATAGGCTCGCTCATAATTTAGGTAAAGCCTATAATATCAGGCTATTTCAGCTTTGTCAATGAATATTTTAAAAAAAATCCTTCCATTTATCATCATTTTACTTTTGCTTTTTATAATCAGAAACAATATATTGGGAATAATTGAGGCTAGAAACAACAAGAACACGGCTGAAAATCTTAAGAAAAAGCTAGCCACGGAGCAAAAAAAGAATCAATATCTAAAAGAACGGTTATATTATGTAAAAACAGATAATTTTGTAGAGGAAGAGGCTCAAAACAAGCTTGGCTTACTTAGGCCTGGAGAATATTTTGTAATTGCTCCAACTCCAGCACCAAATCAAAGCGAAGCAATTGTTATTGATGATAGACCAAACTGGAAAAAGTGGTGGGAACTATTCTTCTAAGCAGGCTGACCCTCTGGAATTGCAACGTTGGAAATCTTCTCTAATTTGGGTTTTACAGCCATTCTGCTTCCTGCAAATTTTATAGCTTTTTTGGCTCCATGCTTTGCGAGCTCGGCTCCTGCACCAAGATCATCAACCAAACCAAAGGCTATATCGGCTGGCTTAGAGGTCAAAGCTTCTCCTACCCCCCGTACAGCATTTGTAGCCTCCCCTAAACCATGCACGTGAGATGCTACTTCTCCAAGAGGCGCAACTCCTACCCCAGCTAAGCCCAACAAAGCCCCATTTCTAAGTTGCTGTCCCGGAGTTTCCCCTAACATTTTTCCAACCATACTAAAACCAATAGCCGTTGTCACTTGTTCTATATGGGGTATTCCAGAAAAGTTTAAGGCCGTACTTATACCTAAAATTGCTGCAAATTTAAAAAGCTCAGAACTTCCAGCAGCCTTAACTAGCTCCATTGCAAATTTAAAAGCTTGCGCACTCGCACTTACTTCTGGGGTAAGCTCTCCCTCCGTTAAATCCACGATATCTTCTTGAGCAGAAACCTCATTAATAAAATCCCCAGTCGCAATCTCCTCTACCACCTCATCTGGATCACTTGAGACCTGTGCTTCTTTTCTTTGGATAAACCTGGACATAAGTCCTGCAAGCTTATTTACAGGGCCAACCTTAGGAGTCTTATCAGGCGTAGTTGTTTTAATTTCTTGGGAGGGATTGGCTTGTTCTGTTACTGTATCCATATTAAATTGATGCATCCTCCAAAACTTTTTGAGCTTCTTCTATTTTGCCTGACTTTAGCAATTTTTCAGCATGAACTGCCACAACGGATTTTAGGACATCATCGTGCTCTTTCATGATGGGAATTACTGCGTCGCTCAGCTCCCTAAATTCATCGTCAAGTGTTGGGGCTATCTTATAAAGTTGCTCGAGGGTTAAAGGAGGATGAAGCTTATCCATTAGCATTTTTGCAATAGATTGAGCTCTTTCTGGAGTCATTTGACCTTTTGAAAGCCTTACCTCAATGATTTTTAAGATATTGCGCTCAAGATCTTTTCTTTTTTCCTCAGAATCCATAGATTAATATTGAAGTTAAAAGAAATAAATGTCAAATTTTAAGTAAGACCTTTAACTATGTTTTATTTCAAAGTCAATTGCAAAAAGTGCACATTATTCTTTAAGATATTCTCTTAACATTTGGCGCAGCGTAACTTTGCCTTTGGTGGTTTTAAAATATTCTTCTCTTCTTTTTGCATCTTTTTCGTTTCCATATGCCTCATAGAATATTAATTCAAAAGGTGCGTAGTGCTTAGTAGAAATTTCTTCTTTATTGTTATGCTCGATGAATCTTTTTTTAAGATTATGAGTAAATCCTACATAGATGAAGTCCTTATTTATGCTTCTTATGACATAAACGTAAAAAAATTGCAGCGATGAACTTGAGCGCTAGCGAATAGTTCGTTGTTGCGGAGCAAGGAATCGCACCTTGTCTAGAAGATTATGAGCCTTCTGTGCAGCTTTACACTACCCCGCATGTACGTATATTATAGCTCATTTTTAACCTCGAATCAAACGTAATTGTGCTATAATCGCTTCAATGACAGAAGCTTTGATTACATATGATAGACAAGTAGCTGGAGAGGAAGCTATTGCAATACGTGCCGGAGTAAATAATCTAGATAACCCAAGACTCATTCAACTTCTAGAAAGAACGGGGGTATCACAGAATCTTTTTAGAAAACTTATAAATGCAGACTGCGAATGGGAAGTCGCTCCCCACACAGAAGAATACTTCGTAGAAGGCAAAAAACTTGAGGATCTTACAAGAATGGTTGCAAAAACAGAGCTTGGGCCAGTAGAAATCTCTGATGTTAAGTTGTACGGTGGAGCAATAAACCCAGATGATATGGGCTTTCACCTCAAACAATCTCCAAACCCAGGATTTGAAGCTATTCTGGTTCAAAACGGTAATGCACAAATGAGAATTCCAGATAGCGTTGAACCAATTGGAGAGCTATATGCAAAATCAGAAGGTTATACCGATGTAGCACTCAATAAGGGGGACCTTCTCTTCTTGCCAGCCCCTGTTGCTAACAATTGGAGCTATGCATCAGAAGATTTTGAATTCAGATATATTTGTTTTCCTCGCTGGAACAAAAATCTTATAGCGCCAGCAGTTTAGTTGTTTTTAATTGCCAAATTTAGTAGAATAACTCCTATGGCACAACGCGAATCACTAAAAGTTACAAAAAGAACAGTTCTTGGAAAGAAAATCAAGAAATTAAGAAAAGAAGGAATTCTTCCAGCAAACGTATACGGTAAAGATATGAAGTCTGAAGCCGTTCAGGTTCCTCTCAAGGATTTCCTAGATGTTTACCACGTAGCACATGAAACCGGATTAGTTGATCTTGGCCTTGATAGCCAAACTATTCCAGTTCTTATTCACAGCGTTCAAATTGATCCAAAATCCCAAACTCCACTCCACGCAGATTTTTTCAAAGTTAACCTTCGTGAAAAAATCACAACAAAGGTTCCAGTTGTTGCAGTTGGCGAACCAAAGGCTGTAGCTGATAAAGTTGGACTTCTCGAACAACCAATATCAGAAATTGAGGTTGAGGCTCTTCCAACAGATCTTCCAGAGAAGATTGAAGTAAATGTAGAAAACTTGGCCGCAGTTGATGAACAAATCCTAGTTTCTGACCTTAAGGTTGATGCAGGCGTTACTGTTCTCTCAGAGGAATCCCAAGTTGTATTTAAGATTGGAGAACTAGTTACAAAAGAAATGGAAGAGCAAGCAGCAGCAGACGCAGCAGAAACAGCCGAAGCAGTAGCAGAAGCCGCTGAAGAAGGTGGAGAAGCCGCTGAAGGCGAAACACCAGCTGAAGGCGGAGAAGAAAAAACAGAGAATTCGCCAGCTGGCGAAGCAACAGAAGAAGCTCCAAAGGAATAGCTATTCCTTATTCCTTATTCGTTATTCGTTTCTCAAGTTCCCTTGCTTTATCAAACGATGGATCAAGCTCCAAAGCTTTATCCAGATACCCAATAGCTTTGTTTTTATTTCCCAGTTCTACTGCATAAACTGCGGCATTATAATATCCATCCGTTAAGTTTGGATGGTCCTCTACTACGCTCTCCCAATAAGATAAATTATCCTGAACTCTTTTTTTACCATCCAATAGATTAACGTAATGAAAAAAACTTAAGCCCAAATAGAAGATTAAAACTATTGCGGATCCTGCAAAAATAAAGATAAAAAAGCTAGCTAGATCTGGTCCTTGCGGTAAAGCTTCGGTAATTTTGCGGTAATTCTTATTAGCCATTGTTTAGCCACGAGCTGGTCATAATACTTTCGCCGTGCTGTGGCAATTTTTGATAAATCTCCTCTGTTATAAAGGGCATAAAAGGATGCAGTAACTTCAAAAGAATAGAGAACAATGAATAAAGAATAATAAATGAATTCTCATCTATTCTATTCTTAACATCTTCAACATAAATATCTGCAAATTGATGCCAAATAAATTCATACAGAGAATCGGCAGCAAAGTGGAACTGATAGTCATCAATATTTTTACTAACTACTTCAACTAACTCCCCTACCCTATTTACCCATTCGCGATCCGTTTCGTTTTTCGCAAATTCTTTCAACTCTTCAATACTCAGAGTTTTTAGTTTTAAGTTTTTAGTCTGATTCATTTCAATGAACCTACCGATATTCCACAACTTATTAGAGAACTTTCTCATCGCCTCAAGTTTTGGATAAGAAAGCGCCTGATCATTCCCGAGTGCTGTTCCATAAACTAGTGCAAAACGAACAGCATCTGCCCCATATTGATCAACGAGCTCCATTGGGTTAACTACATTACCCTTACTCTTACTCATCTTTTTACCTAAGGGATCATTAACAAGTCCATGCAAAACTACATTTTTGAAAGGCACTTTTTCTGTTCTGTAAATTCCAACCATCGCCATACGAGCGACCCACCAACGAAGAATGTCATACCCTGTTTCCATAACAGTTGTGGGATAGAACTTTTCATAGTCGCCTTCTTTTGTAGTTTGAAGAGTAGCAAATGGCCACTGAGAGGACGAGAACCAAGTGTCAAAAGTGTCGATATCTTGCACTAGGTTTTTAGAATCACATTTCGAGCATTTTTCTGGAGCGCCTTCACTTTTAACTTCCCAGTTCGAACAATTTTCGCAAAACCAAGCAGGAATACGTATGCCCCAAACGTTCTGTCGTGAAATATTCCAATCTCGAATATTTTCTAAGAATTGAAAATATACCTTATCAAAAGACTGTGGATGTATCTTAATCTCACCAGACTTCACCGCTTCAATAGCTTTTTTTGCAAGGGGTTCCATTTTTACATACCATTGCTCTTTCGGTAATGGTTCCAAAACATTTTTGCATTTATAGCATTTCCTTAAAACCATTTGACGATCCACCACATTTCCAAGAAGCCCTTTTTCTTCTAGTTTCTCTACAGTAGCCTTTCTTGCTTGTTTTACATATAGATCATCCACTACCCCATCGGTATTTATCATCTTTCCATCAAAACCGATGACTTGTATGCCCATAGGTAGCTTATTTCTAACAGCAACCTCATAATCATTGAAATCATGGTTTGGAGTAACTTTAACGGCACCTGTACCAAATTCCTTATCAACGTGTTCGTCGGCAATAATTGGAATCTCCCTATCTATTAGTGGAATCATTGCTGTTTTACCAACTAAATCTTTGTAACGTGAGTCATCTGGGCTTACCATTACCGCAACATCACCAAATAGTGTTTCGGGGCGAGTTGTAGCAACCGTTATAAAATCGCTAGTATTTTTAATTGGATATTTAATCTCATAAAGGCTTCCTTGAGCATCTTCATTTACAACTTCTAGATCCGAGAATGAGGTTCCATCAAAAGTACAGTAGTTAACGAGTCTATTCGCCCTATACACTAGCCCGTCATCAAACATCTTTTCAAAAGTAGAGTAGACTATTTTTACAATATCTGGGTCCATTGTGAACTTAAGCCTGCTCCAATCAAGAGAAAATCCTAACCTTCTTAGCTGGTTTTCCATTCCGCCTCGATTCTCCTGAACATAGTCCCAAATCATTTGAAATAGAGTATCTCGATCATAATCTAAACGAGATTTACCTTGTTCTTTGAGCTTCTTCTCAAAAACGAACTGAGTTTCTGTACCAGCATGATCTGCACCCGGAACCCAAAGTGTTGCTAATCCCTTCATTCTGTGATAGCGAATAAGAACATCTTCAATTACATACATTGCATGCCCAAAGTGCAGTGGAGCGTTTGCATTGGGAGGTGGAAGAATTATAGAGTAGGGTGCCCCATCTGGATTTATCTCTGGCTTAAAATAACCATTTTCTTCCCAGGTTTTATAAATTTTATCTTCTACTAATGTATGATCGTATGCTTTGTCCATAGCAGTAACTAACAAGCGACAAATTACATGTAACAACTGACAAGAAAAAGGTAGTCAAATGTTAAATTGTTGAATGTCAAATGTTGCTTCGCAATTTTAGCATACCACAAATTTTGCTTCAAATAAGATTCCTTGTATAATACAGTTATGGATGATAACAATCTTGGCCCAGTAAAGGACAATCCAGACATAATTGAGGCAGAAAAAGTACCTACATATCAGGCTCTCCCTAATAATGGACTCAATCGTGCTGCAGACTATCTTGTTAAGGTCTTTGAGGAAGAAAAAAGAGTAAATAGAGAACGCGGAATGGCTGTTAACCCAATAGCCTCAGAAGTTGCTGCATGGTATGAGAAGATCAGAACCGCCATTGAAAACCGCGATGAAGAGGTAATACTGCGCGCTGCCATTGAAAGAATCATAAGAAGAAGAATGCTCCTTGGGGGAAGTGGAAAATCAGTTTCTGCACCTCTTGTTCGAGAACTTATCTGGGCGAGATATTTTCCAGATGAAAGCATTGGAGAAGATAAAATTATGGAAATAGAGGAGACGATAGATAGATATATTGAGCTCAGAACTGCCGTGCTTGCCAAACACGCAGCCAAAGAATCAGAAATGAATGAATGGACTTATCAATTAATGTCTTCTGATATTGAGGACAGACTGAACCCTACCATCAAAAAGGAGGCAATGGTCAACTTTATCTTTCACAACATCCACAAACTAGTAACTATAAAGGATGATACAGAACAAACTCGAGACGTCCAAGTATTTATTGCTATAAGAAAAGCGTATGCGAAAGAGGACCTTGCACTTATCCGCTACAATTTATTTAACCAATTTTTTGGAAGACTATCTGGAGAAAATATTAAAGATACGATTGATAGATTTGCAGAAGGAAAAAGAATTATTGATGAGCAAATAAAGTACAGGGGTCGCTTTAAAATATTTGAATTCGTAAAAAGACAAATTCCGCCTTTCTTAATTCTTGAAGACATAATGAGAAATAATCATGGAAAAGTTAGAGAGATAATTCATAACAAAGAAGAATTAAATAGAAAAATTGATGAAACTTGTGAAACTAGGTATGCAGCCATATCAACCAAAGTAAGAAGAGCAATCATTAGAAGTATCATCTTTATTTTCTTGACAAAAGTATTTTTAGCACTAACCATTGAGGGAACTTACGACAGACTAGTTTTTGGACATATTCTCTGGCATGTTATTGCAATCAACATATCTATTCCTGTTGGAATAATGATACTCATGAGTTTCTTTATAAAACCACCTGGAAGAGATAATACGGAGAGAATTAAAATAAGAATAGATTCCCTCTTGTTTGATGAAATGCCAGCCCTTGGCAAGGCATTGATCTTTAATCACAAACCAAAGGCTCAGACATTATTTGACACAATCTTCTCAATTGTTTGGTTAAGCACATACTTTGTAAGCTTTGGATTTATTATCTATGTTTTATCTAGACTTGACTTCTCATTTGTAAGCCAAGGATTCTTCATCTTTTTCTTTGCAATCATTTGTTTCCTTTCCTACCGTATCAACCAAATGGCCAGCCAGTTTACTGTAAAAGATAAACCAAGATTAATCACTCCATTTATTGATTTCTTCTTTATGCCAATAGCTCGTGTTGGACGCTACCTAGCAGAAGGAGTATCCCAGGTAAACATCTTTGTTTTCTTACTAGACTTGGTTATTGAAACACCACTTAAAGGATTGATCGCATTCTTTGAACAGTGGTTTTCATATCTACATCAAAAGAGAGAAGACCTTGCACAGTAGACTCATTGACCATTGACCATTGACCATTGACCATTGACCATTGACCATTGACCATTGACCATTGACCATTGACCATTGACCATTGACCATTGACCATTGACCA
>DASZYA010000040.1:0-39748 GCA_035545675.1 Patescibacteria group bacterium
TGGGAGATGCAATGATGGGTATGCAAGCAAGACTTATGAGTCAAGCGCTAAGAAAACTAACAGCAGCAATTTCAAAAAGCAAAACCGTTGTAATATTTACAAACCAATTAAGACAAAAAATTGGAGTAATGTTTGGAAATCCAGAAACAACCACTGGCGGAATGGCTCTTAAGTTCTATGCGTCCGTTAGACTGGATGTTAGAAAAATAGAAGTTCTAAAAGATGGAGACAAAGTTATAGGAAATAGATCTCGTGTAAAAATAGTAAAAAATAAAGTATCTCCACCATTTAGAATTGCTGAATTTGATGTAATGGCAGGAGAAGGAATCTCGCGTGAAGGAAATATATTAGATGTTGGAGTAGAAACAGGAATAGTAAGTAAAACTGGAGCTTTCTTACGCTATGGAGAACTTATGCTCGGTCAAGGAAGAGAAGCAGCAAAGTCTTATCTCAAAGAACACAGAGATATTGCAGAGAAGATTAAAAAAGAAGTTTTGGAAAAATCAAAAAGCGAAAAACCAATGATTGAAGTAGGTGTAGAAGAAAATGATGAGGAAGAAGAATTGGTCGCCTAATAAACCCCATTTCAAAAAGAAAGATACTCCAGAAAATCAAACACTAGCATTTAATTTTGCAATAAAATACTTATCTTTTAGAAATAGGAGCACAAAAGAAGTAAATGATTATTTGGTTAAGAAAAACTTTGATCCAGAAACCATAAATGTAACGCTAAAAAATCTAATTGATAAAAAATTTATCAACGATGAAGAATTTACTAATCAATGGATAGAGTCTCGCCAGAAATACAAAAACAAAAGCAAACTTGTTCTAAAACAAGAATTAAAGTTAAAAGGAGTTAGCAGTGGTATGATCGATCATACTCTTTCTAATGCGGAGGATGATATTGAAGTTGCCAAAAGATTGTTTGAGAAAAAGAAAAAAACATTGGGCAATCTACCACCGGAGGAATTTAAGAAAAAAATGGGAGGATTTTTACAACGTCGTGGCTTTTCTTATGATGTGATAAGCAAACTTATTAAATCTCGTCCAGAGGCTTAAGTAAATGTTGTACGAATTCAAAAGTGTGCTTACTCATACCAAGCTTATGCCAAGACCTCCCTACTAACTCTTCGTATGTGACATGCTGCAATTGATCAATATTAATAACTCCTGCTCTTGCTACTGAATTTATACTTTCTGTATGTACTTTTTTAAGCCCCTGCTCAACCCCTTCATAACGCTCGAGATTCCATCTTTTGTAAGGTTCAGATCCCTTCCTAGACCCTTGCTTAACCAAATATTCTGTTAATGGGATTCCCTTATCTAATAGATAACGGATCCTTACATTTAGAAAATCTGCTACTTTTAGGCTATTCTGAACTTCTCTATACAATGACCCTGCCTGAAGCATCGCAGAGAGCAATACTCCTTGATAAACTTCTCTGTTAAATTCTGGCTGAGGATCCACCTTCAATTGACCCTCTATTTTATCCGGAAGAAAACTTCCTAATACTTGTTCTACTTCCGCTGCATCTGATGGAATTTCTTCTGAAACTCTTTTTTGATATCTTTTCCCGCGAGCAAGCGTTGCATGAGTTGTTTTTAAATCTGGCCTAAGACCATATTCTTTAGACATAAGGAGTATAGAGATAAACTATCTCTTTGGTGAGGATTTCTTGCGACGAGCCTTCCCTGCGTTTCCAACTTTTCTTCTTTCTCTTGTTCTTGGATCACGAGTAAGATAACCTTTATCTCTTAAGAGTTTGTGGTATTTTTCTTTGTCTAATTTATCAAGAGCACGTGCAATTCCCAGAACTACAGCGTCAACCTGACCAGAGAGACCTCCACCTGCTACCTTTATTGTGTAAGTATGCTTTCCACCAGTTTCTGTATCTACCAAAATCTTGTTATAGGATGGACCATATGCAAAGAAATTAAAGTATTCATTAATTGGCTTTCCATTAACATACATATCACCTTTCTTTAACTCTACTCCATCTAGGGTTGCCTTACCTGTAGAGTAAAGACGAACACGAGCTACTGCTTCTCTTCTTCTTCCAACTGATGAAATGTATTGTTTTGTTGTACTTGTTCTTGGCATACAAAAATTAAAAGATTAAAGAATTAAAAGATTCTTTATTCTTTTACTCCTCCTTCTAGTTTATCAGCAAATTTGTGCTCTGTTCCTGCTGATACGTAAAGTCTTTTAAGCATTGATGCTCTAAGCTTATTTTTTGGAATCATACCTGATACAGCGTGTCTTACTATTTCTTCTGGTTTTTGATCTCTCATTTCCATAAGAGGTGTGCTTCTTAATCCTCCTGGATATCCAGAATATCTTGTGTAAACTTTTTCTCTTTCTTTTTTACCCGTAACAGCAACTTCTTTTGCATTTATTACTACTACGTAGTCTCCACAATCAAGATTCTTTGCAAAATAAGGCTTACTCTTACCCATAAGTAGTTGTGCAATTTCCGTAGAAACTCTTCCTAAAGTTTTACCCTTAACATCTATAAGATGCCAAGCTCTTGATATTTCTGCTGTTTTTGTTGGTTTAGTTATTCCTATCATTATTTAGTCTCCTTCTTGCCCGCCGAAGCTTTAAGCGGAGGCTGGGTCTTGGCTGTTTTCTTAGCTGGTTTTGCTGTTTTAACTTCTGTTTTTGCGGTTTTTGGTGTTTTAGTGAGGTTATTTTTAGGTTCTACCGCTGGAGTTACTGAAATTTTTTCTACCCAAGTAAGCATTACGTATGGAGCGTTATCTTTAACTCTGTTTCCAAGTCTTAAAATTCTTGTATATCCACCAGGACGAGTCGCAAATTTTGGAGCAATTTCTGATAAGATCTTGTCTGCAACTTTTTCATTTGCAACACGAGCAGTTATTAATCTACGTGCGTTATCCCCTCTGGTTTTACCCATAGTAACCAACTTCTCTACGTCTCCCTTGATTGCTTTCGCTTTCGCTTCTGTGGTTTTGATTTGCCCTTGAAGAACCAAAGATGTCATAAGGCTTCTGAATAAAGCTTTTCTTTCGTTTATATCTCTCTTGAATTTTCTTCCAAAAACTTGTTTACGCATAAAATTTGTCTAAATAATAAAAAAGCGTCAATCTTGGACGCTTTTTAGGTATTAAAAACTCTATTTTATTAGAATGTAAGAGTTATACCTCTTGCTTGCAAACTATCCTCAATTATGGAGAGTGACTTTGCACCAAGATTTCTAAAACTCATTAAATCTTTCTTTGGAGTATTAAGCATGTCTCCAACTGTTTCTATTCCTGCATTTCTCAATGAATTGTAAATTCTTGTAGGAAGATCTAATTCATCAATTGTCATTTTTAATGCATCTTCAGAAAGGTTAGAAGATACAATTGCTTTTTCTGCTTCTGGAGCTTCATTTGGTTCATAAACTTGTTTAAAGTAAGCAACTAATGCCTTTGCAGCTTGGTTGATAGCATCTCTTGCATCTACTGTACCGTCTGTCCAGATTTCAAATACTACTTTATCAAAGTTTGTTTGACGTCCAACACGAGTTTGTTCGACTTTGTAGTTAACTCTAAGAATTGGTGAGAATATTGCATCAATTGGAATTATTCCAACTGTTGAGATTTTTCTTTCTTCAGCAAGTGAGTAACCTGTTCCACGCTCAACTGTCATTTCCATTGAAAGCTTGGATTTTTTGTCTGCTAATTCACCGATGTAGTGACTTGGATCTACAATCTCTACGCCTTCTGAAACTTCAATTTTTGAAGCATTTACTTCTCCTGGACCTGTAGCTGTAAGCTCAATCTTAGCTTCATCTACACCATCAGCGAGTTTAACACGAAGAGTCTTAAGATTAAGAACTAATTCTATTATGTCTTCTTTAAGACCTGGAAGTGTTGAGAAGAGGTGTCTTACGCCATCAATTTTTACAGATGTTATTGCTGCTCCATCAATGTTTGTAAGCAAAACTCTTCTTAGGGCAACAGCCATAGTTTGTCCGAAACCTGGTTCTAAAGGTTCAATAACAAACTTTGCGTATCCCTTCTCTGTCTTTTCTTCTAATATTTTAAAACTTGGATTTACCATAGGACTTAACCAAAAAGCTATTTTATCATTACCTTGAGTAGAATTCAATAACTAATTGGTAATCTACTGGATTTGATACGTCAGCCTGCACAGGTAGCCTCATGAGCTTTCCTGTAAGACCTTCTTTTGCAAGATAAGTTGGAAGCTCGGATGCCTCTTCAACACGAGCTTTTAATTCATCACTTTGCATTTTATCAACTATTGTAATTGTGTCGCCTTGACGAACTGTATATGAAGGTATATTTATTTTTTTACCATTTACCAAAACTTTTTTATGGGAAACCATTTGTCTTGCTTGTGCTCTTGTTTTTCCAAGACCTAATTTATAAACAACATTATCAAGTCTTGTTTCTAATTGTTGAATGAGAATATCAATTGTGTTTTCTCGTGCACTCTGAGCAACTAAAGCATATTTTCTAAATTGCCTTTCCTGAAGACCATAAATTCTCTTTAATTTTTGCTTTTCGCGGAGCTGAACACCAAATTCGGAGAGCTTTCTTGCTCTTCTCTTGCTGTGTGAACCTGGAATTACATTAAGTCTTCTCTCTAAAGAAGCTGATGCTTTACCTAGTATATTTATACCTTCACGACGTGCTAATTTGTGTTTTGGACCTGTATATCTTGCCATATATTTTTAAATGTTATTTATTAAAGATTGCATATTATAAATTTTGAATTTTATAATCTATAATATCTAATCAATAATCTATAAGATTAAACCCTCCTCTTTTTCTTCATTCTTGGACCATTGTGAGGAATAGGCGTAATGTCTGCAATCATTGCTATAGAAAGACCTGAGTTTCTAATAGCACGAAGTGCTGCATCACGTCCAACTCCTGGACCCTTAATAAAGACTTCAAGTGAATTAACTCCAGTATCACGAACCTTCTTGATAACTTCTTCTACTGCTTGTGAGGCTGCATATGGAGTACTTTTACGAGTTCCTTTAAAACCCATATTACCAGCACTTGCCCATGCTACTGTGTCACCTTTTTCATTTGTAACAGTAACTATAGTATTATTAAACGTTGTAGAAACATAAATTCTACCCGTTTCCATTGTGCTAATAACTTTTTTCTTAGCTTTTGCTTTTACTATTGGTTTTCTTGCCATATTATTTAACTAGTCCCATCTTTACTGCGACTTCTTTCTTAATAGCTCCGATTGTTACTCTCTTACCTCTTTTTGTACGTGCATTAGAACGAGTTCTTTGACCACGTGCAGGTAAATTCTTAGTGTGTCTTGAACCTCTGTAGCTCATGATTTCTCTGAGTCTTTTTACGTTTCCTGCGATATCTGCTCTTAAATCTCCTTCGATCTTGTATGTTTCAAGAACCTTCTGTATTCTGTTGAGCTCTTCTTCATTTAGAGTATTCATACGAGCTTCTGGTTTTATCTCTGCTTTTTTAAGAATAGTAAGAACATTTGTTCTTCCAATTCCATAAATATAAGTAAGAGCGATATCTGCTCTTTTGTTATCTGGTACATTTACTCCAACTACTCTCATAAATTTATATTCAGTTTATAAGGATCTGAAAACCTGTTTTGAGACTCTTAGCGAACTCTGTAGGTTATTCTTCCGCGAGATTTATCGTATGGTGTCATTTCTACCCTAACTTTGTCTCCTGGTAAAATTTTAATAAAATGAATTCTCATTTTACCTGACAAGTGACACAAAATGATATTTCCCCCTTCTATTTCAACCCTGAATAGCGTATTAGGTAAAACCTCTTTTACTATCCCGTCAATTTCTATTGCCCCAGAATGCGCCATATGATCTTCCCAAAACTAGAATTTAAAAGACCAAAAAAATTAGGCCTTCAAAACCTTTACGCTATTTTAGCAAATTACGCAAGGCTTAGCAAGGCTTGGTACGCATACTATAATTTATCACTTTTTCGCCTCGTAATTAGCTCTGGTCCTTTGTCCGTTACAAGTACCGTTCTCTCAAAAAGACCAGAATTACTTCCGTCCTCTGTTACTATAGTCCAATCATCTTCCCCACTATAAACAACTCCAGCTCCACCCATGTTGTAGATAATTTCAATTGCTATAGTCTGCCCATTAGTTAATTTTGGAGTATTCTCAATAGAACCAGCCAAATACCCTGGAATTTCTGGTGCTTCATGAAGTTCACGACCTACACCATGCCCAACAAGGCTTTTTACAACAGAAAAGCCCCCACCTTCTATGTTTTTCTGCATCTCAGCTGATAAATGACCCACGCGGTGCCCCGTTCTTACCTGTCTAATCGCGTCAAAAACGGCCTTTTTACCGGCATTTAGGAACTTTGCCATCTCTGGGCTAGGTTTATCCCCAGTTTTGGCTCCCACATAGATAGTTTCAGCCATATCTGTATGATATCCCTCGTAATACACGCCGCAATCTATTCCTACTATATCCCCTGCCTTAATTACCCTTTTTGTGGGTATTCCGTGAACTACGCTATCATTTACAGAAATGCAAATCGTGTGTCTGTAGCCGGGAACAAGCTTGAATCCAGGCTTTCCACCTTTTTCTACAATTAACTTCTCAGCAAGTGAATCAATCTCAAGCTCAGTAACACCCGGCTTAATGCTTGCCAAAACCTCATCCATCACCTCACCAAGGATCTTACCAGCTACCTTCATTTTTTCTATTTTTACGTGGTCTACCATTTAAATATTGAGAGCTTTGCAAATATCTTCGTGGACTTTTTCTATATCTTGAACCCCATTTATCTCAACTAACTCATTCTTATTTCTGTAGTAATCAATAACCGGCTCCGTAAATTTATGAAATAACTCAACGCGCTTTTTTAGAGCTTGAGATGCTGCGTCTTCTCTTCCGTCATCTCTTGTTGAAAGTCTTCTTAGGGCCTCATCGTCTGGGACCATAATATAAACCAGCCTATCTATTCCATTAGAAAAGTCATGCGCTTGTTTTTCTGTTCTTGGAAAACCATCCAAAATATAGCCATTTTTATATTCTGGGCGATTTAGATATTCACTTACTATTTCTAAAGTTTTATCATCGGGTATAAGATATCCTGCGTTCATTGTTTCTTTTATATAACGACCAAAACTCGTATGCTCACGAGCCATTTCACGAAAAATATGGCCTGTAGATAAATAAGGTATATTAAGTTTTTGTGATAGCATGTTTCCTTGGGTGGATTTACCGGAGCCTTGAATTCCAATTAAAACTATTTTCATTAATTAACTGTAAATCTATCGTAGTTTTTTGTAACAATTTGAGCTTCCATTATCTTTATAGTTTCTATAACAACAGAAACAACGATCAGAATACTTGTACCCCCTATCAAGACAGTAGTTACTCCAGTTATAGCCGTAACTATATTTGGAAGTATAGCAATGATACCAAGGAAAATTGCTCCGGGAAGAGTAATTCTTGTTGTAACATAGTTAAGAAAATTTGCAGTTTGCTTACCAGGTCTAATTCCAGGAATGAATCCACCGTGCTTCTGAATTTCTTCTGAAATCTTTTGCGGATTAAATATAACGGCAGTGTAGACATAGGAGAATGCAACAACAAGCAAGAAATAAAGTACGTTGTAAGCAACGCTCTGTGGACTAAAGTTTGTTGAAAGGAATGTTCCAAGTGCGGCAAGGCTCTTGTTTGAGCTTGTCAAAAAGTAATTAGACATAAGAGAGGGAAGCAAAACTATTGAAACTGCAAAAATAATTGGAATAACCCCAGCCTGGTTAAGCTTAAGCGGGAGATGAGTAGATTCTCCACCATAAGTCTTCATACCGCGAACACGCTTTGCATAATATATAGGAACTTTTCTAACAGCCTCATTTACAAATACAATTGCTGCTATGCTTACTATTCCCAAAACTGCAAATATCAATAGATTCAAAGCATCTTGAGAGTTAGCTGTTGCTGATGTTTGAAGGAACATAACAGGAATCCTCCCAACAATTCCGGCAAAGATTATAAGAGATATTCCATTCCCAATTCCCTGCTCAGTAATGAGTTCCCCTAACCACATCAAGAACATTGTCCCCGCCATCATTGTAGCCACAAAAGATATAAGACCGACTATATCAAGGGTTGCTATAATTTGTTGGTTGCGAAGAAGTGCATACATACCAAGAGCCTGAATAATCGCAAGCGGAATAGTAAGATAACGTGTATATTGGTTAATTTTTTGTCTTCCATATTCACCCTCTTTTTGGAGCTCTTCAAGCTTAGGGTAAACAATTGTTAAAAGCTGAAGCACTATTGAAGCATAGATATATGGTCCAAGACCTATTGCCATAACGGAGAAATTAGACAAAGTTCCTCCAGAAAAAATATCCAAAAGTCCTAGTAATTGGTTTTGTCCAAAAAGAGCTTTGAGCTGAGTTACATTTACACCTGCAACTGGGATGTGAGCGAAAAGTCTAAAAATTAAGAAGATGAATAAAACTACGAGTATCTTACGACGAATCTCTTTATCTTTGATAATTCCTTTAAAAAGTTTGAGAGCAGCCTGCATAATTTTAGGCCGAAATACTTCCTCCGGCTTTCTCTATTTTTGATTTAGCACCACCGGTGACTGGAACCAAGATTGTTAGTGCGTTTTTAATTTCCCCGCTATCTATTATCTTTACTCCGCTCTTTAAGGCCTTCTTATCAATTATTGCATATTTTACAAGAGCTTCAAGATCAACATTTGTTTTTGAAGGGATTTTATTAAGATCAGATAGCCTTACCTCAATAGCATGTCTATTGTTGACAGTGTTTCTTCCTCTTCCTCTTAAAAATGGAATACGTTTTGTAAGCGGGAGTGCTCCACCCTCGAAAAATTGAGGAGCTTTACCACGGGCTTTTTGTCCCTTTGTTCCACGACCAGAAGTTTTTCCACGTCCTGATCCGTGTCCGCGACCTACACGTCTTAATGATTTTGCACTTATTTTTGGTTTGCTATTAAGTTCCATATTATTTTTTAGCTAAAATCTCTAATGCTTTGAATGCTGCATGAACATTGCTTGCTTTGTTGTTTGTACCAAGAATCTTTGATGAAATATTTTTTATACCTGCTGCTTCAACAACTGCCCTTACTGCTCCTCCGGCAATGATACCTGTTCCAGCTGGAGCTGGCTTTAACATAACTTGAGCTGCGCCTTCCTTTACCATAACTGAGTGAGCAATGGTTTCTTTTACAATAGGCACCTCAATCATTCTTTTCTTTGCTGCTGTTGCACCTTTTACAATTGCACTTGATACATCTGCTGATTTTCCAAGCCCTACTCCAACTCTTCCTTGTTTGTTTCCAACAATTACTAAAGCTGCAAATCTCATTTTGTTTCCACCCTTAGTTTTCTTAGAAACTCTATTTAATTGAACAACTTTCTCTTCTAATTTTTCTCCTTGATTAAAAACGTTTTGATTATCCATAAAAGATATTGATTATATATTATTTATTATTGATGATTTAGATTTTTAACAATCTATAATCAACAATCACTTATAATTAGAATTGTAATCCTTCCTTTCTAGCACCTTCTGCAAGAGCCTTTACTCTTCCATGATACTTATAACTTCCTTTATCAAAAGCAACGCTCTTTATTTTTTTATCAATTGCTTTCTTTGCAATTGTTTTTCCTAACTCTTCCGCAATTTGAGTTCTGTTTCCTTTTGCTTCTACTTCTTTATCGCTTGCTGAAACCAAAGTTTCACCTTTTACATCATCTATTATTTGAGCATAGATGTGATTATTAGAACGGAACACACTAAGTCTTGGACTTGATTTAAGATCCAAAAGCTTTGCCCTTATTCTTTTTACTCTTCTTGCTTTTCTTTTTGATTTAACTAATTCTTCTCTTTTCATATTCTTATTTGCCTCCAACAGCTTTTGCTGCCTTACCAACTTTTCTTCTAATTCTTTCACCCATATATTTAATTCCTTTTCCTTTATAAGGATCTGGTGGTCTAACTTTTCTTATATCTGACGCGACATCTCCAACTAGCTGCTTATTTGCTCCACTTACTGTAATTACATTATCTTCAACGCTTATTGCTACTCCATCAACTGGTTTTATAGTAACAGGAAGAGCATATCCAACATTGAGAACTAAGTTTGCACCATCAACTCTTGCTCTATATCCTACTCCCGTTAACTCTAATTGTTTTTTAAATCCAGCTGTCACTCCTGTTACCATGTTTGCAACCATTGCGCGCATTAGACCAGCAAACTTCTCTAGGTCGTGTGATTCAGAAACCTTTTTTATAACAACTTGACCATCAACTATTGTAACCATTACTCCGTATGGAACTTTTGTCTTGAGCTCTCCCTTAGGACCAACTACCACAACGTTGTTATCGGCAACATTTACAGTTACTCCATCTTCAATTTTTACTGGTTTTTTTGCAACGTTACTCATATTAATAAATCTTACAAATAAGCTCTCCGCCTACTCCATCTTTTTGAGCTTGTCTTGTTGACATAACTCCACGGCTTGTTGAAAGAATTCCAATTCCATGCTTGTCTACAGCTCTTTTTACATTATCTTTATTTATGTAATGTCTTATTGATGGCTTTGAAACTAATTTTATTGATGATATAGCTGGCATTTTGTTTTCATACTTCAATTCAATCTCTAAAAC
Source organism: Patescibacteria group bacterium (assembly GCA_035545675.1). Taxonomy (GTDB): domain Bacteria; phylum Patescibacteriota; class Microgenomatia; order Levybacterales; family GWA1-39-11; genus GWA1-39-11. Next base: position 10,664 of record DASZYA010000040.1, read on the forward strand.
TTTTTTGGAGCTTTGAGCCTTGAGTTTTGAGCTTTTAACATATCCTTCTTTCTCCAAAACCTTTCCAATTGATGCCACCATTTTAGATTCAGGATATTCAACCTGTTTTTTGCCTGCCATATAAGCATTTTGTAATCTAATTAAAAAATCTCCAACTGTATACATATAATTTAGCTTTTAGCTTATAGCTTTTAGCGAATAGTATAACTACGCGCTATTAGCCACTTGCTAATTTACCAGCTTGCTTTCTTTACGCCTGGTAGCTCTCCTTTCAGTGCTCTTTCTCTAAAACAAATTCTACAAAGACCAAACAACCTCATATAACCACGTGATCTACCACAAAGCATACAAATGTTTTTCTGCCTTGTACTATATTTTGGTTTTCTATATAAATTTTTTACAATATTAGATGTTTTAGCCATATATTTTTAGTTATTAGTTCCTAGTTCTTGGTTCTGGGGATTTGCTAATCCCTAAAACCTAACCCCTACTCCCTAATTTTGTCCTCCTTTTTTGAAAGGCATACCAATCTCTTCAAATAATGCCTTTGCGCTCTCATCGTTTCCTGCGTTAGTAACAATTGTTACCTGAAGGCTTCTAATCTTGTCAACCTTACCAGGATCGATTTCTGGAAATACAGTATTTTCTGTAAATCCAACGCTCATGTTACCTCTACCATCAAATGCTTTATAAGATACACCTGAGAAATCTTTAACGCGAGGGAAGACTATTTTAACAAGTTTTTCCAAAAAATCATACATTCTCTTACCACGAAGCGTTACAGACAATCCTATTAGATCATTTTCTCTAAGCTTAAAGGTAGCTACAGAGATTCTTGCACGAGCATCTTTTGGCTTTTGACCTGTTATAGTTTCCAGATCTTCACGAGCCTTCTCAATATTCTTTTTGTCTGTTAAGAAATCCCTCATAGATGTATTAACCACAATCTTAGTAACCTTTGGCACAGCCATTGGGTTTGTAAGATTAAGACGCTCCATGAGCTTCTTATTTATTTCTGTTTCAAATTGTTTTTGTAAATTACTCATATTATATATTTATTATTTATAATTGATTATTGATTATTTTAGTTTTTATTAATAAATAATCTACAATCAACAATCACTGTTTTAGCCTTGGCGTTGTTTGTGCTTTGGATTCTCACAAATTATATAAAGCCTTCCACGGCGTCTTACCATTTTACATTTCAAACATCTTTTTTTAATTGAAGCTTGTACTTTCATAATTTAAACTCCCTTTCCGCACTTTTTGCAGATTCTAACTTTTACACCTTTTTCTTCTTTGTAACCAATTCTTGTTGTCTTTTTACAGTTTGGACAAACTACTACCACATTTGCAACAGCAACTGGCTTTGTTATATCAATAATTTCAGACTTTTGATCTTGCACTCTTGACTTAAAATGACGTTTGAACTGATTTATTCCTTCAACCGACACCTTATTTATCACAGGATAAAGCTTCTCAACCTTTCCGGTCTTACCTTTATCTTTTCCTATTAAAATTTTTACTGTATCTCCTTTTCTTAATTTCATATAATTTTTAAATTTTTCCGGTTTCCCGGTGCTTACACTACGTGGTTTGCTAAAGATGCTATCTTTGCATAACCCAAATCTTTAATCTCACGAGCAATTGGTCCAAATATTCTTGTTCCAACTGGGTTTTTTGATTTTTCGTTTTCAATTATAACCCCAGCGTTCTCTGAGAATCTTACATATGTTCCGTCAGCTCTCTTATATTCTTTTCTTGTTCTTACTAAAACTGCTTTTACCTTATCACCTTTTTTGTATTGCGTATTTGGCAAAGCCTTTTTAACAACACATCCAAGAAGTGATCCAAGTTCACCTTTTCTCCTTTTTGAACCTCCGTAAATCTGAATTACTTGTAATATTTTTGCTCCGGTGTTATCAGCAACCTCAAGCATTGTTCTGTGCTGTACCATATCTTTAGGTAATAGGTAATAGGTAATAGGTATTAGGCGATTAGTTTTTTTAACTAGTCCCTAGTCCCTAATTTCTATTCCCTAACTTTTAGCTCCTTTCTCTTTGATAATCTCAATAACTTTAAAGTTTTTACCCTTACTCATAGGTCTTGCCTGTTCAATTTTGACCATTTCATTCATAGAAACCTCAATATTATTAGTATCAGCCTTAACTCTTCCAGTCTTCCTTATCAATTTCTTATAGATTGGATGTTTTACTGTTCTTTCTATCTCAACGACAACTGTCTTGGTCATTTTGTTAGAAACAACTTTTCCGATAAATGTTTTTTTAGCCATATATTTTTAGTTATTAGTTCCTAGTTCTTGGTTCTTGAGATTTGCTAATCCCTAAAACCTAACCCCTATTCCCTAAACTTTTGCCTCCTTTGCTTTTACCTTTTTTTCGACCTTCTCAACTTCTTTTACTTTTTCTTCAACTTTCTGCTCTACTACTTTTCCAGCTTCATTCTTTTTCATATGTAAGAATGTAAGAACACGTGCTAAATCCTTCTTTTTATTCTTAATCATGTTTGTATTCTTAAGCTTTCCGGAAAGAACTTCTGTTCTTGCCTTTTGAGCATCATTTCTAAGATCAAGAGCCATTCTACTTAGCTCATCTACTGTTTTTGTTCTTAATTCATTAATATCATTTCTTTTCATATTAAATATGCCCCTTCTTTACAAAGCTACTCTTTATTGGTAACTTATAGGAAGCAAGTCTTAGTGCTTCTTTTGCAACATCTTCCGGTACTCCAGCCATCTCGAATAATACTCTTCCAAGTTTTACTGGTGCTACAAACTCGTGTAGGTCGCCTTTTCCTCCACCCATTCTAGTTTCCGGTGGTTTCTTTGTTATTGGACGATCTGGAAAAATTCTGATCCAGATTCTCCCTCCACGCTTAGTAAAGTGAGTAATAGATTTACGAGCGGCCTCAATTTGGCGACTGGATATATTACCAGATCCCTCGGCCCTAAGTCCATACTCTCCAAAGGATACATGGTTTCCAGCAAATGCAATTTGCCCTGCAACCTTTGGCTTAAACTGTTTTCTATATTTTGTACGTCTTGGTGTTAACATAAATAAATTATTTATTACTTATTATTTATAATTGATTATTTGAAAGGTTGAATAATCTATAATCAACCATCATTAATCAATTTTTATCTGTTTATCCAAACTTTTATTCCAACATAACCTGACTTTGTCAAAGATGGATACTCTGCGTAATCAATATCCTCACGAATTGTTGATAATGATACTTTTCCAGATTGTACGCGCTCACGTCTTCCAATTTCCGCTCCTCCAATTCTTCCCGATAAAATAATTCTTACTCCTTTTGCTCCAGAATTCATTACTCTATCAATAGATTGCTTCATAATTCTCCTATGAGGCATACGTCTTAGAAGCTGGTCAGAAATATTCACAGCAACTAAATATGCATTGAGATTTGGATCCTTAATTGGCTCTACCTTGAGCTCAATCTTTTTAGCAACTCTTGTTTTCTCGTTAACCTCAAGCATCTTAACAATCTGCTTTTTGAGCTCTTCGAGTCCTGATCCACCGCGTCCAATAACAATACCAGGGCGAGTAACAAAAATTGTTATTCTAATACTGGATAAAGATCTTTCAATGATTACGTCTCCAACTCCAGCTTGTTTTAGCTTAGCAAAAAGAGCCTCACGAATTTTAATATCAGCAAGAACTGTTTTTGAGTAATTCTTCTTAGAATAATACCCAACACTCTTGAATCCTTGATGAATTCCTAATCTTAATGCTATTGGATTAACTTTTTGTCCCATATGTTTTTAGTTATTAGTTCCTAGTTCTTGGTTCTTGGGATTTACTAATCCCTAAAACCTAATTCCTATTCCCTAACTTTTAGCTCCTTTCTTTTTAACATCTTTTTTCTCTGTTTTTACTTGTCCTGAGCTCGCCGAAGGAGCCTCAATTTGTTTAACTTCCTCTACTTTTGGTGCTTCTACAATTTTTCTTGTCCCATCTGTAAGAACTACAGTAATATGACTTGAACGTCTCTTGTACGGTCTTACTCTTCCACGAGCTGCAAAGTGAAATCTCTTCATTGCTAAACCTTCTGTAATCATAATGTCCTTAATGGATAGGCTTGCTTTATCTGCTTTAAAATTATTAACAGCATTAGCAACAGCCGCATCAATTGCCTTTTTAAGAGGATTTGATGCTCTCTTATTCATAACAGTTAGTGAGAATAAAGCCTGATTAAGACCTTGCTTCTTAACACCATCAGCTACCAACCTCATTTTACGAGGTGAAACTTTTATATTTTTTGCTATTGCTTTGTATTCCATAAGTTCATTTTATTCACGCATTTAACATGTGACATTTAACAACTGACCAAATTAGTCAATGGTTAAAGGTCAATTGTCAATTGTTTATGTCTTACTGATCTCACGCGCCACAACTCTTCCGTGTCCTCTAAACATCCTAGTTGGTGCAAATTCTCCAAGCCTGTGTCCTACCATATTTTCTACAACCTTAACTGTAATGTGGTGCTTTCCATTGTGAACTAGGAAAGTGTGACCCACAAATTCAGGTGGGATCTGACAAGCTCTTGCCCAAGTTTTGATTGGCGAAACCTGTCCACCTGCTTTTTGAGCTTGAACTTTCTTCATTAATTTTTCGTCTATAAATGGTCCTTTTCTTAATGATCTTGCCATATATTATTTTCCTCTTCTCTTAATAATAAACTTATTAGAGTATTTCTTTGGTTGTCTTGTTTTTCCAACAGCTTTACGTCCTGCGTAAGTCTTTGGATACTTAAGACCAATTCCAGATCTTCCTTCTCCTCCTCCATGAGGGTGAGAAGATGGATTCATCGCTACTCCACGAACACTTGGTCTAATACCACGGTGACGAGATGCTCCAGCTTTACCTAAAACGCGATCTTTCCAATCAACTTTTCCGAGTTGTCCTATTGTAGCGTAATTTATACCTAAAATCTTTCTTATTTCACCTGATGGCATTTTAATATGAGCATATCCTGCTTCTTTTGCCATTATGAAAGCTTGATCTCCTGCAGATCTTGCAATCTGTCCTCCGCGACCCTTATTCAATTCAATGTTATGAATTGGTTGTCCTACAGGAATAAGGTTCAAAGGCATTGCATTTCCTACTCTTACCTCTGCTCTGTCTCCAGCTACAATCTTATCTCCAGGCTTTAATCCTAGAGGAGCAAGTATATAACTTTTCTCTCCATCTTTGTAGTGTATAACTGCTAAATCGGCTGATCTATTTGGATCATATTCAATAGCAACTACTACACCTTCTACTCCTACTTTGTTTCTCTTAAAATCAACCAGTCTATAAAATCTCTTTGAGCGTCCACCCTGGTGTCTAACCGCAACACGACCGCTAGAATCCCTTCCTGATTGTTTTTTTAATATGATTTTTAATTTTTTTGACATATTTGTTTATTATTTCTTCTCGTTTCCTGTTGCTTCATCAAAGATTTCAATCTTTTGACCAGCAGCAAGTTGTACCCTAGCCTTTTTGTATGAAGCATCTTTTATTTTTCTAACTTTTCTAGTATTTATAGTTTTATTTCCTTTTATATTAGCTGTAAAAACATTTTTAACTGTTACTCCAAATACCTTTTCTACTGCATTTTTAATATCAGTCTTAGTTGCATGTTTTACAACTAAAAAGGTGTATTTGTTAAGTTTTGCTTCTGCAAAAGACTTTTCACTAATTACTGGTTTGATTATAAATTCAGAAAAATTTTTCATTTTATTTATCCTTTTGGCTCGCTAACAACCTTTCCTTTTGCTAAGAGTAAATCCTGAGCTTTTACTAATGCTTCTTTTTCAAATATTATAAAGTTACTGCTTAAAACACTGTAGGTGTTTAATACATGAGCGCTAACTGCTGTTAATCCGGCAATGTTTCCTGCACTCTTCTTAATCTTTGTCTCGTCAGCAACAAAAAGAACTTTATTTGCTTTTCCATTCTTTGAAGTTGTTCCCATAGTCTTCAAAACTTTGCTAATTTCTTTGGTTTTTCCAGTTGCGCCATTTACATCAAGCACCATAATCTTGTTATCGCTATTCTTGTAGCTTAATGCACTAAACAATGCTTTCTTTCTCATTTGCTTTGACATTTTTAGATCAAAGGTTCTTGGTCTTGGTCCAAAAGTAATACCTCCACCAACAAATATTGGAGCTGTAATTGCACCGTGTCTTGCACGACCCGTACCTTTTTGTCTGTATATTTTTCTTGTTGATCCTGCTACCTCTCCACGAGTCTTAGTAGAAGCTGTTCCTTGTCTTTGATTTACAAGATATACACGTACAGCTTGAGCCATAAGACTTTTATTAACTGCTCCTCCAAAGATCTCTGAAGCAAGTACTACTGTTCCTTTTTTTGATCCATCTATAGCAAACACCGAGATACTCATATTATTTGCAGTCTTAGTAGCTGACTTTGAGGCTGTTTTTACCTCTTTTTCAGCTTTTACAACAGGCTTTGCTACAACTGTCTTTTTTGTAAGTTTTTTGTTTTCAGTTTTAAGTTCTTTTGCCATAGGTTTTTAGTTATTAGTTCCTAGTTCTTGGTTCTTGGGATTTCCTAATCCCTAAAACCTAATTCCTATTCCTTAACTTCCTCCCCCTTCTTTTCTTCTTCAACTACTGGTGTCTCTTCTGTTTTTTCTTCACTTGATGTCTTAACTGTTTCAGAAGCGGTTTCAACAGTATCAGATACTGTCTCTACTGCTTCCTCTGCTGTTTTTACTTCTTCCTCGGCAGTTTTAACCTCTTCTTTTGCTTCCTCAACTGCTGCTACTTCTGCTGGAACTTGTGTTTCTTCCACAACTTCTACAGCTTCTTCTTGTTTTTCAGAATAAAGCGGAGTGTATTTCTTATTTTTTCCTACCTTTGTTATCACAACAGTACTTCCTTTTATTCCTGGAATTAAACCACGAACTAGAAGAGTATCTCCATCAATTGCTAAAATCTCTAGGTTTTTAACTGTAACCTGAGCGTTTCCCATTCTTCCAGCCATCTTTTTCCCTTTGTAAACTCTACCTGGAGTTGTACCTGATCCGCTTGATCCACGTGCACGCTCTCTATCTGATTGACCGTGTGTTCTTGGTCCTCCTGCAAAATTCCATTTCTTAACAACACCAGCAAAACCCTTACCCTTAGAAGTTCCCATTACATCTACCAAGTCTCCCGCTTCAAAAATTTCAGCAACATTAAGAACAGAACCCAAAGATACATCCCCAGCCTCATCAACTCTCAATTCACGAAAAAAGCGGGGTGATTTCTCTAGTCCCGCTTTCTTAATGTGTCCTGTTGTTGGCTTATTTGAATTCTTTTTATTACCAAATCCAACCTGAAGAGCATCATAACCCTCATGATCTTGGGTTTTAATTTGGGTAACTACATTTCCTCCAACAGAAATAATAGAAAGTGGAACGCGTCTTCCATCTTCTAAAAATCCTTGTGTTTGATTTACTTTTGTGCCTACTAAAGCTTGTATTTGCATATTTTTCCAATAAAAAAGCGACCACAAGGTCGCTCCAAATGCCCCAGGGATTGACCAATTACATCATGTAACTAAGAAAGAATTCAATAGTTTGGACATGTAAGTAAAGATTATATATGATTCAAGTATGAATTGCAACAGCCTCAACTCAAGCATAAATATATGTTACATTTACTGGTATACTAGATAGAGTAATGAGCCCCAAAACAAACCTTCCATCCATTAATAAAGTTATATGGACGTCCTTTTTGGTTGATGTATCAGACATTGTACTCAGTCTAATTGTTGCCATACTCTCAGGAAGCGTTGTAATGTTATCCCAAGTTTTTGAAGGAGTCGCAGACTTTGTGGCCTCCGGCGCTCTAGTCTTGGGAGCGATGCGAGCCGATACCCCGGCTAATAAAAAGTTTCCTTTTGGATACGGAAAAGAGATATATTTTTGGAGTTTTATCTCAGCAGTTGTAATAATTTGCGTGACTTCAACATTTTCCATTTATTTTGGGTGGGAAAGATATATTCATCCTAAACAAATTCAAGATATCCACCTTGCATACGCAATCCTAATATTTACGACTTTCACAAATCTTTATGCCTTTTACCTAAGCGTTAAAAGATTAAGAGGAAAATCTCACACTAAAAAGATTTTAAATGCATTTCTGAGATCATCACTTATTGAAACAAAAACTACATTTGTACTAGATTTTGCAGGAACTCTAGCCTCAATTTTAGGGTTTATAGCTCTTTTAGTTTATCAGATAACAGGTGATCATAGATTTGATGGACTAGGGGCTATTGCTGTTGGAACAGTCCTTGCCATGCTTGGAGTTCTTCTAATTATTGGGATCCGTGATCTTTTAATAGGCAAAAGCGCCTCCCAAGAAACTTTAAAACAAATCAGAGATATTTCGCTTACAATTCCTGAGGTCAAAGAAGTAATGGATGTTAAAACCATGCACATAGGATCAGAGCGTCTTCTTATAAATATGGATGTCTCAATGAAAAATAATCTCACAACCCGTGAAATTGCCAAACTCATTGATAATCTAAAAGAAAAAATTAAGAAAGAAATTCCCACAGCCAAACACGTTCAAATTGAACTCGAATTACCATCTTAATGCTATAATATAGCCATGCAGCAAAGACTAGTAAGTGGTGGATTAATTATTCGGGATGGGAAATTTCTATTAGTTAAACGGGCGGCAGACGATGATTTTTATCCTTCTACCTGGGAAATACCAGGCGGAAAACTAGAACTTGGTGAAAAACCCCTAGATGGAGCAGAAAGAGAAGTGGAGGAAGAAACAGGTCTTGATATAAACATTATTTCTCCAATAGGAGTTTTTACTTATGATAACCTTCGCCATGATACTCAATTTATACAAGTAAATTATCTATGTGAATTAGTTAATGAAAATCAGGAAGTAAGACTAAGTTTTGAACACTCAGAATATAAATGGATAACTTTTGAAGAACTAGAAACTTTTGAAATAAGTTCAAAAATGGCCTCAGAAATCATTCAATTCCGTGACCATCCACTCGTAAAACCCCTACTTTAAGTTTAATTTATTATTTCTTGTCGTTTCGAAGTGACTGTATTAGTTGCCTTGTCCCTTTTTCGCAAGATTTGAATGACGAACGAAGTGCACCAGGGGGAGGTCCAGCGGGCACCACAAAGTGGGCATCGCGGAGGGGGGAGACATTCACCCGGTAAGCGAGTGAGGAATGAAAACCTGAGAAAAAATGGACAAGTTGTTTTTGGTACTTTTGTCAATACAAAAGTACAGAGAAGGAAGACTACATCTTGATCTCAACATCTACTCCCGCAGGAAGATCTAGATGAATAAGAGATTCAATAGTTTTCTCTGTTGGAGAAACTATATCAATAAGTCTTTTGTGAGTCTTTATTTGGAAGTGCTCACGAGCATCCTTATCAATAAAAGGTGATTTATTTACTGCAAAAACACTTCTTTTTGAAGGCAATGGAATAGGACCAGCTACTTTAGCCCCAGTTCTTATTGCTGTATCAAGAATTTGTTGACAGGTTGTGTCAATGATTCTTGAATCATAACTTTTTAGTCTTACTCTAATTCTTCCTTTGCTTGCCATAATAGTATTATATAATAAAAATTGATACGTTCGCTAACGCTCAGTGTGGTTTTCTAACAAAACCACAAAAAAACCTACTTCAACAGTAGGCCTTTACCAAAATTCGAGTTTAAAGTTTTAAAAAGTGCGATTAACTAAAATTATTTAAGAACTTTAGTTATAACTCCGGCTCCTACTGTCTTACCACCCTCACGGATAGCAAATCTCATACCTTCTTCAAGTGCAATAGGTACTATCAAGCTTGCTGTCATTTTTGTGTTGTCTCCTGGCATAACCATTTCTACCCCATCCTGAAGCTTGATTTCTCCAGTAACGTCAGTTGTTCTGATGTAGAATTGTGGTCTGTATCCTGGGAAGAATGGAGTGTGACGTCCTCCTTCTTCTTTTGTAAGAACGTAAACCTCTGCTTCAAACTCTGTGTGTGGTGTTATTGAACCTGGTTTTGCAATAACTTGTCCTCTTTCTACGTCTTTCTTTTCAATTCCACGGAGTAATAGTCCGGCGTTGTCTCCAGCTTGCGCATCTTCTAGAGTCTTTCTAAAAGCTTCGATTCCTGTGATAACTGTTTCTTTTGTAGGTTTGATTCCAATAATAGCTACTGTTTCGTTTACTTTTGCGATTCCTCTTTCAACTCTTCCCGTAACAACTGTTCCACGACCTTTGATTGAGAAAACGTCTTCAACAGGCATTAAGAATGGTTTGTCTGTATCTCTTGTTGGAGTTGGAATATATTCATCAACTGTATCCATGAGTTTCATTATTTGCTCTTCAGCTTCTGCATCTCCTTGAGTTGCTTTGAGTGCTGATCCACGGATTATTGGAATTTCATCTCCTGGGTATTGGTATTTTGAAAGAAGCTCACGAACTTCCATTTCAACTAGCTCAATAAGTTCTGGGTCTGAAACCATATCAACTTTGTTAAGGAAAACAACAATCTTAGGTACACCAACTTGGTGAGCAAGAAGAATGTGTTCTCTTGTTTGAGGCATTGGACCATCTGCAGCTGAAACAACTAGGATTGCTCCATCCATTTGAGCTGCTCCTGTGATCATGTTCTTAACATAATCAGCGTGTCCTGGAGCATCAATGTGAGCATAATGTCTTTTTTCTGTTTCGTATTCTTGGTGGGAAATGTTAATCGTAACTCCACGAGCTTTTTCTTCTGGTGCGTTATCGATATCTTCGTATTTCTTTGCTTCTGCAAGTCCTTTTTTAGCAAGAACTGTAGTAATAGCGGAAGTTAATGTGGTCTTTCCGTGATCGACGTGACCAATTGTTCCGATGTTTACGTGTGGTTTTGATCTGTTAAATGTACCAGCCATGTTTTAAAAATAAAAACACCTTTTTTAGGTGTGAAATACATAATACAAAACTTTTCAATCTCCGTCAAGTACCAATTTGTGTTAAAATCTGACTTCATAATATTACATTTAGTAATGTACTAAAAAACTATTTATAAATATGCGAGAAAGATTAGGAGATACTTTTGAAATACAATTTGGTCTGCTTTTTAAAGCGCGACAATATAGAGAAGCAGATATGTTTGTAGTATGTAATCCAGGAGATGATTATTTTACAGCATTTGCTCTTACTAAAACTGAGGATGGGCGGGATAGACTAGCACTCCCTGGAGGTCATGATGACTCATTTATACTCGAACCCCTTGATATTTGGCCTAAAGAAAAAGTTATAGAACTTTATGGTAGAAATTTTCCTAATGGACTAACCCAGGCAATGTTGGATGATATCGAAGAGTATATTAAAATACCTCCCCGCCGAATAAAAAGAGTTTAATCCTTTTTTCTGGTCTGAAAGTATTCTTTTTTTGGAAGATTAGCGCGAGACTTAATTATATTTTCATAATCATGTTTTTGTGATTTATGTGCTTGCATAGCTTTTAGTTTTGTTTCCCAAACATCCTCCACGTCTATAATTTCATCAATTTGTGCTAAATCATATCCTTCTGGCCTATATATAAAGTAAGTATTACCCATTGCAGCTCTTGCTTCCTTTGTCATTGCATTGTACATAATCTTTTTAATATAAGGCTGTCTTTCAAATATGAAAGATGAAACCATGGAAACAGTTATATGATCTATATGACCTGATCCACCGTTTTGATTTGAGGTAATTATTAATTCCGGCTTTAGTTTTTCTAAAATCTTTTCAATCTTTTCTGCAATTTTGTGATATAGAGAGTTTGAAAGTTTTCCATCTTTGAATCCTAGGAAATAAACTTTCTTAACACCAAGGATCCTCGCAGATTCTCGCAGCTCATCTGCTCTTATCTCATGTAATGGCTTAGCGCCGACTATACTAGACTTTCCTATTTCGCCTTTAGTAACTGAGATAAGATAAAAATCATACTCTTTTGCTAATTTATGGATTGTTCCAGAAGGACCAAAAGCTTCATCATCAGGGTGTGCAAAAATACCTACAGCAACTTTTTTCTTAGGTTTCATCAAATGTATTGTAGCAGATTAGTGGGCTGATCCAATTTCTTCTATATAAGGGAGTAATTCCTTATCCGGAACACGTGATACATCTATCTCCTCTTTCTGAACAACTATAAATCCTTGAATTATTTTTCTTATCTTAACTGCGTCTTCCTTTGGTAAATATCGGACAGTAACAACGTTTTGCACAAAATATTTATCAATTATTTTTAATGCACCAAAGAAAAGATTGGTATCAACATACAAATCAGAAATATTGTTAAACATTACGCTTTGGATTCTTTCTGAGCTGAAAAACACCTTTGTAACTATAGATATTTTTTCTCTATCTACGATTACTTCATCCGGAAAAAGGGTAAAAGGAAATACTGTTTTAGTTTTAAAAATAGGTTCACAAGTTGTGTGTATTAAAGTAGACAAAACTTTCTTTGTTTCCTCAGAGGATTTATCTCTGTCTGCAAAATTATTGGTTCTTACATGACTTTTTGCAAAATCCGTTTTTTCTTTAACCTTATTCTTAGTATTATCAAAAAGTATTGGCATACCTTGCATACTACGTGTCAAGCAATTAATTAAGGCTAAGTTTGAGTAAGAAAAAAGTAAGAGTTATAATGAATATATGAAATATAATGACCTCACAGATCAAGAAAAAAGAGTAATAGAAGATAAGGGAACAGAAACTCCATTTACTGGTGAATATGATGATTTCTATGAGCCAGGCACTTTCATATGTAGAAGATGTAATCTCCCCCTCTTTTCTGCAAAGGCAAAATTTGATGCGCATTGCGGCTGGCCAGCATTTGATGATACATTCCCGGGCGCTGTTAAGGAATTACCTGATCCAGACGGAATGAGAACAGAAATTGAATGTAACAATTGTGGGGCTCATCTAGGTCACGTTTTTCGTGGCGAACATATGACTAAAAATGATACACGCCATTGTGTAAACTCAGTATCAATAAAATTTGTAAAAGAGGGGGAAAAACTTCCTCCAACCATCAAGGAGAACTAACTATTCTGCTTTTTCCTATCAATTGCATTTCTAACTTCTCTCTCTGTGGCTGGCCTACGGCCAAACACATCCGGGTTAGGTCGCAAATTATCCCCATATATCCTACCCAAGGAGTTTAAGAGCTTATTCCCACCTGCAAATCCTCGTTCAGATTGTTGCTCAAGTCTATCAAGTTCGCGCTGAAATTCGGGATCAACGTCATTCCTTTTGCTTTGTGAGTACCATTGTTCTTTATTTCCTCTTCCCATTTTCTGAAATTATATGAATTAGCAGATTTGTTTGCAATAATCATCCAAATGTGAAGGCGAAGACGCCGATTCCGGGGCTAAATTCTAATCTTAATTTGTGTTGACCCGGATTGTTTTTAAGGTCAACTAAATTATATAAACGATCTTGATCAATTTTAACTTCTCCGTTTACAACATCATCGCCGGAATTAGCACCACTTATAGGTTTTCCATCTAAGAATACTTTTACCGCTCCAACGCCTTCTTTTGGTGGCATCATAACTAGATATACGTGATCTGCCTGAAAATTGTATTCAAGAACTGCATTCTTACCAGTTATTCCATTTTCCCCACTTATATTCCACCCTCCACCCAAAGTAAATGAATTAACGGGAATATCACTTGATAATTTAAGGTCAGAATAGTTACCCTGGGCTATTCCACCATTTGGATAATAGAATTCTGCTCTATTTGATCCAATATATGTTTCTGGGGAAATCTGGCCTGCTGGTGTTTGATCCGGCTTATTAACAAGTCCTGCTGATAAACTCGCCCCATTTTCTTTTAAGAGTTCACGAATTGCTTCTTCTGTTTGATCATATTCTCCTTCTCCAAAATGAGTACGCCTTACATTTCCATTTTTATCTATTAGGTATTCTGCTGGCCAATATTGATTCTTAAAGTTATTCCAGGTTGCGTAATCATTATCTTGAGCAACGGGATAATGTATTCCGTATTGTTTAATTGCGTTGGCAACATTATTTGTGTCATGTTCGAATTCAAACTCCGGAGTATGTACTCCAATTACTACAAAATCGTCCTTATTGTATTTGTCATACCAAGAAGTAACAAAGGGCAGAGTCCTAATACAATTTATGCAAGTGTAAGTCCAGAAATCTACCAAAACTACCTTGCCACGAAGATCTTTTAAAGTTAATGGCTTGTCACCGGGAGTATTTAGCCAATGATTAATACCTGTTAATTCTGGAGCAGGATAATTTGCATTGAATAAATTGGAATTTTCTGAAGAACTATTATTTGAACCACTTCCTTTTATTGAATTGAGTTCTTTTGTTACGGCGCTGTTTCCTTCAATATTATTTATTAAGTTTGAATATGAAGGGACGGCATTTAGAAGATTTGCAGAGATTACCTTATCATAATTTGTAAAAATGAGTAGAGCGGTAATAATAATTATTATTCCGAATATCTTTTGAACAATACCCGTATATTTGTTAAACACTCGGCTCCTCTGAATAAATTTCTGCCCTGCATAAGAAAAAATAAAAAGAGGTATTCCAACACCAATTAGATAAACAATGGTTACTAAAATTATTTGAAATCCAACTGCACGCGTTGCAGATAGCGTTGCAATTGTTGCAAGAATCGGACCGGCACATGGCGCCCAGACAACTCCAAGAGCTAACCCAGCTAGGAATCCTGGCCAAAAACCAGTTCCAGTATTTGTTCCGCCGAATTTACCCGCAAGGCGAGACACAAACCCTTCCACAACCCTTGTAAGTGGAGGAACAAGTAGAGTTAATCCCAAAAACAAAAGTATTATTACTGCAATTAAACGCAGCAAATTTGCATCAAATCCAATTAATTTAACTAGATATGATATTGAAAGAGTTATTAGGCCAAATGAAATAAGAATTCCCAAAGTTACCCCCAATGGTCTTCTATGTCCGCCAAGAGAAGCCGAAGACAAAACTATCGGAAGAAGCGGCCAAATACAAGGTGCTGCAATAGTTACGAGTCCTGATAGAAAAGCAAAAAATAATAGTGCAATCATATATTTATAGTTTACTCTGATCCATGCTCTTTCATGTAATAAATCTTTTAACTTTTATTAAAAAGAAAGAGTAGGACCACAAAAAACTACTTAGCAAGATGCCAAGTACCACCAACTCCGTCCCCGGTAACATCTCCCTTTGCTTTATCACCTATGTAGTAATAAAGCGGCATTCCGTTCCAGGTGTATTGAAGACTTCCATCGGTTCTTTTTGTTGTACCAAGATGCTCAGGCATGGTAGATGGCTCCTGACCTTTAACTAAATAAGGAGGCCAGTTAACTGCACATTGGTTGTAACAGTTGCTTGTATCTTTTGTATCCTTATCAAACACGTAAAGACTCATTCCATTCTCTCCTTCTACGTAAGATCCAAGCTTAGCATTTGTACCCATCATAACTAGACTTTCCATCATGGCACTTGGTGATGGAGTTTCTTTTTTCATCATAGCTTCATCTTCAGCCTTCTTTTGGTCCATCATCATTTTTGCCTCTTCAGCTTTTTTGGATTGTTGTCCTTGATAGATAAAAAATCCACCCAAAGCAACAATTACAACAACCACTATTCCAATAATTAATGTTTTATTCATTTTTGTTTCACCTCCCTTTTAATATCTGTTTTTTGCATATATAAACCCAGCAACTTTTGCCAAAACCATAAGTATCAATGTAATAACCAAAAAAATATCTACATTATGAGATAGGCTTTGAATAATAATTCCTATAACAAGAACGCCCGTTCCTATAAGATAAGCAAAACGAGCCGCAATAAAACGATGCAGGCTTTCTCTCTCATCATGTACGTTTTCCTGAAATACAAAGCTTGCAAATATACCAAATAGCACAAGCAAAACTACTATCATAAGCGTTAACATTGGATCAGGCATTAATATGTGAAATGGATTAAGGAAGAAGATAAGAAGAAGAATAAAAATTATAGATACTGCTAGTTCACTTGTAGGGATTTTTTCTTTCATAAGTAAAAAATATTTTTAATATCAGTTTTTAGAAACTTTGCAATTTTAATTGCTAGCAAAACAGATGGTGTATAATTCCCCTTCTCGATAGCAATAATCGTTTGCCTTGTAACACCAACTAGCTTTGCCAAATCCTCTTGCGTTAGTTTTTCTTGAGTTCTGAATTCCTGCACTCGATTCTTTATTGACTCTGCCATACATAGTTCAAGACTAACAGATGTTTAGATTGATGTCAAGTCAACTTGACATTTTTACAGATAACGCTGCCATTAAAATCTAATCTAAAGATTTGCTCTTGCAAAATACTTTTTACATGATATTATTATTGGCAATGGAAGAGGAAAATAACAGCGAGATTTTTCAATCTCCCCCAGAATTTCAAAGCAGACTTTCCCGCCCAAAAGCCTCCGGTAATTTAAAGCGCTACGGACTTATTGTTTTTGCAATTATAGTCTTAGGACTCGTTATTTTTGGTGTAACAAGATTTATTGGAGGATCATCAAACAGTAACAGTAATACAACAGAAACCCCAACTCCCACAATTGAAATGCTTCCGACAGATACTCCTACTCCAACTGAAGACACAAGCCCAACCCCCGCTACAAGTCCAACAAAAGGAGCAACAGCAACACCTGCTCCAACAAAAGCATCTACAGGTAGTTCAGTTGATAAAGCAACGGGATTAGACCGCGCAAAACTATCAATCCATGTATTGAACGGTAGCGGAACAGCAGGAGCTTCCAAGAAGATGAGCGATTTCCTAGAAGGACTTGGATATAACGTAATTCAAATTGGAAATGCAGATAATTTTGATTACACAAATACAGAAATCCAAGTAGCTAATAGCAAATCAGATTATATTGCTCTTCTTAAAAAAGATTTATCTGCAAACTACACAGTTGGATCAACTTCTGGAACCCCACCATCTGACGAACAAGCAGATGCAATAGTTATTGTTGGAAAACAATAAATTACTCCTTTGGATAAGTAAGATTTCCATCCACTACCTTCAGGAACTCTGTTAATTTATGCAGGGAAGAAGAAGTTTCTGTAATTATATGTTCAACTTCCCATCCATCCACTACTAAACGATCGGCAATCAAGTTTCTGTGACATCTCCAAGGAACAGCTTCTGCGCACATAATTACGACCTTATGATTCTCGGCTATCTTTTTTAACATTTCTATTCCCCTATTAAATTCATCCGTTTCCATATAGTCTGCGTATCCACGGAAAGACGTATTCCTCCACTCCATATTTTGAGAATCTTTCTTAGGATTTCTCAAACCACCTAATTCTGGTATGTGAATATAAGAAATCCCTACTTCTTCAAGGCTTCTTTCCAAAGTCATTCCTTCAAATTGTGGATTATGACGAGATTTAGGAACAGTTCTAACATCAACAACTATCTCTATGTCATATGCCTTTAAAACATTTATAAAGTCTTCTGTGCTTCTTGTTGTATGACCTATTGTATAAACCTCCATAGATGTATTATAGTCTGGTTTATTATGTATTCAAAAGCAATTAAACACCTTAAGACAAACGATCCTATATTACATGAGATTGCCCTATCAATTGAACCTTTTGAATTATCAATTCATCCTGACCCATTCATAAGACTTATTAGATCAATTATTGGACAACAACTTTCTGTTAAAGCTGCAGCAACTATATTTGCGCGATTTGAAGATCTTTTTCCAAATAAAGAGATCGAACCAAATTATATACTCAAAATTCCGGACGAAAAATTAAGAAGCGTAGGACTTTCAAGACAAAAAATTTCATATCTTAAGGATTTGAGTCAAAAGGTAATCGAGAAAGAAGTAGAACTTGAAAACCTTCAAGAGCTTGAAAGCGAAGTTATTATCGAACAGCTTTTAAAAATTAAGGGCATTGGAAGATGGACAGCGGAAATGTTCTTAATGTTTTCCTTGGGTAGACCAGACATATTCTCCAATGGCGATCTTGGACTTCAAAATGCGATAAGAAATATATATAAATTATCAAATAAACCTACAATAGAAGAGATGGAGAAAATTTCTAACAAATGGTCTCCGTATAGAACTTATGCCTCGATGATACTCTGGAGAAGTCTTAATAACGAGCCAAAATAATCTAGATATTTTTTGCAACTAACTTTCTAAAAGAATAATAGGTGACTTGCGCAACCCCACCAAAAAGTAGAACATAAAATAATAAACCAGGTGAATTAAAGATTCCAAGCGTTTTAGAAATTACATGATTTGGGTCAGTAATAACTTCCCAAGAATTTACAGTTTGAAATCGCCCTAATACAAGACCGAATCCGACTAATAAATTGAGTAGGAAAAGAAGGATAAATTCATGCTTTTTATATTTCTTTACCAAGAAGGTTTTTTCAAAGAAGTATTCAGAAGTAACAAAAGTTAATATACCAATCAAAATAAGCGAGAAATATATCACAAAATCTATTACCAAATATACTCCGCTAATCTTTTTGGCATCATAGATTATATGGAACATATCTGTAATTAGATACAAAGAATTTGGAAGGAAGAATAACCATGCCAAAACAAAAATTAATTTGGCAAATACATTTTTACTTTTTAACATTAAGTAACCAAGAGGTATTGGAATAATAGCAAGAAGTACATTAAAAGAAATCCAATGAAGGTTGTGGAGCAGAATATTCATGTAGAAAATTTATTATAACAAGGTAAATAAATTGAGGTCAAACTATCTTATCTTCTTATACATCATATCCACACCAATATAATCCCCTTTATGATGGATTCCTTCCGGAAGACTACCATATTTTTTAAAACCAAACTTTTTATACATATTTTTCGCTAATGAGTTTCCTTCGTAAACTTTTAATATTATTATCTTCAATTCCAATAGATTATTTTCTGCTTCATCTAACACAGCTTTCATAAGTATATTGCCGATACCGTCTCCTCTGTATTCTTTAGCCACCGTTATTCCTAAAATTCCCTGATGGCTCTCTACTTTATTTCCCAAGACTATTCCTGAAACTCCAATAATCCTATTATTATGTAGAACTACTAACTCTACCGCTTTCTTATCATGAACCTTCTTAACCATATCAGAAACATATTTCTCTTCTTCTGCTAGAGTGAGCTGCTCCCCTTGTAGAGTAATGAATGTTTGCTCTCTAGATATTTCGTTTATATATTGTAAAAGTTGAGGCGTATCCTCTAAACCGAGATAACGGATTACAATGTCTTTGCCTGTTTTTGTTTTACCTTCAAATACTATTTTCATTCTACTATTTCTACCTCCACTTCGGGGATGAAATCAAAGGTCTCAAGAAACTTTTCTTGAACAACTTTAATAATTGATAATACGTCTGTTGCTCGAGCGCCTCCAAGATTGACTATAAAGTTACAGTGCTTTGGAGAAATCATAGCATTCCCAACTCTATATTCTGAAAGGTCTAACCTTTTGATTAAATATCCCATTGCCACTTTACCATACCAATCACGCTTAATTTTTTCCTCCAAATCTGGAAATACTTCTATTACTCTTTTAACATGCTCTGGATCAGACACATTCTTAAACACACTACCACAGTTTGGATATTCAAGAGGGTGTCTAATTTTTCTGTATTCAATGTTATTAAAGTAAGTTTGACGAGCTCGATTAAGAGTGCTGGCATCCACTTTCTTTAATTTAAATTGGGCGGAAACTACTCCCAACTTTTTTTTCTTAACAAGTGAGTTTCTGTAGGAAAACTTAAGCTCAAAGCGTTTTAGGTTTTTAAAGCGAGGACGGTTATTTATAATCTCAAAAATTTCAGCCTCCGATACTACATCTTTTGCTTCTCCTCCAAAAGCCCCAACGTTTCCTCGAACAGCCGCACCAACATCTCCGGGTAGTCCTCCTGCCCACTCAAGACCGACTAGATTATTATCAAAAGCAAATTGAATTACCTCATCCAATATAACTCCTGCCTGCACTTCAATTACGTTTGGCTTAACAAGCTTTATAGCGTCATTCCCTTTTACAAAACGAATAACAGCTCCATCAAAATATTCATCTGTAAAAATAAGATTTGAGCCGGTTCCAAGGAAAAAAATTTTTTTGATTTTTTCCTTTCTTATCAGATCAAATGCAAGCTTTATATCATTTTTATTTTCTACATCAATAAGAAAGCGTGCTGTTCCACCAATTTTATACCATAGGATTTCATCAAGCTTGAAGTCAGGATAAACTTTCATAGGGTCAATTTTAGGCTATTTGAGAGGATTTATCAAACCTAAACAGGTTGTCTTAGAATATATAGGTACAAAATAACAAGTGCTACTGTTAAAAGACCGAGTACTCTAATAATCTTTGCAGTTCCATGAGCTGCTCCCTTTTCTTTTTTATTATCATTAATGTATTTATTTGCAAAGTATGAGGCAGCGAGTGGACAAATTATTGTTATCAACAGTATCTTTGCTTCTGATCCTGTTCCGCCAATAACAGAAGCAAGCATGTTTGTTGACCCAAGATACATAGACATTATTCCGAGCCAAAAGAGTGCTACTGGAGTTAAAAACAAAACTTCAAGAATCCAGAAGAGTTCGTGATTCTTCTTCATTGAAACCATAAATTAGTTTAATATAAAAATTTAAGTGGTGTCAAATTAAAGTGTCTATTCCAGTTGTAACGGCAATGAATTAACTTGATTCAAGGTTAAATCTAATTTAGATTCGATCCCAATGATAACCTTAAGCAGTTCTTCTTGTTCTTCTTTAGATAATGGAATATCATCATCGCGAGTGATTTTTCCCGAATCGCGAATAATAATTTTTTTAACAACACCCGACTCAGGTAACACTGACATATTATAGACAGAACCTCCATCTAAGTTTCCCATCAACAATATACTTAATCCATCCGGATTCTCAAAAGCTTTTATAGCTGGGGCCTTAATTCTTTTCGCCCAACCTTCTCTGGTGGAGAAAAAAACACTTTGACCATCTTCGTGGCTTGCCAGAAGATGATAGGGCGCTTTTGATCCCATTTTTTGTCTGTATGCTTGATCTATATCTAGAGCGTTACCCAAAGATCGAAGTAGACTATCAACCATTTGACTATGAGCAGCTCCTTCCGTGAGAGTATTATCGAACTTTTCTAAAAAAGTTCTTGGATTCCTATTTTCGCTTCTTGGGACGATCCCTTGTTCAAAATCACTCATTTTGTGATGACGCATCTGCTACGTCTTCTTCCCCTAGTCTAAAGAGTCCTTCATCAAGTCTTTTTTGATCTAAGAAATGACTAATAAATCCTACAGAACGAGACAAAACAAAGAGCGCATTAAAGAATTCAATATCAACGAGCTCTTTTAGTTGCTCCTCACTATATCCTTCTTTCTCACTTAAAATATCTAGCATTACACAAGCTATTGCCCCATCAACATTTAATATTAAATTACCCTTCTTGCTAACCGTTACTTTTTCTACACTCTTTGCAAAATTTGTGTATTTTGCATCCAATTCTTTGGTGTAAGAGACAATCTCTGATACTCTTGGATCTGGCATATCACTCCTATATTTTCTGTGTCCAATTCCAGATATATAAATTTTCTTCTTTGCATACTCTTCTACAAATTCCTGAGGAGTCTTACCTGATGATGCACCATCTAACCAATTAGCTGCTGCTTGATTAATTGCTCCTCCAAAACGTGGACCAATAGTAAGAATTCCAGAAGCAAGAGAAGAGACTAGATCGCGGCCAGCGCGGCTTGTAATAATAGTATTAACTGCACCAGATACGTAAGGACCGTGATCTACTAAAAGCTTTAGAACAAAACTCACAAATTCTTCTAATTCTTTAGACTTTATTTTCTTTCCCAAGAAAAGCGAGGCAACAATATAACCAAATGAATTATTTTTAGAAAAAGACAATAAATCTTCTCCTAAAACCGTTGCCTTTCCACCTTCATCTTTTGAAACGCTTGTAGAAATTAGCGCATGACGTCTATCATCCATTTTTTCAATTATAGCACCCCTATCTTCCCGAGTTTCACGACTAGGAATTCTATGCATTAATTCTACAAATTCTTTAAAGCTCTCTCCTACCTGAACTCCTGCTGCTTTCATAGCATCACGTTTTGCACGAGCCGTTTCTTTTTGAGTTTTCGCCATTGCTTTTGCGTGACCAAATTGAGGAGACTCAGGGAAAATTTCTGCTACGTTCCCGGCGATATAGGCAATAATTGGTTTTGTAAGTTTTCCTGTCTGGATCGCCTCACAAACCGCGTATTCATCTACTCCTCCTAATTCTCCGAAATAGACCAGATGAGTAGTATCTGGATCATTCTCCGCTGCCATAAAGGCCTCTAGCGGGGTAGTTATTGGAAATCTATCTCCACCAAAATGGAGTGCAAAGGAAATCTTTTTACCATTTTGAGCGAGAATATTTATAAGCTCATTTGTTGTTCCACCACTAGCAGAAAAAACTGCTACATTTCCTCTTATTGAAAGCTTTGCATCAACAAGCTGCTTATACTCAACTCCCCCTATTGCACCGAGCTTAAATATACCAGGTATCAAAATTCCAACAGAAGCAGGACCAGCTAAGAATATTCCTTTTGTCTCGCATATTTCTGCAAGGTCTAGGGCGTGTTTTTCTGGAGTATTCTCTGCAAATATAACCCCCCCAATAAGCTTTGGAAGATTATCTATTGCCTCAACCGTTGAACTAAAAACTCTTCTACCAGAAACTACATTTAGGAAAAATGTGACTTCGTGCTTAACCTTGTCTGGAACATCTTTAAAGGATTTAAAAACAGGAATTGCAATTTCCTTTTTACCAAAGAAGTATCTCTCTATTTTACGACCAGTTGCTACCACTCCAACAATACTAGGAGCCTTGTGCCCTGACATATATTCAAAATCTAATATTGATTGAATAATTGCCGGGTATGATCCAATCAAAATTACTTTACGATCTGCTTTTATTATTTTTTCTACATCAAACATACTTTAAAACATGTAACATTTAACAATTAACATGTGACGAATAGTCAAATGTTAAAGGTCAATTGTCAATTGCTATACTCTCAAGTGCTTTTGCAACAATTTCACTAACTACTAATTTTGGTCCATGAACACTACCCTCAATCTTATTGTATGAAAGATAGTCTTCCATATCTTTTAATCCCTCATCTTGGTGTGGACCACCACGCCTTACAAATACTTTTACATTTTGCCTCTGGAGCTCTGGCATAACCTCTGTCATTGCATGAATTATTCCTCTAAAAGTTACTCTAACATCTGTAAAGTTTGCAACTCCTCCGCCAATAATTAAAACTTTTTGGGGAGCGTTAGACTTAATTAGAAGAGAAAGTAAATTTTTTGTATATATATAAGTCTCTTCCTCTGTTGGATTTCCAGAATATTCTCCGTAGTTTGCCAAAAGGTCTCCCTTACCAAGGTTTGCAACTTCATCTGCCAAAGCAAGACTTACTCCTCCACCTGATAAAAGCATGAATATTGCGCCATTTGGATTGAGAACAGTAAGGGTAAGAGATGATGAACTTTTCTCTGATAATTTATGTACATTTTTCTCTTCTTCTGTAAGAACTCCGGTTCTACTATTTCTAAAATCATTAGAACTCCAAGTATCTACAAAAAATTCTGCAGCTGAATCTACTTCCGCTGCTATATCAAGCATATAAGGCTTCTTAAGAGATACAACCAGGGGATTAATTTCTAGGAATGAAAAGTAGTTTATGTCAAATAGTTCAATAAGTTTTTCGACAAACCCTTCTGGCTCTACCCCAAGAGCACCCGCAACCTTATGAGCATCACTTGAATCCTTGTATAGGATTCTCCCGACCTCGTCCGAATGACTTTCTATGTCTACCCCACCCTGATGAGAATAATTAATAATTATTCCCTTACGAGTGCGCTCTAAAGATATATATTTCTCATCATTATTGTCATGGGGAACATACTCTTCTACCAGAAAGTATTCAAAGTGTTTTTTCCTGATTTCTGCTATTGCATCAACTATGTCTGTAGGGTTTTTAAGATCAAGCTTAACTAAGCCTTGTTTAAATCTTTTTTTGATTCCCTGGTCTACCTTTGCAACATAGGTTTTTCCCTGAACTACAGCATTATCAATCTTTGATATAGGATCACGTCCAGCATCAAACGGGAAACCGGAATACGGATTCCCCATGTAGTTATTTACTATGGTTTTTGCTCTAAATTCAGACAGTTTTACGCGCGGCATATAAAATAAGTATAAAGTATTGAGTAAGAAGTATAAAGTATTTTTAGATTTTCACAAAAATACAAATAATTGTTAAATTTTTAACTTATACTTCTACTTTCAGTTCATCAACTGCGGCAATAGTATTTGAAAAAATCTCCTGGGCTTGTTTTTCTGCTTCTTTTCTTTTCTCAATTGTAGTAAAAATTCCCGGTGCAAAGTGGGTTAGAAGAAGTTGTTTTACATTTCCTTCCTTTGCTATATTTGCAGCATCTTTGGAATTTACGTGTCCGGATTCTCCTTGAATCGCACTATCATTCGTACATTCATGAATTAGCACATCGGCGTTTTTTGCTAATAGGGCGCTATTTGGGCCAACTCCAGTGTCGCCACTGTAAGAAATTGTTTTTCCTTCAAGTTCTAACTTAAAAGCATGGTCGCTAAAAAGGTGATACATTTCAAATACTTCAACAGGAAAACCTATATCATTCTTTCCCAATTCCAATTCATGCAAACGGTATTCAGTTTTAAACTTAAAAGGAATTCCATCAGCATCTTTATATCCAATTGTATATGGTGGCCCTGCAAAGGTCTCAAAATCTTTCTTTCGACCTTTTGCAACATAGATATCAACTCCTTGTGGAAATTCAAATTTTGATAATGTCTGAAGACCGGAAACATGATCAATGTGAAAATGACTTATAAAAAGAGCTATTGGTTTATTCTCCGTAATGTATTGATCTATTTTATATAGCCCATTTCCAGCATCAAAAATAATATAGCGATCAGAACAATCAATCAAAATACACGCAGTGTTTCCGGTTGGACTCGTATACCAACTATTAGTTCCCAAAAAATGAATCTTCATAAAAGTATTTTAACAAAAAATAAGTTGGAAATATTGGAAGGGTTAATTTAATTGCGGAAGTACTAGTCGGCAATTCTTCCTGTGAAGGTGGATTTTGCAAGCATTGCTTGAACAATGTTATTTGGAACTTCTTCGTAATGACTTGGCTCCATGTAATATTGTGCACGACCTTGAGACATAGAACGCAAGGTTGTTGCGTATCCTGAAAGCTCAGATAATGGAACCATAGCAAGAATAATTCTTGCATTTCCACGCTCTTCAGATCCTGAGATCTGAGCACGCTTACTTGAAAGATCTCCAATAACGTCTCCCATAAACTCTTCTGGTGTTGTAACCTCAACCTTCATGATAGGCTCTAATAACTTAAGGTCACCCTTCTTTGATGCTGCTTGAAGAGCCATGGAAGCTGCGATCTTAAAGGCAATATCGGATGAATCAACGTCATGGTATGATCCGTCGTAAACTGTAACCTTCATGTCTACCATTGGGTAACCAAGTAATATTCCTTTTTCCATTGTTTCAACAACTCCCTTGTTAACTGAAGTAACGAATTCTGCTGGAATTGCTCCTCCTTTAATAGCATTAACAAATTGGAACCCTTCTCCACGTGGTGCGGGCTCAACTCTAAGCCAACAGTGTCCATATTGTCCACGTCCTCCAGTTTGCTTAATGTATTTTCCTTCTCCGGTTGCTTCTTGACCAAATGTTTCTTTGTATGCAACCTGAGGTGCTCCAACGTTTGCTTCAACATTGAATTCACGCTTCATACGATCAACCATAATCTCAAGCTGAAGCTCTCCAACTCCAGAAATAATAGTTTGGTTTGTTTCGTGGTTAGTCTTAACTGTAAATGTAGGATCTTCCTCCATAAGACGTTTTAGAGCAAGACCCATCTTTTCTTGATCACTCTTTGTCTTTGGTTCAATAGCAAGTGAAATAACTGGTTCTGGGAATGTAATCTTTTCCAAAACTATTGGCTTTGCTTCTTCGCAGATCGTGTCTCCGGTGATAGTATCTTTAAATCCAACAACAGCTACGATTTCTCCAGCGTATGCTACTTTTATTTCTTCTCTTTGATTAGAATGCATAAGAAGAAGTCTTCCAACCCTTTCTCTTACATCTCTTGTTGAATTGTATGCATAAGATCCAGATTCAAGCTTTCCAGAATAAATTCTAACGAATGTAATTTTTCCAACGTGTGGGTCAATTTGAACTTTGAAAGCAAAACCTGTAAATGATTCATCAGGGGTAAGCTGTCTTACTTCTTCTTGTTCTGTCTTTGGGTTTATTCCCTTTACCTCTTTTAGATCAAGAGGAGAAGGAAGATAATCAACAACAGCATCGAGTAATGGCTGAACTCCTTTGTTTCTTAGTGAAGTTCCTGCATATATTGGAACTAATTTATATCCAACAACTGCATTTCTTAAACCTTTCTTTAATTCTTCATTAGAGATCTCTTCATTATTGAGGTATTTTTCTAGTAGATCATCATTGTTTTCAGCGATCTTCTCGATCATCTTGTGGCGGTATTCTTCAACTTGAGCCTTCATATCTTCTGGAATTTCATCTGATACGTCGTATTTTGCTCCTAGCTCTTCTCCTGTCCAAGTTAGTGACTTCATATTTAGAAGATCAACTACACCTTTGAAATCATTTTCTGCTCCAATTGGAAGAACCATAATTATTGGATTTGCACCTAGTCTGTCCTCAATTGACTTAACAGTCTTAAGAAAGTCTGCTCCAAGCTTATCCATTTTATTAACAAAACAAATTCTAGGAACGTGATATTTATCTGCTTGTCTCCAAACTGTTTCAGACTGTGATTGAACTCCTTCTTCTGCATCAAGTACTGTTACTGCTCCATCAAGCACTCTAAGAGAACGCTCTACCTCAGCAGTAAAATCAACGTGTCCGGGAGTATCAATAAGGTTTATACGGTATGGCTCATCTTGTCCTTCTGAGCGTCCAAGTGGGGTGTGTGTCCAGAATGTAGTAGTTGCCGCTGAAACAATGGTAATACCACGCTCACGCTCTTGATCCATCCAGTCCATAACTGTGTTTCCTTCATCAATGTCTCCAATTTTGTATGATTTTCCTGTGTAATAAAGGATTCTTTCTGAAGTTGTAGTTTTTCCTGCGTCAATATGCGCAATGATTCCGATGTTACGGATCTTGTCTAATGGATATATGCGTGAATCGTCAGCCATAATTAAATAAAAACTCGAGCTGATGTCTCGAGATAACTATTTTATCAAAAAAGGTGCCTGAATGTAAACCCCAATCCACTTTGTTATAATCAAGCCTATGTTTACCGATAGACTTAAGCTTTTACAAGAAAGTTTGGAGATAAATAAAATTGACGCTTTGCTCGTTTCTAGCAGTATTAATATTTGTTATCTAACTGGTTTTTCTAGCCTTTCCCCTACGGAACGCGAAGCGTTTTTATTTGTAACAAGAAAATCTATTATTATTGTTGCTAGCCCCCTTTATAAGGGCGCTATAGAAAAAGTAATACCAAAGAGCGTAAAAGTAGCAAATAAATCTCTAAGCGAGACTGTTAATTCGATCATCAAGAAAGAAAACATTAAAAGAATAGGATTTGAGGAAAATCTTACTTTTGCAGAATATAAAAGATTATCAAAGAATATTGATTCAAAGCTAGTTCTAACAGAAGATTTGGTCGAGGCATTACGCGAAATCAAAGATGAAGATGAGATAAAAGCATTAAGACATGCAGCAAAAGTAACCGATGATACTTTTGAATTTATTAAACCTCTTATAAAAATTGGTGCAACTGAAGAACAAATTGCCTATGAAATGGAAATGTATATGAAAAAGTATAGCTGCACATTAGCATTCGATAGCATTGTTGCTTTTGGAGCTAATTCTTCTGTTCCACACCACAAAACAAGCAATAAGAAGCTTACCGATAAAGACGAATTCATATTGCTCGATTTCGGTGCACAATTTAAAGGATATTGCGCTGACATGACGAGAACGATATTAACTCAAAATGCAAAAGTCAAAAGTCAAAAAATTTACCAGACAGTTCTTGATTCGCAAATTGAAGCAATAAAATACATCAATCTCTCAAAAGGAAAAATCTCTGGCAAAAAAGCTTACAAAGCAGCAAATGATCACATTGTAAAAAATGGATTCGAAGCGATTCCTCATGGATTAGGACATGGCATGGGACTAGAAGTTCATGAGTATCCTCACTTGTCTAGTAGGACAGATGACGAATTACTTCCTGGTATGGTTTTTTCTATTGAACCAGGAATTTATATTCCAGGGTTTGGCGGAGTAAGAATTGAGGATGATTTTCTATTGACCGAAAACGGCCTCGAACCTTTAACAAAGTCTCCCAAATAACTATCTTGAGGAATTTGGAGCTACTAACTCAACTGAGGCTGACATTTGGGGCTTGGGAGGAGTAAGTCTGGCACCAACTAATACCTCTTCACCATCTTCTATGAGGTGCATTTCTACAGGATGAGATGATCCAAGCTGCGAGAAAATTACTTCTCTATTTTTTGGGTCTCTAAAATTAACAAAATTACCATAATCTGTTATTTGTTCTCCATCAGGCCTATTAACAGAAACTTTTTCTAATCTACCCCAATGAACTGCCAATATATCCCTAACTTCTCTAGCAGCAAGAACATCTATGGGTGTAGGTATATTAACGTGACCTCTTTCATCTGTTTCATATTGTATTGATGGTCTATCTTTTCCCTCCTCAACGGGGCCTTGCATTCCTGGATAAAAAACCTCGAATCTTGCCATAAAAATATTATACACCGGACGTCAATAAGGTTATTGATATTTGATTTCTTTTTACTTAGAATAAATGACAAATGAAGACGGCAGTGATTTTCATAGGTGTTGTATTATTCGCCTTTCTTGCTATATATTTTCT
>DASZYA010000041.1:0-24750 GCA_035545675.1 Patescibacteria group bacterium
AGCAGAAAATGCTGTGGATGAGGCAGTGAGAGTGACAAAACCAGGTGGACAAGTTCAAATTGCACCCATACAAATTATGGATTTTAGTGCGGTCCAACACGTAAGGGAAAACGGGATAGCATTGATGGGAAGAATAAGTGAAAAATATCCTAAAAGTAGTTTAAAATTTAAAAATCCTGAATCTAGTTATCTTAGTCACTATACACTAACTATTATTAAGCCTTCCTAGTGCTTTTTGTTTATCTGTAAGAGGGATTTTTGATCTACCCACTGCTTTTCTCATAGTTTCAATTGTTTTGTCGTAAGTTTCGCGATCTACCGGAAACGGAAAACCATCTTTTCCTCCATGGGCAAATGAATAGCGCGCCGGATCTGTGTAAGAAGGAGGCGCACCATACAAAACTTCTGCAACAAGTGCTAGTGCCCTAACTGTTTTTGGCCCCACTCCTTCTGTTGAAACTAGAGCTTTGTAATCTTCCGGTTTTTGGTCTGACAGCTTATGAATAATCTTATCCAGGTATTTACTCGTAGCAAACTCTTCTAACTCTACCGGGTGATGGAAAAAATCCTTTCTCGATAATTTAAGCCCCACATATTCATCTTCATTAGCTCGCCCTGAGCGAAGCCGAAGGGCCATCATCATGCTCATTTTATTTTGATGAGTACGTAACAATTCAAAGTCTTTTTTAATTCTCTCGTACCCCTCTCTATTTATAAGATCAACAGACATATCACGAGTTTTCCCACTTTCTCCCGCTACTAAATTTAGAACATCCATGTGCTTTGCTTGAGTTGCTATGGCCCTATGTGGCTCATTAATAAAGTCTATTTCGCTATTTTTGATAGCGCCGTTTTGTGATTTAACTAGTCGGTCAAACCAATGATAACGCCTTGCGGTCCTAGAATTTTTATTCATACCCTGCTGAACTACTGTCCAGGCACCATTTTTGGAAAAGAAAAAAGCATGATGATAAAGTTCATATCCATCTTGAACAAGAGCTGAATCAACTTTTGCTGACATTTTGGAATTTGATACAAGTGTATTAACTGTCCTTTCGGAAAAATTTAGGTGCTCACTCCAGGAAGTAATTTGATCTGGAGTTTTTCTAGAAGTTTTACCTTTTCCACCGCATATAAATATTCCCAAATCTTTCTCTTGGTCTTTTATTGCCTCTTTTAATGCACCTATTAGAACTGTTGTAAGACCTGAGGCATTCCAATCAAATGCAAGTACTGTACCAAGAGATTGAAACCAAACAGGATCTGCCATTCGTTCTATAAATTCATCTGGTCCGTACTCTTCAACGAGCACTCTTACCATCTCACGGCCTAAACGCACCATTCTTTCAAAGAGGTAAGGCGGACAATGTCCACCATCTAATGTAAATGTAGCAACTCCACGTTTCATAGACAGGAGATAAATTATACACCCCATTTCAACCACTTACTTTTTTCTTATATTTCTTTTACATATATATTGTTGACAGGCTCCAAATTGGTTGTTATACTGCTTTTCAAACACATGAAAAAAGCACTATTACTAGCGCTCTTCGGTATAGCAATGGTCTTTTCTACAAGCATTGCAATAGCTCCAAAAGCACAAGCAGCATCGATTCTTGATTTTGTAAGATTTCCAGAAGGCGCAAAAGTAAGATTTGACGGCAAAATAAATTTTGACACAAACAACCTTACTTTAATCTTCACTAATCCAATATTTGCCAAGAAAATTTCTTATGAATTAACATATAAACATAATGGAATTGAAGAAGGTGTAATGGGGTCAATTAATAACAACGGAAATATCTGGCCAATTAAAAAAGTTATTTATCTTGGAACATGTTCAACAAACGGTGCTTGTGTACCACATACTGGACTCTCCGATGTAAAAATAAAAATCACAGTGAACTATACATTATTTGATAGAACTGAAGTTTACTACCACACAATTCTCCCATAATAGCTTGATTAACTCCGTAGTTTTGATTTAATCTTATTAGACTCTACTCATGAAAAGCTGGACTCAAAACGCTGTAATTTATCAGATTTACCCCAGAAGTTTTAAAGATTCGGACAATGATGGAATTGGCGACATAAAGGGAATAATTGATAAGGTAGATTATCTTGCTTCCCTGGGCATTGATGCTGTTTGGCTTTCTCCTATCTACAAATCTCCGCAATTAGATTATGGATATGACGTATCAGATCATAGAGAAATTGATCCAATATTTGGAATTATGGATGATTTCAAAAACCTTTTGAAACTTTTGCACGAAAAAGGAATCAAATTAATAATGGATTTTATTCCTAACCACACCTCGACAGAACATCCGTGGTTTATTGAGGCAAGAAGCAATAAAACAAATCCTAAAAGAGATTGGTACATATGGGCGGATCCAGCAGCTAACAATGGACCTCCAAATAATTGGATTTCTGCTTTCGGAGGACCAGCCTGGCAACTAGATGAAGTAACAAATCAATACTATTATCACGCCTTTAGCCCATATCAACCAGATCTCAACTGGCGAAATGAAGAAGTAAAAAAAGAAATGTTTAATGTCATGAAATTTTGGCTAGATTTGGGAGTTGATGGATTTAGAATCGATGCAGTTGACTACTTATTTGAAGCAAAAGATTTAAAAGATGAGCCAAAAAATCCATATTATCAACCAGGCTTCCATCAATATAGAGATCAAGCACTATCTCATATTTACACTAAAGGTCTTTCCGAGTCTATAAAAATGCTTGGAGAAATGGGGAAGGTTTTGCGAGCATATCAAAATAAATACATGGTAACAGAAGCTGCAGAAGCCAAACTCTCTAAACTAATTGAGATGTATAAAATTGTAGATTGGCGATCCTATCAACCATTTAACTTTTCCATGATTGATCTGCCTTGGGAAGCTCAATCCTACAGAGAATATATTGATTGCTATGATCAGGCAGTAGGACAAAATTATGTACCGTGCTATGTTGCCGGAAATCATGACAAGCCACGTGTAGTTACGAGGATTGGAGCAAGGGAAGCAAGGAATGCTGCGGTTATACTCTTCACTCTTCGTGGCAATGCATTTATCTACAACGGAGAGGAAATTGGTATGAGAAACAGAAAACTTCCAAAAAACCTAGAAAGAGATACATACGATGAATATTCTCCAGGACTAGGCCTTGGTAGAAATGGTGAAAGAACTCCAATGCAGTGGGACAACACAAATCAAGCTGGCTTTTCTTCGTTCAAACCTTGGCTACCCATTTGTAGTGATTATAAAAAAGTAAACGTTGATGAGGAAACAAAAGATCCAAAATCATTTTTGAATCTCTACAAAAAACTCATAAAACTCAAAAAAGAAAATCCAGCTCTTATTGATGGAGATTATATACCAATGGATTCTAAAGCGGAAAAAGTTTTTTGCTACATAAGACAATCTGATAAGAATAAAATCCTTGTGGTTATTAATTTTGGCCGTGAAAAACAAAAAATAAATCTTAATATCGAAGGCAAACTTATATTAAATAATTTCTTAGATAGAAAAGCGGGGACCAAAATCGATTTAAAAAACCTCTTACTAAGAGGAAACGAGGGAATGATTCTAGAGATATTCTAACTATTTCTTTCTGCAAACTTCTCTAAAGCATCAAGGTGCCTTTTCCAATCCTTTTTGAATCCTTCTACATATTGATATGCATCTTTTAAAGGCTGTGGGTGAAGTCTTATAACATATTCTCTACCCATTTTTTGCCTCCTGATAAGTTTTGCGTGTTCCAAAACTTTAAGATGTTTTGAAATTGCCACAAGAGACATTTTGTATGGATTTTTAATTTGCGTAACAGTGAGAGGTTCATGTGTCAACCTTTCTAAAATATCGCGACGCGTGGGATCTGAAAGAACATGAAAAACATTGTCCAGTAAATTTTTTCCTGCCTGACTCTTAACCATATGGTTAATAAAATATCAAAGCCGAAATGTCTTGTCAATATGATCTTAACGATTAGTTGAGATTATACCTTCACGAGCAAGCATATCCATCTTTGCAGATATTAATGGGTAAGCAATCATAAAGGCTCCACCCATTGCTACAATTTGATTTCTAAGATCATCTCCCATTGCTGATCTAACTCCCTCCAACAAGGGGAAGAGATCCATACCCACTCTGTAGTTGATATCTGAATAATTGATTATTGGTGCCCTTCTAGGACTGAAAGTTTTTTGTGTGATTTTACCTGCATCTATAACATACTCATCTCTTATAGTATTTGCCCTCATATCTAATGGGGTTGCATTCCAGGCAAAACTCGCCCCAAAATAATAAGGATCAATATCGTGGGGGTAAAAAGAGTTGCCCACTGCAATTAACTCGCGCCTGAGATGAACTTGACCCGTGTCCAACATGCTATCTAACGCTTGCTCCCTGTATGCTTCTCTCGTTAATACCCCAACCCCATCTTTTACTTGAACAATGGATTTCTTATCGTAGGCTATCTGAATTCTTTCTCCCATATTTACTAGATTGAGGGGTCGTTATGCTCACCTTGAGCTCTTAACAGTAGACTTGCAGATCCAAGAATGAAACCTGCATAATATTCCGCTCTTGGCTGCTCGTCATCAATGCATTTTGCCTCTTTATCCATCCACTTAAAAAGAGCTTCCCCACTAATAGTTCTGTACCAAGTCGCATTTACTTTTATTTTTCTCCCATCTTGATTCATGCTATTTCTCATTTTTTTAAATCCATTCATTAAATCCCTGACACTCATAGCCTCTTGCTTAAGTTCATGTGGCAAAACTTCAAAAGATTGAGCTCTTCCCAAATTAAAATAGGTGGGATCTGGAAATTTGGCAGCTATAGCGTTTCCCAAACGCAATAATCCAGGCTGAACTTCACCAATATCCTCAAATACAGAAGCAGCATACTTTTTATATTTATCTTGAGTATTGAACGGAACCTCAACCACTTCGGCGGTTTCATTTTCATCTAAATCGTTAAGATACTCATCCATACTTATTACTTCGTAATATACTGCCCCCACTCCAGCTACATTCCTCACTTTCCCCGAATCGTCTTCATTGTCCAATGGAAATGGATTCGGTTCAAAAAGGCTAAGCTCAAACTCGGCCCGTTTAATATCAGCATGCGTAACTCCTAAAACTTCTCTTGGCATAATTTATTTATAGTTTACTAAATAAAACTATCGGACGATTATAACAAATATGCTGTTAAATTAACATAAATTAGCTCTGGGGATTTATTTTTTCTTGGGGACTTTTCCGCCGGCTTTCCTTGCTTCTGACAATCCAATTGCAACTGCTTGTTTCTTACTAGTAACTTTTTTACCACTTCTACCACTCTTTAGCTTTCCTTCTTTCATCTCATGCATTACCTTACCCACTTTTTCTTGTGCTTTTTTACCGTATTTTGCCATATATTATGTTTGAGTATAAAGATAGCATTCCAAAGATAAATTAAAATTTAGTAAGAATTTAATAAGAAGTGGAATCTTCTCCCCGGTAATTCATCTTTAGAGAATAAAATCTTGATAAACGCATATATGTTTCTCCTAGATTGATAAGATAAGTTGTAGTGTTTTTAACTATACCTAACGGATATCTTTTTCCTTCATCAAGACCTTTTAAAATTTCTCTAAACCCATCTATCTGAACTATATGTCTTTTAATCTGATCGCTACGACCATATGGGGATTTTTCTGCCAAGACCTGGTCTACAAATAAATCTACGCTGATATGATTCTCTGTAACCAATGATTCATCTATAGTAAATTCGTCTCCGCTTACTGCCTTGAAAGCGCGAGAAGATGCATTAAGAAGTTCTGTGCCTTCAGAAAGAAGTATCGAGTCTGGTCTACCACCAGCAAATCTTAGCCCAATTGCTCCAAGATCCTCACATTCTCTTCTCGCAGCTATTAGATCTACCGTTCGAGGATTTGAATCTTTAGGACTAAAGTATGAATAACCACTCTCCTCTGATCTATCGGGATTAATTGCCATAAGGGGACATTATAGCAATGATATTATTCTTTTTCTATCAACTAAGAACCAGCTGCAATTTCCTCTTCTTGACCCGCTACCATCCTGTAGCCCTCTCCTTCCGGTTTAAGCTTTTTAGCGGTGAAAAAATTATATTCAGGATGATTTTCGCTAAGACGTGTTAACTCTTCCCTATATAGGAAAATACATACCTCTCCTTCTTCTTCCATTATTCCTCGCTGCCTTGATTTGAAATCGGCATCTGGATTATGAACCAATTTACCACGTTGCCCCCTCTCAACGGAAGAATGTCTTGGCGCTGTAGTTAACTCAATATATACGGATCTGCCGGTTGAAGTGGAGGTTCTACGTAAGTCTGGTCTTGCTCCTCTAGTTTTTCCGTCTGGGCCTTGCTGTAAAAATTCATGAGGTTCATATTCTATTTCATACTTACCTGGATGCTCATTGAAATAATATAAAACTAGTTGCTGGGCTTGTAAATCATCTATGTGGACGACATCTTCTCTGGTTCTTATAGGAATTCCATTTCTTTCAATTTTTACCATTAAATGATTGTTTAGATGAATAGTGCAACCCCTGTTACACTTACAAATAACAATATTATTTCATCCTTTAACCAATTTCAAGGCGGAATCCTGTTGACAAGCAAGGATTTTTTTGGGCATACTGTACCTATAATGGAAAACAATCTGCCCAAACCAAATCCTGTTGTGGCAAACCCTGCTCCACAACCATCAACAACTCCAGCCAACACCCCAACAAATTCCTCATCTAATGGAATACCAAAAGCTGCAATTATAGCGCTCGTTATTGCATCTGTAGTGGTTTTTATAGCGTTAATCATTGCAGGATATGAATTATTTATTGCCAATAAAACTGCTAAAACCCAAAATAATTTTGTTACAAATCAGGTAAGCGAGACCGGTAACTCTTCTATTGCTGGAACTTTGGGAATAGATGGTGCCCCACCACAGGGATCAACAGTTACAATTCTAGCCAGAAAATCTGGACAAAATTCTTTTAAGCCTGTTGTGACTGGAATAACTCCACTTGATGGGGCAACATGGGCTTGGAATGATGCCGGAAATGGAGTCGCCTATGAAATACAAGCACAAGTTAAAGTTAACGGACAAAATATTGGAACCTCACCTATTGAAACCGTTGTAGCTCCGGCAACTAGCGAAGTGTTAAATGTAAATATAACTCTACCCTCACCAACCCAATCACCAACTGTAACCCCAGGACCAACTCCTACTCCTGTACTCTCCTCAATTTCCGGAACATTTAATTTAAATGGATACATACCAAGCGGAACAACAATAACTCTCCAGGCAAGGCAGGTTGGAACAACATCTTTTACAACAGTTCAAAGTAACTTACCTGCAGTTGATAATTCTAACTGGACTTGGACAAATGCAATTCAAAACGCATCTTATGAAGTTCAGGCAATAATGAGCAATAACTATGGTACCTCTCAGGTGTTAACTATCACAGCTCCGGCAACTAGCGAAGTGCTAACTATTAATTCAACCGCTCAACCTCCTGCCCCAACTGTAAGTGGTGTTTCTGGAACAATAAATCTTAATGGAAACGCCCCAAGCGGCTCCTACATAACTTTGGGGAGCAGAGTCACGGGAACCTCAAGCTTTAATCAAGTTGCAAGCAACATTTCAGCTACAAATGGTGTTGCCTGGTCTTGGAACAACGCTCAAGCCGGAACAAGCTATGACTTTCAAGCCTATCTTTGGGTAAATGGACAGCCAGCAAGTCAATCTCAGATACTAACAGTTGAAGCACCGGCAACCGGCGAGGTGTTGACTATTAATGCCCAGACTCAAGCAAGTGCACCAAATGGAAATACTCTATCTGTAAGCTGTAACAATAATCCTGGAAGCGGTTTTCAAGCTACGATAAACTTTAATCTAAACAACAGTTTGCAAAATGCACAACAATATTGGCTGACAGTTGGAACAACAGGTGGAGGAAGCCAAATAGTGAACAACATCCTTACACCATCAAATCCATCACAGCAGCAATCCTACACAACAAGTCCTTCATTATCACAAGGGCAAACTTACTATGCGCAATATGCTTATTCAACCTGTGCAAACTGTAATACATTCTCATCTTTTTCTACATCCATACCATTTACTTGCAATTAGTTGTTTGATTTAGGCTCGGAATTCAGGTATCATGGTAAGCAATGAAGCGCTTATACATAGCACTAATATTATTATCTCTCTTCTTCCTAACCACCAAACAAATTTTTGCTCAAATTACTATTGCTCCTCAAGAAATTGACAAACTTGCAACAGCTCCTGCTGAAATTTCAACTCCTGCCGCAGAAACTAAACCCATAAAACAGGAGGATCTTACAAAGCCAGAAGAAGCTAAGGCAAGGCAGGAATTTATAAGGCTATTTAATAAGCGCCCAATTAATGAACCCCAATTCCTAAATATTATGGGGTATACAGTCCAGTATGCAGTGAGAAGCGGGGTTCCCGTTAACACAATTATTCTTATTTTACTTTTACCATTTCTTGCAACCATGATTGTTTTCTTTCGTCAGATTGTTGGAATACCAACACTAGAAGTCTTAGTACCAATAGCTTTTTCTATAACGCTTGTTGCAACCGGTCTTGGCGTTGGGCTAATTCTTCTTACAACGGTTTTGATAGCATCAATCATTGCAAGAATTATTGTTAAGAGAATTAAGATCATGCAATTACCAAAGATGGCTCTCTCCATGTTTATTGTATCCGGATTTGTATTTGTGTCTTTAACCGTTTGTGCATCTCTTAGATTATTTGATCTTACTCAGTTATCTTTTTTACCGGTCCTGCTGTTTATACTTCTCTCTGATAGGATTGTTGCCGTCCAACTTTTGCGAGGAGTGAAGCCCGCAATTATTATTACTCTTTTTACTCTTATACTTGGGCTTTTAGGATACTTCATACTATCAAATGAAATTATAAGAAACTTTGTACTCCTCTATCCTGAAATTACCCTTATTCTAATTCCTGTAAATATATTAATTGGAAGATACTTTGGATTAAGATTTACCGAATACAGCAGGTTTAGGGCATTTAAAAAGTATGTCGATCAGTAATAGTCCTCTTGGCATGAATGCCAGAAACTACCTATATATAGGTAGGTACAACAAAGCATCGGCAAAAAGAAGAGCCGATGATAAATTAGAAACCAAAAAAATTTTGGAGAAAAATGGTGTGACCACAGCAAGAATAATCCATGCCTTTATGACTCGTGCAAGTATTAATGCCTTTGACTGGAAACTTCCAATAGACGGATTTGTTATAAAACCTGCAAGAGGATATGGTGGAGAAGGAATTTTGGTTTTTGATAAATGGGACGGAAAAGTAGCGACAACACTCGATGGAAAAACTTACAACCTAAAACAATTAAAGTCTCATATTTTAGATATATTTGATGGAATATATTCTCTACAAAATCTACAAGACAGAGCTTACATAGAAGAAAGAATTACCCCAAACCCATTTTTCAGAAAAATTGTCCCCATGGGTATACCGGATATTAGAGTCATCGTTTTTAATAAAATTCCAATAATGGCCATGCTAAGACTCCCTACTCTTGCTTCTCATGGGAAAGCGAATCATGTTCAAGGCGCACTTGCTGTTGGAATTGGAATGAGAACCGGAATAACAAAAAGCGCAATAAAAGGTGAATCACTAATTGAATTTATTCCTGGAACAAAAATAAAAATAAGGGGAATAAAAATTCCCAACTGGGATGAGATATTACTATTAGCATCACGTGCTCAAGAAATGAGCGGTCTAGGATACGCTGGAATTGATATAGTTCTTGATAAGAATCGCGGTCCAATGGTTATTGAGATAAATGCAAGACCTGGACTTTCAATTCAAAATGCCAATCTAGATTCTCTTAGATCAAGGCTAGAAAGGGTTGAAGACCTTAAGGTTACTAGCCCAGAACGCGGCGTTGAAATAGCAAAATCTATTTTTGCTGAAGATTTTTCTCACAAAGTTGATACAGAAAAGAAAATGATATCTGTAATTGAGGATGTTACTCTAACAAACGGAGATATTACTATGAATTATAAAGCCAAAATTGATACGGGAGCATATAGAAGCTCTATTGATACGTCAATTGTTCGCGATTTAAATCTTACTCTTCTTCCACAGGAAAACATTTATGTTAAGTCTGCAAGTGGCGTAGGAGAAAGACCCGCTGTAAAACTAGATATAAATCTAGCAGGGAGACGTATTAAAACCATTGCATCTGTTGCAAACAGATCTCATCTACAATTTCCATTAATAATAGGTAGACGTGATCTAGCAGGATTTGTAGTAAATCCATTGCTTCCAAGTAACCTTAGAAATTCTAAAGCATTAGAGAAAGATGAAGAATTTGAATATGAAGAAAAAGAAGAATGAAAAAATTTTTTCTTACGATAGCACTAGTTTTAATTGTAGTTCTGGTCTACTCTTATCTTAATTATACGAAGATCTTGAGCAGGAATAACTCAATCCCAAAATCTTCAAACTCTACTTCAAAGAATCAAAAAGATGATTTAATAAACGCTCCAGCATTATCAGTTTTTCAAGAAAATATGGCCGTTCCGTGGGCAATTGATTTTCTACCTAATAAAGATATGTTGGTAACTGAAAGACCAGGAAATTTGAAGTTAATAACAAATGATGGGAAACCACAGACAATCGCCACACTATCCGTAAAGGCGGAAGGAGAAGGTGGACTACTAGGAGTTGCTGTTTCTCCAGATTTTTCTCATAACCACGATATCTATCTCTACTATACTTTTGCTTCAAAGGGTGCCAACAATAATCTAAACCGAATAGTTAAATATAAATTAGAAGATAATAAACTTACCCAAGAAAAAATATTGGTTGATAATATTCCATCAGGAAGTAACCATGATGGCGGAAGAATAAAATTTGGCCCTGACGGATACCTATACATTACAACAGGTGATGGAGAACAACCAAGCCTTGCACAAAGTAAAAATACCCTCGGTGGAAAAATATTAAGAATCACTGAAGACGGAAAGCCAGCTCCAAATAATCCATTTGATGGTAAAAACGGTAACGATTTAGTTTATTCTTATGGACATAGAAATCCACAGGGAATTACATGGGATAGCAATAATAATCTTTGGGAAACAGAACATGGTAGATCAATTCCATTATCAGGACTTGATGAGATAAATAAAATTGAACCTGGAAAAAACTATGGTTGGCCAATAATACAAGGCGATGAAACAAAAACCGGCATGGTAACTCCTGTACTTAACTCTACCGCGAAAGTTACATGGGCGCCATCCGGAACAAGCTTTCTCAATGGCTCGCTCTTTTTTGGAGGATTAAAGGGAAACGGACTATACCAATATGAAATCTCTACTGGAAAATTAACCAAACATCTTGACGGAAAGCTTGGAAGAATAAGAGAAGTTGTAGTTGGGCCGGATGGATATTTATATATTACAACTAGTAATACTGATGGGAGAGGCACACCAAGTGCAGGAGATGATAAAATCTTAAAAGTTAATCCAGAAAAACTTTCAGAATTATAGTTCCCCTTCTCCCCTTAACCTACTAGCTTCACGAGCGACTCTAGATCTTCTGGACCATTTAGCAAATTCTCCAGCTGCGCTAACGGTTTTATCCAAATCAAAATTTACTTTTGCACTATCTTTCTGTCTATCAATTAACAATCCAAGACGAGATATACTTAACTTTTTTAAAATTTCTTCTCTATTGCGCATACTAGATGAACCCGTCTCTCTAAGCTTAACCAATCTATCATTTATAAAAAGGTCAAAATCCCATGCCATAAAATCAGCTTGCGTTTTAAATGGTAAATCGCTCACCAGAGGCTCTCTATCTTTAAAATATTTCATAAAAAAGAACCGTAGATAATAAATCTCATCAGGAAAAATCTTGCCAGGATTATCATACGACTCGCCAACTAGTTCGGAACTTTTACCTTTAAGAATATTATTAGCTGCCTCTATCGCCTCCATTTTTTCTCTGTCATATGAGTTGTCTTTTTCTCGATACATAAGTGGAAATTATACATTTTTGTTACAAAAAAACCAAATTGTTTGTGCTAGAATTTATATTCATCAGATGGAAGTTATTACACCCTCGGGAAGATATCCTGCGTTAAAATATAAAGATTTTAGATACTTTTGGATAGGACAATTTATATCTAATACGGGGACACAAATGCAAATCGTTGCCATCAATTGGCAGATATATGTCCTGACTCATTCTCCTTTTGCTCTGGGAATAATCGGACTATCTCGTTTTATACCAATTGCAGTTTTTTCTTTGCTAGGAGGAAGCTTTGCGGATGTTCACAATAGAAAAACAATACAATTTATTACACAATCAACTCTTGCCGTATTATCTATAATCCTTGCCTTAACAACTTTTGGGAAAGTTATTAATCCATTTTTCATCTATGCGGTTACGATTCTTGCTGCAATAACAACTTCTTTTGATCTTCCGGCTCGTCAAGCCATGATTCCAAATTTGGTTGAGAAGAAGGATCTTGCCAATGCAATGAGTCTTAATGTAATTATGTTTCAGATTTCAACTGTAGCTGGTCCTGCGATAGGTGGATTTGCCATAGGATATCTAGGAGTAGGAACTGTTTATTTATTCAATGCTATTTCATTTGGTGCGGTAATTACATCTTTAATTTTGATCAAAAATACAGGAGCACCAATAGTGCACGATCTTGGAACTAAAGCCTCTATATCAATAAAATCAATTCTCGAAGGCATTCATTTTGTAAGATCAAAAACTCTCATTTGGTCAACCATGTTACTAGATTTCTTCTCTACTTTCTTCGCATCTGCAACTGTCTTGTTACCAGTCTATGCAGAAAGCATTTTGCATGTAGGACCTATTGGACTAGGGTTCTTGTACTCTGCTGATTCAATAGGTGCAGTAGCTGCTGGTCTTGCAATTGCCCATACAGGCAAAATTAAGAATCAAGGAATACTGTTATTAAGCGCTGTTGGGGTTTTTGGGGCAGCAACAATAATATTTGGACTATCAACTAATTACATTTTTTCAATATTAGCATTAGTAATTTTGGGAGCCGGAGATGCTGTTAGCACGGTTATAAGAAATACAATAAGACAAATTGAGACACCAGACTATATTAGAGGAAGGATGACATCAATCAACATGATATTTTTTGCGGGTGGACCACAGCTTGGAGAATTTGAAGCGGGTCTACTCGCCTCTCTTGTTGGTACGCCCCTTTCTGTAGTTCTTGGTGGAATTGGAACTTTAATTGTTGTAGGAATAGTATCTTATACAATTCCTGCAGTTAGAAATTATCACGGTCATGCATAATTGATGAAAGGCAGAGACTTACTCGTAATACTTTTTGGAGGATTAATTTTTGCTGGGATTCTATTTCGATTTTTCCCTCAAAAAAAACCAACAACTAAAACCGCAATCGTTTCTCCCGTAGGTAAGGGCATAAAAGGAATTTCAACATTTATAAGCCATGCACGAGGAAACAAACTTGATGAGGTTGTAACTACTTCTCTTGCAGGAACTCACGGAACCTATGGAATTGTTATTAAAAACCTAAGAACAGGTGAAACATACTATCAGAATGAAAACATGACTTTTGAAACAGCAAGCCT
The DNA here is from genome assembly GCA_035545675.1 of Patescibacteria group bacterium. GTDB lineage: Bacteria > Patescibacteriota > Microgenomatia > Levybacterales > GWA1-39-11 > GWA1-39-11. The sequence goes on from DASZYA010000041.1 coordinate 13,686, forward strand.
TTACAAACTTTGGGTAATGGCAGCGGTTTATCAACAATACAAAAATGGCACATTAACACCAGATCAAACACTTAGTGAAAGTGTCGAAGATTTGAATAAAGCCTTTGATATAGATCCTGATTATGCAGAAAAAACTGACGGAGATATTACGTTTACAGTCAATGATGCATTGGAACAAATGATTACAATTTCTGATAATTATGCCGCTCTACTTTTAACTGCAAAAATCAGACTATCAACCGTGGCAAATTTTCTTACTCAACAAGGATTTAAACACTCAATTGTTGGAGAACCTCCCCGATCTACCCCAAATGATATTGCTCTCTTTTATGAAAAATTGTATGCGGGAACAATTGTAGATGGTGATTCATCCAAACAAATGATAGAGCTTCTCGATCACCAAGCAATTAATGATAGGATTCCAAAATATCTGCCCGACAATATTCAGGTTGCACACAAAACTGGAGAACTAGATGAATATAAACATGATGCTGGAATAATATTTGCAAAAGATCCAATTCTTTTTGTTGCGATGTCAAAGAGTGATTCGCCACCAGATGCTGCAGAAAGAATTGCGCAACTTGCTTCTGATGTTTATGATTATTTCAATACAAAATCTGATTAACGAGATATAAAAGTTTGGCAAAACTTTTGTTGCGTTAGACTCTCAACGTTAAAGTCTGAAAGCTTAATATGTGATGGATATGTATTAAGTGCGTAGTTATGACAAAACTTATCGTTGTAGATTTGATATATCTCTCCACCATCAAGAAGCGCCGATATTTTAAGACTTGGTAATGAATTTTCTATAGGAGGACATTCTCCATTATTATATATGACAACATTCGTTTTACTTTTCTCATTCATTATGTCTGGGCAAGACAAGAAAGTGACATTTCCTAGTTTGTAATCTTTATTTGTAAAAGCCCTTTCGATTGCAGAATAGTTATTTTTATTCAACGCATTTGTATAATAAACATATTTGGAAAACGCATCCACAGGAGACTTAACATACAGATCAACAGGAGATTTTTGTGACGCAATTTTTACATAATAAGATAATTCTCTAGAGGGAAAATCAAAATGACCACGTAATGGAAATTGAAAGAAGTATATATTTAAAAAATTTATAAATGACAACGTATATATCCCAAGAATTACTATTGAAACAAATATATTTTTATATCTCTCTGTGACCTTTGAGATACCAAAGGCTATTGGAATAATTAAAAATACTAAAAATAAGGACAAGTGAGGAGAAAATATTTCATTTGAATTAAACATTATCTGAGGAAGCACCCCGGCAAACATTAATCCTGCTATAAATAAAAGCTTTTTTCTGTTTTCAACAAAGAGATACATCACTCCAATTGTTACGAAGAACAAATCAACAAAATATAACAAACCGTGAGTATATAAAGAAACAAAATTATCGCCAGTAAAGAAGAGGTAATCAAAGGAAAAAGCCTTAATTGTTTTAATAATTTCAATATTGGCAAATACAGTAAATTTGTTATTTAGCAAACTACCTATAATATTTGGCGCAATAGATACTTTTCTAATATTATCCACATGACTTGCAATCTCTGGAGAAAAAGGAGTAACTAGGTCACTGGTTCTAGCATTACCGGATAATGATGTTGCAAAGAACAGTAAAAACAAAATACACAACAAATTCAAAACGGCGTATTTTGATGTATTTTTTCTTTTGTTAATATACCAAGCGTAAACACTTGTAACCAAAACTATTGGTACTAAACATACTTTTGTACCTATGTAAGAATAAAATGCTAAAACAAAAATTGGGAAGCTGTAAAGTATTTTATTCCCCTTCTCTCTTAGGAGGAGGTATATTCCAAGGAGATAGAAAAATGTTGCGGGAACCACCTCATATGAAGTCCTTCCAATAAAAAATAGCCAAGGATTAATTGCGCCAATTGCTGCAGCTATCAATCCTGTTCTCTTATCAAATAATTTCTCACCCAATAAATAAATCACAAATACCGTAGCAATAGAAAGCAAAGCATATGTAATCTTAGAAGTTAAAAGAGAAAATGGCGCGATACTAATTATTGGATATAAAAGCAGGTAAGGAAGTTCTGCCTGAACATGAGGAGTTGGATATTTAAAAAATAGAATTGGTAAGATATTCCAAGAAGAGTTAAATGCATGACCGGTAAGTGCCACCGACTTGATTGTTAGGATATAAAAAAGCTCGTCTCCTGTTATTGCAGACGGAACATTTCCTAGTAAAAGCAGGCGAGTAATGGCTGCAAAAGCCAGTATTATAGCTAGGATAATTTTTGATAAATTCTTTTTAAGCATATTGCTTATCCTAATGATAAATAATCAATAAGCAATAGTAAATAGGATTAATATTCGCGTCTTCCCTCCAGGGCTCTCTCTATTGTAACCTCATCAGCATATTCAAGATCTGCTCCAATAGGAAGGCCTCTACCAATTCTTGTAATCTTAATATTCGGAACATCACTATTGGAAAGCTCTTTTTGGATATAAAGACTGGTGGCCTCTCCCTCCATAGTAGGATTTGTTGCAAGAATTATCTCTTGTATATCATCCTTTTTGTTTTTAATTCTCGTCATTAATTGGGGAATATAAATATCATCTGGACCAATGCTATTTAGTGGATTGATTACTCCGTGTAAAACATGATAAACCCCACGATATTTACCACTCTTCTCTATCGCCAGAAGATCTAATGCATCTTCTACAATACAAATTGTGTTTGCATCCCGAGCCTGATCATCACAAATCCAACATGGATCACTCTCTCCTATATTAAAACAGGTTGAACAAAGTATGGTTTGAGATTTGAGATTTGTTAGATTTTGTGCAAAGTTTTCAAGATCACTTTGTGGAACATGAAGCAAATAGAAAGCCAACCGCTGAGCACTCTTTGGACCGATTCCCGGAAGTCTCTCAAAGTTCTCTACAACCTTTTCTAACGCTCTTGGTAGTTTCATAGATAGTTAAATATAGAGTAAAAAGAGGCAAATATCAAATATTTTGACATTGGTAATTATTTGCCTTACAGTATTTATATAGTATGAAAAGAGCAGAAAAATATTTCTCCAAAAATCCAACCTTTAATGCTGCTGTACACGTTGTAGGCGGAATAGGAATTGGTATTTTGTTAACACATCTAGCATTTGATCCTCATCCGGTTCGTTGGGCAGCATTATTTATATTGCTCGCAATTCTTGGACATTACATGGCTTACAAAAAAGGCTAAATATAGAGTCTGTTAATTTTATCGTTTTGAGTTTTAAGTTAATTTAGAGGGTCATTAATTCTTTTTCTTTCTCTTCTGCGATTAAATCAATTTTTCCGGTAAATTCTTCTGTTAATTTTTGGATCTCTTTCTCATAGCGTGTGACCTCATCTTCTGAAATTCCCTCATTTTCTGCTTTTTTCTTTATCTCTGCCATCCCATCGTGTCTTGCCTGTCTTATTGCAACCTTGCCGCCCTCTGCTTTCTGCTTAACTAGTTTTACAAATTCTGCTCTTCTCTCCTCGGTAAGTGGTGGAAGATTAATCCTTAGAACATCCCCATCAACAATGGGGTTTAAACCTACGTTAGCGCCTGATATTCCTTTTTCAATCTCAGCAATTATTGATCTATCAAATGGAGCAATTACCAAAGTGCTATTATCCTGAGCGTGAATTGTTGCAAGCTCCAAAACCTTGAGAGGTTGGGTTCCACCGTATGCATTGATGACTATGTTTTCAACTAGAGACGGTGAAGCCTTACCAGTTCTAATTGTCCCAAACTCTTCACGCAAAGCATCTATTGCTCTTTGCATTCTTGCATCAACTTCTGCCATTACGTTGTCCATATTTATTATGTTAGATTATAGATTATAAATTATTGGAAGATAATAAACAATGAAAAATACATTACTAGCGGAACCATCGACTGGACGATGGACTCGATAAGTTATCGTTCTATATCTTTTCTCTTTATTCCAGCGTATTTCCTTTGCTTAAAAATTAAATTAGAACCTCCTACTGTTTTATATTTCTTTTTCTGATAGTTTTGCTCTACTTTCTTACTTCTTTTATCAATTAATTCGAATCCTATTGGATGCATTTCTCTTCGTCTATTTACAGACTGGATTGTCGACTTGCCAACTTTCAAAATGATGCGAATTTCATCTAGGGTAAATGCTCTAGATTTCAAATAGTTGGCTACTAAAACTCTACGACCAACTTTCAGTTTTTCTTCACTGGTTAATATTGCGTCAATAATTTCATCTACTTCTTTTCCACTTCTCGCAGCCAAGAATGCATCTCTTATTTTATTAAATGCTTCATATATTTCATCTTTTGTTAAATTTTTATATCTCCGCATCTGTCTCATAGCAGGACCATCGACTGGACGATGGTTCATTCTAATTATGATAACAAATAAAGAAAGTTGTCAATTTGACAAGTGGTAGTTAGTTTAGTGGTAGTTAGTTTAGTGGTAGTTAACGAGGATTGGTTTTTGCGAATGCAAACTAATATCATTTACATCTTTGGCAGAATACTCTGACCAGAAACTAATCTCATCACATCAAAGAAAGTAATTATTACTATTAATGAAAGCAGAACCACTAATCCAATGGCATGAGCCATAGTTTCATACTTTGAATCTACTTTTTTGCCGGTAATCATCTCGATTATTATGAAAAGCAATCTTCCTCCATCTAGAGCCGGTATTGGGAGAACGTTTACCACCGCTAAGTTTAAAGAAAGAAGAGCCACAAACCAAAGAGTTGCGTCCACTCCATAAGAAACTGCTTGACCTGTGAGCTGGGCTACTCCAATTGGACCGGCAACTCCAGCAAATCCTTTTCCAGTGATAAGATTTCCAACCATATCTATCAAACCCTTTATGATCATCCAAGAGAACTTAAATGCCTCCATGGTTCCATAAAAAGGAGCCTGATACCATGGATATTTCTTGATCTCTATGTTTGTTATAGCAACTCCAAGAGGACCTTCTCCCTTTGGAAATTTGGTACGTGGAACAATTGTTTTTGTAAATGTTTGCCCATTTCTTCTAATCTCAAGGATTAATGGCTTTCCTTCACTTTTTCTTGTTAGACTAACAAAACTGTCAGTGTCATTTATCTTTTGATCATTTACACTTACCACTAAGTCATCCTTCTTAAGACCGGCAACGGAGGCTGGCGAATGATCAACGACTTCAACAACCTTTATGTTTTCCGTGGGAACTGCAACTCCGTGGAATGTAAATAGATAAGAAATCAAAACTACTGCCAAAATAAAGTTCATTATTACTCCAGCAAGTATTATTGTGGCTCTTTGCCAAGCAGGGCGAGCAAAAAAAGCTTTCTTCGTATTCCATTTTTCCTTGGTTTTAGTAGCCTTTACTGATCCTCCACCCGCTGCATCTTCACCATATAATTTCACGAAACCACCAACAGGAAGAAGATTGAGGGAATAAATTGTTTCACCAACCTTTTTACCAATAACACGTGGGGGAAAACCAAAACCAAACTCCTCTACTTTTACTCCAAATTTTTTGGCTGTCAGGTAATGACCTAATTCGTGGATTAATACAAGAACAGAAAGAACAATGATGAATGCGACTACTGTAATTAACATTGATAACGATTATACACAAATGCGGACGATATTAGAATAGAAAGCTCCTTGAGGGTTTCCTTATTTACCTAGTTCAAAGCGGGAAAGACGACCAATTGTAATGTTTTCTCCAAGTTTTGCAATAACTTCTGTTACCAAATCTTGAATTGTCTTTTGTGGATCACGAATATACTCTTGCTTTAATAATGCTTTGCTGTCTTTTGGGTTCATAGATGCAATTTGCATTGCAACTTCATGAGCAAGTTGCTTAAATTCATCAGTTCTAGCAACAAAATCTGTTTCACAAAGAACTTCTACCAAAACTCCAACTCTTCCTTGGTGAACATATGATTCAACTAAACCATAATTTGTTTCGCGGTCTCCTTTTTTAGCTGCTTTTTCAAAACCTTTTTTCTTGAGGTATTCTTCTGCTTTTTTGATATCGTTACTTGATGCCTCTAAGGCTTCACGACAATCTGCAACACCAGCACCGGTTTTTTCTCTAAGTTGTTTTATGAGCGCTACGTCAACTGTCATAGTAGTATATTAAGCTTTTTTAGTTGCCTTGTCTTCAACTGGCTTTGAAACATTTTCTCTTTGTTTTGCACGCACTTCTGCTGTTTCTTTCTTTAATTTATCCTCAGCAGCCTTTGCATGAGCAACCTTTGCCTTCTCCTCTGCTTTTATCTTCTCCTCTTCCTTTTTAATTCCTATTTTTGATCCCTCTATCCAAGCGTCAACTAGATATGAGGTTATTAGTTTGATTGATCCAACTGCATCATCATTTGCTGGAATTGGATAATCAATTATGTTTGGGTCTGCATTTGTGTCAACTACTCCAACTGTTTTAACACCATTTGAGATAGCTTCTCTTACTGCTGTTGCTTCTAATTGGGTACCAATAATAACTAATGCATCCGGTACACGGTCCATACTTACAACTCCACCATAGAGATCTTTCAACTTGTCCACTTCTTTTTCCATAAGTACAAGCTCTCTCTTTGTGTATTCTCCGCGTTTGTTTGAAGCTAAGAACTCTGATAAATCTCTTAATTTCTTAAAGTTTTTAGAAACTTCTGGGAAATTAGTTAAAATTCCACCAATCCAGCGGTAATTGACATAAAAAAGACCATTAACTCCTGCTTCCTTTGCTCTAAGAGCTTCATCTTGAACGACTTGTCTCGCTTGTCTTTTTGTACCTACAACAACAACATATCCTCCATTTGAAGATAATTCCTTAAGATATTCTGCTGCAGCAAGGAGGCCATCACGAGTTTTCTCAAGATTAATGATGTGAATATTGGAACGAGCTTCAAAAATATAGTCGTCCGCTTTGGGGTTTCTTCTATTTACCTGGTGTCCAAAATGACAACCAGCTTCTAATAATTCTTCTAATGTAATGTCTCTCATATTTTGTTCTTTTAGCCTCCATCCAATGGGCTTTTGAGGGCCAGAACGTTTATCAGATGTGCGTAATTGAGATATTATAGCTAAATTTTAGGCAAAACGCAACCTAATTCCTAATTATTGATTCACTATTCAAACTTATACTACAATAATTATTAATACATGCCCAGGACACGCAAAGTCAAAAAAACTCGTAAAGTAAAGAACATTAAAGGTTTTGTAACTCTATTTTTAGTTTTGGCAGTAATTATACTTGGAATATTACTATCAGGATTCTATGCAAAATTTGGTCCGCCAAAAGAACTAACCGCACCATCCGGTACAAGCGCTGGTTTTTGCTGCGATTCAGGAGATGGAGACGCTTGCCAGCCATCAACTAAATCCGATCAAACTTTTACCTTCAATGGTGATCAATATGGGCTACTCAAATCTAATATTACTCTTAAAGAAGTTGTCGTTCATCTTAAAGATACAGGACAAACCTTTAATGGTGATCCAATAATTCAAAATACATCAGATGGATTTAATCCCGGATACCACGGGCAGGCATGTAATGGAGAGGCTTTGTGGGGACCGAATGGAGAATGTGTAGTTATACCAAATGATGAAATCATGTATGTTTGCCGCAAGAATTGTGATAGTTCATACAATTCCAATCCAACACTACAACAAGTCTGTACTATACCAAATGTGTCTTGCTATGGTAACCCAACCTCAGTTTTTGATGCTTATTTTAGATTAAATGACTACCCATCCCCCGGAATCCCTGATGTTATCAAAAATTGCCAACAAGATAACCCAAATCAAGTCTCTGTAACACCCGCCCCTCTTCAACCAACAATTGTTATAGATAATTTTTCTGATAAAAAGGATCTACAGCTAGAAACATTTAAACTCATCTACCCAACCCCACAAGAAAGCACAACCAACTGGCTCTCCCCTTGGTGTAAGCCAGCTATTTATCTGTACCCTAAACAAACAACTCAAGTAACTGTGAAAGTAAACTCAAAAGAACCACTCACCTATACTGACCCTATCTATCCTAACAATGGTTGGGTTGCTACGGCCAAAAGCAATGGAGATATAACTTACGAAAATAAGAATTACGACTACTTATATTATGAAACTAAAATTTCTGATAACCTACTTTCAAAACCTAAAGAAGGTTTTGTTTTTGCAAAAACTGATTTGAAGCTAGGGCTAAATGAGCTTATGCCAAAACTTGGACTCAACAATAAAGAAACACAACAATTTGTAGATTATTGGACAAAAGCATTACCCGATTCCCCTTACTACCTTGTAGGAATAACTGACAGAAAAACTCTAGATAATGCAGCATCCCTAAATATAACTCCTAAACCTGATACGATTATCCGCGTAGGTTTGTATTTTGAAACCCTAAAGCAAACAACAACAATTTTGCCCCCAGTAATTACGACTCCAAAGAGAAATGGATTCACAGTAGTTGAATGGGGAGGAATATTCAAAAAACACCCCGGAGAAAACTTTTCCTGTTTTATGTAGTAAAATACCAATCTATGGATCTTTCTGTTCCAAATCACGTGGCAATTATTCCTGATGGCAACAGGCGCTGGGCAAAAGAAAAAGGACTTCCCAGCCTTGAAGGGCACAGACAGGGAATGGAAGCAGCTGTAAATATTGCAAGGGCTGCGCGTGAACTAGGAATTCATACTCTCACCTTCTGGGCATTCTCTACTGAGAATTGGACAAGAACCAAAGATGAAGTTGCAGGAATTGTAAGTATGGGTTCAATATTCATTGATAGATATACAAAAGAAGCCGTGCGCGATCAAGTAAAAATAATTCATATTGGTAGAAAAGATCGGATGCCCAGCTCCCTTCTTAAGAAAATGACCGATGCAGAGGGAAAAACCAAACAATTTGATAAATATATCCTAAACATTGCCTTTGACTATGGTGGGAGAGATGAAGTTTTGAGAGCAATTCAGAAATTGAACCAAGAACCAAGAACTAGTAACCAGGAACTAACTGAGCAAGATTTTGCACAATTTTTAGATACTGCTGGCCAACCATATCCCAATCCTGATCTCATAATTAGAACTAGTGGGGAGCAAAGAACTTCAGGGCTTATGATTTGGCAAGCAGCATATGCAGAATACCTATTTGTTAAAAAATATTTTCCTGAATTTAATAAAGAGGATTTGAAAATGGCAATTGAAGATTATTCTAATAGACAAAGGAGGTTTGGAAATTAATGAAAAAATTATTGGAATTTTCAAAAGTTAACAAACCCATTATTACATCTGAGCTTAAATCATTTCTAGATAAAAAGGTAAAAGAAGATAAATCTGACATACCTTTTTACAAAACATCTATAAATAAATTGGCTGATTTTGCTGTAAATGGAAAAATGCTAAGAGGATTGCTTGTTCTTCTAACTTGTGAGATGTTTTCCAAAGAAGACAACAAACAAGCTCTCAAGGCAGCTGTTGCTGTAGAACTTATTCACTCTGCTTTACTTATACAAGACGATATCATTGATAAAGACTTCACAAGGCGTGGTAGAAAAACTATTTTTGCCCAATTTCAAAACGAAGCAGATAATAGCGTTGAGGATAAGCTATTTTATGGTCAATCCATTGCAATCTGCGTTGCAGATGTTGCAATATTTTTGGCTTTAGAGCTTCTGTCAGAATCAAATAACTCTGAGGTTATTAACATTGTAAGCCGAGAAATTCAGAGAGTTGCGGCTGCTGAAATGTTGGACTTTCACTGGGGATCAATAAATGATGAACCAAACAGCAAGGAAATACTAAATATGTATAAGAATAAGAGTGCTAGATACACTTTTTCTCTTCCTCTTAAACTTGGAGCGCTTATTGCCGGAAGAAGTAATGGAACTGTTGAAGAGCTAGAAAAATTAGGTGAAAATCTTGGGATAGTATTTCAGATAAAAGATGATGAGATTGGACTTTTAGGAGATGAAATGGAAATAGGAAAACCTGTAGGATCTGATATCAGACAAAACAAAAAAACTCTTTTCCGTGCTCTTCTCTACCAAAAAATCACTACCAGAGAAAAGGAAATACTAAACGAAATATTCGGCAACAACCATGTAACTCACACAGATATTGAAAAGGTTAAAGAATTAATTGAAAAATATAAAGTCAAAGAAAGAACAGATAAGATGGTACAAGATTTATCTCAAAAAGCTCACGAAAATCTAAAAAGAGTAAATGTCCCAGAGAATTATCGCGAGATATTTGAAGAATTAATTGAATATAACCTCACTCGTGCATCCTAACATTTGAAGAGACATAAGTATTTGAATATACTTATACTATGCCCCAAAGATTTTATGAACGCGGACAAGCCTTAGTTGGATTAATAATATTAATACTTCTTTTGGGATCAACTTTTTTAATTGGAGGCTTTACTAAGCCTGATCAGGAAAGGATTGGAGATGCATTTAATGCAACAATCACTGGGGCGCCGGAACCAACAGGAGAAGAAAATCTCCAACTTAAAACATTTAGCTTCATTATTCCAAGTGCAACTCCTATCCCAACTGGTGCTCCACAAACCGTATGCAACCATGATAATGGAGTGCCTGCCCAAGTTAACGATGGCCAACCGGTTGATAACCCAAACTGTACGTGCTATGCAATGCTAGTAGAATGTCACGCCCATAAATGCACGAATGTACTTAACGGAGGAATTACCCCTGTTCCGGGGAGTCAAACTCCATGCGGAGATATCGAGGCGGCAAATCCTGGAAATGTATATGCGGGAGGGGCTGGCACTCCAGCAGAATGGCAGTCAAGTTTTGATGGATGGTGCAAATCTCCAAATCTTACAGGAGATGCAGGAGAAGGAGTTTATTGCGTAGGAAAACCTGTTATTTATCTCTATCCTACAAAGCCGACCCTGGTTGACGTTAGCGTCAAAACCTCAGGAAGAATAGTCGTGAGCGATCCTCTATATCCAGACGATGGCTGGAGGAGTGTTCTGGCAAATCCGGATGGAAAACTTATATATAAGAACAAAAAATATAAGGAATTAT
>DASZYA010000042.1:0-7289 GCA_035545675.1 Patescibacteria group bacterium
GGATTTAACCAGACACTCCTTCTAAAAGACAAGAAAAAACTTTATATTATTCTGTCGGTTTTGACTTTTCTAATAGGAGGATTATTTATTTACGTTAATATTTATTCAAAAGTATTTAATAACGAAGATCTTATAAATGGATTTTTAATTGCAAAAAGAAATATTATTATTCCTCTCGCAACAATTATAGTACTGTCGGTTTTGACTTTTGTTCTTTATTTAAAGAAGTTCTTAAAACCAAGTATTAAAGAGAAGGTTTATATAGTTTTGATATTAGCATTTTCTTCATTTGAATTGTTTTATTATTTTCAAAAAATTACTCCATTTTCGCCAAGCGAATTTTTGTACCCTAAAACGCCAGTAGTTGAATTTTTAAAGAAAGCGGGTATAAATAGGTCTTGGGGATATGGGTTGGCTTATGAAGAAAGTAATTTCCAAACTTATGATGAAATTTATTCTACGGAAGGAAATGATCCGCTTCATATCAAAAACTATACGGAACTTTTGGCGGCGAGTAAAAATGGAAGATTCCCTGAAATTCTTCCTAGACCGGATGCAAATATAGCTCAGGGTTTTGGAAAAGAAGAGCTCGCGGAAAATCCATATAGGCAAAAAGTACTTAACATAACTGGTGTGAAGTACGTTCTTAACAAAGATGAAGGAATTCGCGGCGATTTTAATCCAGATTATGTAACTTTTCCAGAAAAAAATTATAAACTAGTTTGGCAGAATGGATTCTGGCAGGCATATGAGAATCTTTCTGTAACACCAAGATTTTTTGTAACTAATAATTTTATAGTTACCAAAACTCCACAAAAAACTTTAAGAAAAATATTTAGTGAAAACTTTGATGAACAAAAACAGATTGTGGTTGCCCAAAATCCAAGAATCAAATCAGGAACCGCAACGGGGAGCGCCAAACTGATTTCCTATTCACCAAATAGGGTAGTGATCAGTGTAAAAGCAGATAAGCCTGAGTTGCTTTTTCTATCAGATAATTATTATCCAGGTTGGAGAGCTCTTGTTAACGGGAAAATATCAAAGATTTATTTAGCAGATTATACATTTCGTGCTGTAATTGTTCCCAAAGGTGAAAGTACAGTAGTTTTTGAATTTAAGCCTGAAAAATTCTATCATGGATTGTATATCTCAGTCCTTGGAATATTGGGTGTAGTTACAGCTACACTCTTTTTAATAAGAAAGAATGAAAAATAAATATCTTATACCGATACTTCTTATTTTGTTAATAATCCCATCTATTTGGTTTTTGGCAAAAAGTGGTTTTGTGGTAACAGATGATGGTAATTGGATGATAATTCGTTTCTCAGCATTTTATCAAGCACTTCGTGACGGACAGTTTCCCGTAAGATTTTTACCAAGGCTTAATTTTTCTTATGGTTATCCCGTTGCTAACTTTTTATATCCGGGCTTTATGTATATTGGTGTTCCTTTCAAGCTTGCGGGCTTAAGTTTTGAACAAACAATCAAAGCGATAATTGGAGCTTCATTTATTGGTGGCGGATTGTTTATCTACTTGTGGTTAAGGAATATGTACGATGAGATTTCATCTTTTTTTGGTGCATTGATTTATACTTATGCACCATACCACCTGTTTGATGCTTATAAACGTGGATCTATAGGAGAAGTTCTATCTCTTGCGGTTATGCCGTTTGTTCTATGGCAATTGGAAAGACGAAATATTTTCTGGATAGCATTAGGGGTTGCAATGCTCATAATTTCCCATAATACATTAGCAATTTTGTTCTTGCCATTAATACTTCTTTATATCTTTGGAAAGGTATACAAAGTAAAAAAGAACAAAAAACTTATCGAAGATTATATCTTATCTATAGTTTTGGGATTAACGCTTTCAGCATTTTTCTGGCTCCCAGCTGTTTTTGAGCTAGGAAATACGGTTTTTGCAAAAACTAAGATATCCGACTATTCACAATATTTTGCTGATATATATCTAATAGGAATTCCGCTAATTGTAATATTAATTTTGTCTTTATTGTTATTTTTTATCAAAAAACAAAGAGTAGACAAAAATTTAATTCCAATAATTATGTTTGTAGTTGTGGCGATATCTATTTTCTTTGCATCGAGTTATTCCGAGTTGTTATGGGCATATTTACCTGTGTCGTTTGTACAGTTTCCATTTAGAGCCCTTTCCTTAGAAGTAGTAGGTGTCGCTTTCTTAACTGCATTTGTCCTCAATTACATAGCTAATCCTTACAAAATAATTGTTGGAACAATTTTATTAGGAAGTCTTGTTTATTTTTCAATGAATACACTTCTTTATCCAAAGCTAGTTATAAATGATGATTCTTTTTATTCTACCAATGAAGCAACAACTACGGTAATGGATGAATATATGCCTGTTTGGGTTAAAAACAAACCCAGCAATCATCCAAATGAAAAAGTGAAAATAGTAAAAGGGCAAGGAGATATTCAAAACATTATAGTAGACTCAAACTCAATCCAATTTAATTACTTATCAAAGTCTCCATCAATTGTTGAAATAAATACAATTTATTACCCAGGTTGGAAGGCATTTTCAAATAAGCAGGAAAAAGCAATATTCTATGATAATAGTAAAGGACTTATGGATCTAAAGCTTGAGGGTGGCAATCAGACAATAAAATTAGTTTTTGGTGAAACCCCAATTAGGCTTTTGGCTGATGCGATTTCTCTTATTACTTTACTACTTTTAATTGCAATGGAAATTAAAAATTTAGATCTTAAGAGGCAATGAAAGTTAAAAAACAAATAAGTACTATTTATTACATCATTTTGTATTTAGTTTTGGGAGTTTTCTCTGTGATTCCCTTTTTTAAGCCTGGCTTTTTTGCTTTCCACGATGACGTACAGGTCTCAAGATTCTATGAAATGGGTCGATCGCTTGCTAACGGCCAATTCCCTGTTAGATGGGTAGCGGATCTTGGGTATGGATTCGGCTATCCAATTTTTAATTTCTATTCTGTCCTTCCATATTATATTGGTGGATTTATTACGTTATTTGGGGCAGATGCGTTACTAGCAGCAAAAATAGTATTTGTTATAGGAATTATAGTGTCTGGTGTATCAATGTATTTTTTGGTTAATGAGTTTTTTGGTAAAACGGCCGCATTAGTTGCTGCTGTTTCTTATTTATATTTTCCATATCATGCAGTAAACATCTATGTTAGAGGTGATCTGGCAGAGCTTTTTGCATATGCGTTTCTGCCATTGGTATTCTTAGGCCTATTTAAAATACATTATTCTAACAAAAATTCATTTCCCAAAATTGCAATTATTATCCTTTCTCTGTCCTTTGCAGGACTAATTATTTCACACAATTTATCAGCATTAATGTGTGGAATTTTTGTATTAATATTTATCCCGTTATCCTTAATTATTGCAAAAGACAAAAAGATCTATCGGTGGTATATTCTATCTTTTTTAATTTCTTTTCTACTTTCCTCTTTCTATGTTTTACCTGTTTTATCAGAAATGAAATACACAAATGTTTTATCGCAAATTGGAGTTGGAGGAGGGTCAAACTACAAAGACCATTTCCTGTGTATTAATCAGCTCTGGAATAGTCCGTGGGGATTTGGAGGATCAACCAAGGGATGTGTAGCTGATGGGCTAAGTTTCAGATTGGGAAAAATTTATGTAATATTATCCTTTGTTTCAATTGTTACTATTATTTTTTATTTCAAAAAAATGCAAGATAAAGCGTTTATAGCACTCTTATCAATAGCGTTTTTGTTAATCAGTATTTTTATGACACTCAATATATCTTCTTTTGTTTGGGCAATTCCTTACATGAATTTTTTACAATTTCCATGGAGATTTCTTAATTTTGCCGGACTTTTTATGAGTATATTGATAGGAGTTTTGATGTATATTGTGGGAAAGTTTACAAAAAAAGAAATATATATTGGTGTTGTAGCATTGACAATAATTTTAGTTATATTTTTTAACGCCAAACTTTTTACACCACAAGAATATCTTAATAGAAGCGCAGCTTATTACACTAATAAATATTATCTCAACTGGACTGCGTCAAAAATATCAGATGAGTATCTTCCGAAAGGCTTTGAAAAGCCCACGGGTCCAAGTGATGTGTGGAGCCATCCTTATGAGGCTGTTCTTCCAGACGGAAATTTACCACTTCCAAATGATTTAATTAAAAAAACTCCGACAGATATTGTAGTAAAAACTAATCTTGCACAGGACTTCAACGCCATTGCTCAAATTCCATATTTTCCTGCCTGGAAAATATACATAGATGGTCAAAGTGTAGACTATAAGGTTAAAAATGGAGAAATGTATTTTACAATTCCCTCCGGGTCACACCAAATAGAGGCTAGTTTTAGACAGACCTATATTGAGAAATTCGGTGATTTGCTAACTATTGTTGGTGTTGTAGTACTTTCTCTTGTTATAATAAATAAGTCTAAGTTTTATGCCAGAAAAGCTTCCTGAGTTATCAATCTTCTTCCCATTCTGGAACGAAGAAAAAAATATAGATAAAGTAGTTGCCTCAGCTCTTGAGGTCGTGCCTAGTGTTGCCGACAAATGGGAACTAATCATAGTTGACGATGGTTCAAAAGATGAAACACTTGAAAAGGCAAATAAAATAGCAAAAGACCATAAAAATGTCAGTGTAATTACACATAATCCCAACAGGGGTTATGGCGCAGCTTTAAAAGAAGGGTTAGAGAAATCAAAATATAATTATGTAGTGTTTACGGATGGTGATGGACAATTTGATTTTTCAGAAGTTAAGAAATTTATTGGACCAATCCAGGATAATGATATGGTTATTGGTTACCGTACTAAAAGACGAGACAAAAAGATATTTAAACGTCTTCTTCTCATGAATATGCTTAAAGCCTGGGACTTTACTCTATTCGGTTTTCATTTCAAAGATATAGATTGCGGGTTTAAGATGTTCACAAGACACGCAATAAAAGAAATTTCGCCTCTTAGATCAGAAGGGGCAATGATTACAACGGAAATTCTCGCAAAAGCCACAAGAAAGAAATTAAAGATTGCTCAAGTTGGGGTAGAACATTATCCAAGACAATTTGGAGAGCAGTCTGGGGCAAATCTTCCCGTTATTATCAGGGCAATTCTGGAGAGTTTAATTCTTTGGTCTGATATTAACAACAAAAGAATATAGATATGGATTCTTCTACTCAGTCAATTGTAAAACATAGCATAAATGGAGTAGTTGCATTAATTTCAAAAACAGTAATACTTGAGATTTTCTTTGGAGCAACTTCAATAATAATATTTAGCGTGCTTACTCAAGCAGAAGTAGGTTTATATGCTGTTGTAATTTCAATCCAAAGAGTTATAAGCTTTGTGACAGATTTTGGTTTTGGTGCAGCGTTAGTTCAAAAAAAAGATGAAATAACAGTTAAAGATTTGCACACAACTTTTACTTTGCAGGCAGCTCTTACATTTGGAATTTTTCTATTGACTCTAATTCTACGCGCTCCATTAGTAAGCTTTTTCCACTTAGGTAAAGAAGGTTACACATTGTTATTGGTATTAGTTTTTACAATTTTTCTCTCATCTTTTAAGGTAATTCCATCCATACTCTTAGAGCGTAAGATTCATTTTCATAAATTAATAATTCCACAAACGGTAGAAACAATCGCATTTAACGTAATACTTCTAGCACTTGTTCTCAACCACTTTGGGATTAATAGTTATACATGGGCATTCTTAGTTTCCAGCATAATTAGTATTCCTGTTTATTATTTTGTTTCCCCTTGGGAAATTGGTGTTGGAATTCATAAGGAATCTGTAACTCATCTTAAGTTTGGTCTTCAATTCCAAGCAAAGAATGTTTTGGCAACCGTTAAAGATGACTTTATCACTGTAATATTGGCCAAATTTTTATCATTTACGCAAATTGGATTTATAGGTTTTGCTCAAAATCTAGCTTTCTACCCGTATAGATATTTTGTTGATAGCGTGACAAGAGTTACTTTCTCAACGTATGCAAGAATGCAGGGTGATTTAAATCTTCTTAGAAAAACAATCGAGAAATCTTTATTCTTTGTAAGTCTTATCATGTTTCCTGTTCTAATTGGTTTAATAGTTACTGCTCCTTATATTATTGAATTTTTCCCAAGGTGGAATGGAAAATGGGAGCCAGCCTATTTAAGCTTGGTATTTTTTGCTCTGAATGCTATGGTCTCGTCTCTCTCTGGAATTCTAGTAAACGTTCTGGATTCAAATGGAAAAGTTAAATCAACTCTTAGACTTATGGGAATATGGACCACTCTTACTTGGGTATTAACTTTCCTTTTCATATCAATATGGGGATATAACGGTGTAGCTTTTGCATCTTTTGTAGTCACTCTGACGATTTTCTACACAGTTTATTTGGTAAAGCAAATTGTAGACTTTTCTATGCTCAAATCTATTTATCAACCTCTAATTTCTGCGGTTGTAATGGGTGTTGGAGTATACTTGCTAAGTAAGGTGTTTGCAACAAACCTAATAACTCTTGTTGTTGTAAGTGGAGTAGGCGCTATAATCTACTTATCAATAATGTACGTTATGATTGGTAAAGAAATTATTCAAGATATAAAATTAGTTTTAAAAAGATAATGAAAACTCTATCGGTAGTGATTTCTGCGTACAATGAAGAAAAAAATATAGAAGAATGCTTAAAATCGCTCAAAGATTTAGCAGATGAGATAATCGTTGTAGATAATTCTTCCACTGATAGAACTGAATCGCTAGCAAAAAAATACACCAAAAAGATTTATACGCAAAAAAATGACCCATCAAAAATAGATCTCCAAAAAAACTTTGGTTTTTCAAAGGCAACATGCGAATGGATTTTGAGTCTTGATGCAGACGAAAGACTAACAGATGACCTCAAAAATGAAATTATAACTAAGATCAAAGATCTAGGATCTAATAACCAAATTGACGGTTTTTGGATTCCGAGGAAAAATATTATATTTGGCAAATGGATAAGAAGTGATATGTGGTGGCCTGATTATCAACTAAGACTTTTTAAGAAAGGAAAAGGAAGTTTTGAAAAAAATTCAGTTCACAAAGTAATTACAGTTGAGGGGCA
Organism: Patescibacteria group bacterium; assembly: GCA_035545675.1. GTDB lineage: Bacteria > Patescibacteriota > Microgenomatia > Levybacterales > GWA1-39-11 > GWA1-39-11. The sequence continues at coordinate 7,097 of DASZYA010000042.1, forward strand.
AACAGAAAAATTAGAAAATCCTTTTATTCATGATAATTATACAAGTGTTGATCAATACTTATTAAAACTTATTAATTATACAAGCATAGAGGCAGATGTTCTCATGGATCAGGGTTATAAATTCAGCTGGATAGATGCAATAAGGTTTCCGGTTAATGATTTTCTGAAAACTTTCTTTTTGCAAAAAGGGTTT
>DASZYA010000043.1:0-17185 GCA_035545675.1 Patescibacteria group bacterium
TGAATAATTATTATTGATGGGAGGATATATAAATATGCTCCCCAATAAACTTTTTCTGGAAAATAAATAAGAACAACAAGTGGAATAACTGGGGCAATGATTGAGCTTATGGCTGTATGAATATAATAGAGAAAACCGGAAAAATAGGAGAGACGGGCTTTTAGTGATATTTTTGTATGCCAGAATTTGTTTGAAGATAGAAGTGTCATTGATCCCATGCACCATCTGTATTGTTGTTTGAAAAAAGAAACCATATCATCAGGACATAGTCCTTTGGCAAGAACTATTGGAATATATTGGAGAGTCCAGCCTTTTATTCTCATGTTGAATCCTGTATGAACATCCTCGGAATGTTGAATGAGAGCGGTTCCTCCAGTTTCAGCAAGTGCGGCTCTTCTGTAAAGTGCATTGGACCCTACACAGATTGAGGCATTATGGCTTTGACGTGAGACTTGGCACATTCTATAGAATAATTCTTGAACTTCTCCGGCCCCACGTTGTAGCCAGTTTTGATTTTTGTTTACATCAAAATATTGAGGAGATTGGACCAGCCCAATATCTTTGTATTCCAGCAGATATGGTAGAAGTTCATTTAGAAAATCTGATCTGGGTCTAAAGTCAGCATCAAATATTGCAATAAATTCTCCATTGGAAACTTTGTATCCATAGCGAAGATTCCCAGATTTTTTAAACCATCCTCTTTTAGGTCTAACTATATAGTTAAATCCATAAATTTCAGAAAGAGTTTTTACCTCACTTCTTGCAGAATCATCTAGGCAATAAACTTGAAGACTTCCTTTAAAGTTTTTTTTGAGTTCTAATATTCCATTCCATGTATTTTGAAGAATATCTATATCCTCTCCAGCAGTAGGAAGAAAAATATCTACGCGTCTGTCAAGATTGTTTCCCCATTTACTTACCAGTTCCTTATGTTTTTTAATATCAAAATCTTTTGAAAAAAGATTAACAATAAGAGAATCAATAAAATAAATAGTAGTTAGGCCTAGATATAAATATAATGGCCACAGGCTTGTGTGGTTGCCAAGAAAATCAAAGAGGCTAATAAAAATCCCAATGAAACTAATTGCAGAGAAAAACAGAAGCGATCTGTTGCCGCGTTTGAGATACATATATTTTTCTTGATCAGTAGGTGATCCGGGCAAGATAGGTTTTCTTGCAGTATCAAATTCCATAATTTTATAGTAGGACAGAATATTCATGTTTGTTTTTTACTTATAAACTGCTGGTTTAATTGCAGAAATATAAGAATCAAGAGAATCGCGTGTTACATCTACTTTCCAATTTACATGTTCTTGTTTTTCTTTATTTTCATTAAAAATTACAACAGCTTTTATATTGGGAAAGTTATAGATGATATCTTGATACATATCTTTGTACCATTGACCTTTGTCTCCGCCCTGATCTGTGGTATTCACTTCTCCTAGCAAGATTGGTTTATCTGGTGCAATATTTTGAATAGTATTGTAGGGAGATGTAAAGATTTCTGAGAAGCTTAACCATTTACTCCAGCTTTGGGTTGTTCCCCAGTTGTAACCGTCTAGACACATCCAGTCAACGTATTTATCACCTGGATACAGATCTTTGTAAGATGCTTCCTGAACGTCTGGAACATTTGGACAAAAAACCCACAGTACATTTGTAGCGCCATTTTTGTTGAAAACATCATGTATGTGCCGCCAGGCATTTATAAAATCTTGAGTACTTGCCCTTGAATATGGAACGCTCCATTCAAGATCTTTATTATTCATCTCCCATGCAAAAGCCAAAAAGAATGGTTTATTTACATTTTTAAGATTTTTTGCGGCTTTGTTTAAAAAATCATCGCATTTGCCTTGCTCGATAGCTTTATAAATAGGTTCAGGTTGCGCTGGACAATCAGAGAAATAGTACGGATTTGAACTAAGCATGGGAATCCAATTATTCTTTCTCAAAACGCTAAACTGTTTTACTAGGTTTGGATCAGAGAATGATTCCCATCCCAAATAATAATGAGCTATTGAGTATTTTTTCTTGGTTAATTTTTGGAAATCCAAAAGTTTTTGAGGATTAAGCTTGTGTGTAGATGCGTTATAAAACCCCTCAGTCCATGCACCAAGTAAAACTTGAGCGTGCGACTTAAGAAGAAAAGTATAAGTCCCGCTTATTATAATAAGGATTACTATTACAAGAAAAACTACTTTGATCATATTAATTTAAAAATAGCTACGCCTTTTCCTGCTTCTGCATTTGGACAACCGTTATTTAGATCCTTGTTGTATGTGTTGAAGTATTGATGCGCTTCATCTGAATTGTTAATTTTGTATATTTGTTTTGTTTTGTAATTGTATATATACATATTTTTATATGGATAGCTAGTTGTGAAGGTATAGATAGTAGTTGAGATACTGTTATCTCGGACTTTCATACGAGGCGTGACAATATCTGCATTCATTGGTTTTAGATAATAAGTCTCAAGAGCTCCTTTTAAATCCCAATCTGCTTCAAAAACAGGAGCGGGTCCGACATAAGGACAAACTCCATCAAGCAGTATTGTACTTTGGTTATCTACCTTTGGAAATTCTTTGTGAATGTCCGCAAGTATCTTATCGCTTTTTGTTCCAGCATCTGCCCAAAAAGATGCAATAGTGTTAACAGTCAAAAAACTTCCAGCACATATCAAAGATAGAATAATACAAAACATTACTTTGGCTGCCTTTTCTGGAAGAAAGATTTTACTTAGCCATCCGGCTAATCCTACAAATGTCATAGCAACTCCAATTGATGCTGCGATTGCAACCCTGTTTTCAACTCCAGTTGGAGAAAATCCAACTTGATTGTTTGTGAAGAAAATTACATATCCCAAAAAGAAAACTGGAAAAGACGCAAAAGTAAGAGTTTTCATTGCGGAAAGTGTTGGAAATTTAAAGTCCGGGTCAGATGCAATAGTATAAAGATGGTAAAAGATAAAAAGATAAATAACTCCGGTGAGAGCAAGAAGAATAGGGTCAGTGTTGGAAGAAATTATTTCTCCCCAAACATATGGAAGATTAACAAACCAGGATACATAATTTACATGAAAGGCAGCTGTCAAAACATGGATTATATAATCTATATCAATTCCTCCGGTAAGACGTTTTGTTGTGACTGCTTTGAAGATTAATGTATAAAGAAGGAATATTCCAATAACACTTATAAAAACAAGATTAGATTTTCTTTTTCCATATACAATTCTTAGGAAAAGATTATATGGATTCCATAAAATGAATAGATTAACTAAGAACAGCGGAATTGCGACTTCATAGCTCAAAACACTTAAGAGAAGGGTCAAAAGACTTATAACCTTCCACAGGGTCTTTCTCATTGTAAAACGAGAGACAGATTTTAGTGCTGCAAAAAGGCTTATGAAATAGAATAGTACGCTAAGGTTTGCTTGGTGAACCGCAAACCAAAAACGGTCAGTAGAATAGTTCGGAAGAAGTACATAAACAAGAGGAATGGCGACTGATAAAATTCTTGGAATTTTGAGTTGTCGTAAAACTGTATAGAAAAATATTACTATTCCTACAAAGATCGATAGATTTACTATTTGGTATCCAAGAGGTGAGGTTCCAAAAGACCAATAGAGAAGAGCTTCATAAAAATTTTGAACCGGACGCATCAAGGTGTTTGGAGTTGTTGCTGTTTGAATTAATCCCCATAAAGATTGATCATGAGATAAGCTGAAGTTTCCTAAGAAAGACCAGTCATCGCTATAAAACCTAATTTTGTTTAAATAAAGAACAGACGAAATTATTACAACAAGTGTTAGAAAAACGTAATCATTTAAAAATAGTTTTCTTGATGAGAATCTTCTGATTTTCCCCATTCCATAGTTGTATCTTGCTTCTGTCTTAAATAATTCAATAGATATTCTGTTATCAAGTTTCTTTAGGAGATTAAATACGTAGATAGCAGATTTTACAGTGGTTCTTTTTGCAAAGCTTTCTAAGCTTGCAATCTCTTCCATGAACGGAACGCTGAACATGAGAATTATTGTGGCAAGAGCCCAGAAAATCATCCCTATGTTGTGTCTACCTATGATTAAAGAATAAGTAAGTCCGGATAATGTAATAAGTCCTAGAAGAATATGGGGAATAAATATTCCAAAAGATTTTTTGGGTTTCACATCATTCTCTCCTTTTGGTGTAACTTTGTAATTTAATTTTTTACCTGTGATCGTAGTTATGAAGGCCAAAAACCAGACCGGCCAAGCAGCAATACTTATTAGCTTTCCGGCAAGTAGCATTTCTCCTTCACTTTTTCTGTAGACATTAAATCTCTGCAGGAAAATTGACATAAGCCAGCAAATAATTAGCGTTAGAGAATAAAATCCAAAGAATTGATAAAGGTCTACATTGGCAGCACGAAGTCCTGCAAAGAAATAAAGACTTATCAGGATAACGCTTAGCGCCATAGCAAGGCCAGTAAAGTAGTGCTGTTGCAGAAAGAAATAATAAACAGTGCGTCTTAGACCCATTTTTTTGAAAAACTTATGACTATGACGGAAGAAAATATCCATACATCCATAAGCCCATCGCATTTGTTGGCTAAAATATGATTCCCAAGTTGCTGGACCTTCCCCAATTGCTAGAGGCTCTGAAACATAAACGCTTTCCCAACCATTTGCGTGAAGTTTCATTCCTGTTATTAAATCCTCTGTGATATGAGCACTATAGTGATCTACATTTCTTAGTGCGGCAACTCGTATTATGTGGTTTGCACCAATGAGGAGGGTCATCTTCATACTGCTTAATCCTTTTAGTACTGACCCATAAAATGTATAAAGTTGTTCTGCTGCACCTTTTGCAATTATTGATTCGCGAGTATTTCCGTAAATTTGAGGAGTGCCAACAAAAGCAACTTTGGGATCGCGAAAGTATCCAAGAGTTTTTGTTAAGAAATCTTTTCTTGGTACAAAGTCTGTATCAATTTGCGCCACAAAATCATAATTATCTCCATAGACTTCATACCAAGAGTTATGATTTCCTCCTTTTGTTTTTGTAAACTTTCCATTTGGAGTATTAAATTCTTCACGACCGCGTCTTGTAAAATAATGTACGCCATAAATTCTACAAACCTCTTTTACATTGGGATCATCCCCTTCATCCAGTAGCCAAGTATCGTGGGGGTAAGATGCTTTCGTCATTGCCGGAAGGCATTTATGAAGAAGATCTAATGGCTCACTACTTGGAACAATCGTTGTAATAAAAGCAACACGAGATCCCTTCATTGGTTTTTGATGGCGAATATCTTTTATATTGGAAGATATTGCCCAGGTAAGAATTTCCATTGTGATTGGTTGCCAGATGATATAGCTAACGGTTAGAAATAAAAGGATGTCTATGATTCTAAATTCACCAAAGAAATTAAATGGTATGTGAGCAGGTTGGAACCACCAAACCGCAAAACCAAAAACAAAAATTAGGGAGAGAAGTGTGTAGAAAAACGTACTATATTTTGGAAGACCATAAAATTCACCGTTATCTAAGTTTTTTCTATTAATCTTTTTTTTCTTCTGCATCTTAAAAATAATTCCTCCTTTTTCCACAAAAATTAAGAAATGAATAATATCTGTCGTGGCTAAATCTTAGTCTAGCCTAATAAGCATTTAACCTTAGTTAGGTTAAAGAAGTGTAAGAATAAAATCGGGTGATTTTTAGTGTAACATGTTGGGCGAAAAAAGTGAAATTAGCTAGCAATTCAGGTTCAGAAGAAGAGATTTTAAGCATTTTTTAAGCAAAATATTCCCGTAAGAAATTTGTAAGAAACCTATTTTTGCAACTCGTGATAGAATATATCAATGGAAGAAGGCGAAAAACCACAGCAATATCCTCCACTCACAGCAGAAAAAGCAAAAGCAATTATTTTTGGAACTTTCCCGCTTTCTCAAGGTGAAAAAGCCGCTCAGAGAAAAATGTTTTCTTATATCAAGAATATTAGGCCTGATTGGGTAATGACAGACGAGATTATCGGAGGGGTTGAGGCAGATTTTGATTTCGAGTTTAAAACAGCGCGAGTTGTTCTTTCTGCTAATCACCCGGAGGAGAATAAAAAGGGAGAACCTTTAGGTCCAGCAAGTGTTGGTGCAGATTTGAGTGAGGCAATAGATTATTTTGATCAAGAGATGCTTAATGATGAACCCATGAACAGTAAGATGTTAATTAGAGATCTTGTGTCTGATTTTATTAGGCGAGATCATTATTTTTTAGTCGAAAAAGGTGGAAGAAGACGTGCGCCTTTAAAACCAGGAGAGGAATTGACTGCTCAAAATGATCCATATCATAGTAATTTCGTTTATTATGTAATGGAAAACCATTCAACGAGAGTTGATGAGCTTGATGAAATGCTTTCTGATATGAGAAAAAACTACAAATCACTTCTTGCTAATCCAGATGATCAGCTCATGAAAGATGCAAATGACCAGCTAGGTCAGGTTTTGGAAGTATATCGCGCTCATCATCCGGAAGAACCTATTGCTGTTGGATAATATTGTAATTAATAAATTATTCGTTATAATTCCTTTTTATGGCACCAGACAAAGTTGATTCAAGACCACAGTTGCCCCTTAGCGATAGGGGTATAGATGTATTAAGCTTAGATTCAAGAACCAAGCGAATTTTAACAAGACATGGTATAACTCGCACAGTGCAATTAATTGCATCTGCGGATGATATTGCAATGAATAATCGTATTCCAGAGCTTGATGCAGGATTTTATAATCAAAGAACTTTTGATAGGTTTAATGATATTGATTGGGCAAGAAGAAGCGGATCTTATGATAAGCCTTCTGTACGAATGAGGAAAGCAGTTAATAGTTACCGCGAAGAGTTAGTCATGCCTGGAAGGCCCAATGCTATACAAAACGAAGCGTTATTAGCAGGAATAGATAAGTTTAAGGCAGCGGCAGGTGAAAGAGCGTTTGAATTGGTTAAAAGAGGTATAACCACGGCTGATAGAGTCCCCAGGCGTTTAAATTACGTGTAATTTGCTTTTTCTATAAAATATCCTATAATATACCAATATGGAACCAAAATTAGGTAGATTTGCCTTCTGGAGAAGGGATAAAAAAGCTATTCCCGAGGCTACGGTGCCCGTACCCTACCCGGAGATTACCCCGGAAAGCGTAAGGCAAGAGCTTGAGGCAATTAAGGCGCATTACACAATGGATAAGCATCCTCTAAAAGACAAAGATGCTGCACTTAGGGTCATGATGGCTATGAGATTATTGGAAACAAGGATAAGAAATGTAGATATGATTAAAAATCCAAATTCTAAGGATAATAATTATGAGAATTTTCTTCCTCCAATTGGAAGAAGAATCGCAGAAGATGTCCTAAAAGGTCTTGATTCAGGGCATGCGGCAATACGAATTCGTGAGGCAAAAATGAAATATCTGGGTATATATCAGGAATTAGGGGTAGATATGGATCTTCGTAATATGGCTTATTTTGCTCAATACCGTGAACCAGAACCCCTACCTCCCGTACTTGATGTGTTTAAGGATTAGTTAAATTTACTTTTGCTAATCAAATGTCTGGATTACAAAACTTTCGTAAGATTAATCGGGATTTATTTTTTATCAATAATTAGTGTTCGGGGTCCATATTTAAATTCTAAGCCATCGGTTTTTTCTAATTCTGCCAAAACTTTCTTTCGTTCCTCAGACATGTCTGGATTGCGTTCCAGATTATATAGATATTCTTGCCAACGTTTGGCATATTCCAATGTATTAGTGATTCCATTTCTTGTTACCTCTGCGCTTATTTGATCGGCAATAGCTTGGTGTTCTTCTAATGTTTTAGATTTAGAATAGCTTGATGATACTAATTTTCCGCCGTGAGCTCTTAGAGTGTCAACTGCTTGGTTAAGAGTTGTCCCAAACAAAGAATCATCTTTAAGATGATTAAAAAATTCTGTTGCAAGGACAAGATCAATCTCTTGGAAATCTAAAGTTTCTAACAAGGTTGTAACTGGTTGTTTTAGGGTTACTGAATAATGTACATTTTCAGCACTTATCTGATAGGTCGTTGTTAGAGGAATTGTATAAGGAGATAATGTGATTGGTTCTCTTTTCATAAAATCATCAGTTTTTCTTGCATCTGTAAAACCTACTATCCTAATTCTCATATCGGGATTTTGGGCAAGGATTCCTCTTGATGCATTAAGAATGGATTTTCCAGAGGAATCAATTCTGTCATTAACTGCACTTCTCATGAGCGAGCCATCTCCGCTACCCATATCTAGGACTTTTACTAGATTTCTACCTTGCTCTAAGGCCAAGTTTAGTTGGTTTGCCAATAGATCATCAAGGGTTCCAATTCTTAATTCTCTATTACTATTCCAAACTGCTTCGCATTCTCTAATACCTCTTTGGAAAGTGGTTGGATCCTCTGGGCCCTCATATTGTCTAACTTCTGGGCTATTTGTAGTCATAAGTAGGAGATTATAGCAAAAATTGTGCCTAAAGCAAAATAAAACTAACAGGAATTTGATTTACTTTTCTGATTTGGCGTTTTATAATTCTATCTTCATGAAGGAGAAGTTTAGTAGTATAGAGGTTGTTGAAGGAAGGTATGTAAGGGGTGCGAGTTTTCAGAATCGCGCTCAGGCAATCTGCGCTTTCAGGGAAGTAAGGGAGTTGGTGGCAAGAAATCCTGGAGCATATTCAAGTATTATCTATGGAGAACATGAATCAAGGGTTTTAGTGTTTAGTGAAAATCCTTCTTATAGTCATGATGCAGAAGTTAGAGATATTTTGAAAAAAGATGGATGCCCAGAATATGTATCAGATGATTTATTGGAAGAAAAGTTAAAACAGAGAAGAGCCATTAAGATTTTGGAGTTCTCCACTCTAGTTAAAACCCCTGCTTTGAGAAATTAAAATTTGGCTATTAATATAATAAACCAAATAGTTAAATTTACTTTTTCCCTTTTAGCATTTATAATTCCTTTTGTTATGATGGAAAGAGAAAGTGAAATATTAGATCACGAAGAAAATTTGTACGTAAGAGCTGCAAGTTTTATAGATAGAGCTGCAGCCCGTGGGGCATTTTATTCAGCCGGAGAAATTGTTTCAAGAAATCCCGGAGCATACATACACCTAAAGCATAAGCCTGCTAGAAGTTTTGTAATTGTTCTTGGGAGAGAAGATTATTGGAGATTTGATGAGGGCATACTAAATATTTTAAAGGAGAACGGCGGAGATCTTGAGGATATAACTGGTGATGAGATTGACCAAATGAGAAGACAGATAATATTTGATAATGTAAAAAATGATTTTGAAAACGCATCCCAAAATCTTAGTTAATAAAAATTTACTTTTTACTTCACCCATACTATAATTCGTAAATTAATGAAAGAAAGATTTGGATCAATTGAAGAAAGCGATACTCTCTATGTTAGAGCTGCATATTCCACAGAAGAAGAAACTACGCGTTCATTGCCAGGAGTTGTGAAATTTGTGGAGCTTGCTAACCTCAACATCTCACTTTATGGACCAAGATTTATTGTAGTTTGGGGTAAGAATCCAATACCAAGTGTAGATAGAGTTATAGTGGATATTTTGAGTAGGAGTGGAACACTGGTTACTATGGGAGAAGAAGCTCTTGAGCGTCTAGAGCAAAAACATAGAGACTTTTACTTTGAAAGCGTAGTGCCGGGGCACATATCTAATCCGGCAAGAAACAGCTAAATTTATGTCAGAAAAACTCGGTCCAATCTTTAAAGAAGAAGGAACATATTCGAAAGCAGCGATTTTTAATTCACTGGATGCAGCGGCTGATGCATACCAAAATGTAAGTGGGATTTTAGCTCGTGATAACGGAGGATATTCGGATTTGATTCCTAGCTTACAGAATTTGTTTATGGTTACGGTTGTTGGCTTTGAGTCTAAATATTCGCATGATGAAGCGATAACAATTGCTCTGTCTAAAAACGGAGAGATAGTGGAGATGCCAATGAGTTTTGTGGATCGTCAGCAGAGAATGAGACATGCAGAAGAGATAAATCTATCAATGAAAAAAAGACTCACCAACCTTTCTTAATGGGGGGCGAAGATACAAGAAATAAGATTAAAAAGAAGAGAGACAAGACAATCAGCTCCTCCCACTCAGGAATAATTTTATTCTGCTACTGGTTTGACAACTGCCGCTTCAAAAACTTTTTTGAATTCTTCTGTTCTTATTATCTTTCCGTATTCTTCAAACATGGTTTTAACTAAAGTTGGCGCAGGACAGTGAATAGCGGTTACCCCTTCAAATTCATCATTGTTTAGAAATATTCCAAACAGCCCATGGTTAGCATCATCAGGTGGAAACAATTGACAGAACCTTTCATATAGTTCTTCTGGAGTATTAACGGGTTCGGGATATATTTCTGTAATCTCTTTGGCTGAATCAAATCCTGTTGGCAAATTGAAGTAATTATATTTTTCAGATACAGTATCTATATCTAGAGAGTCTCCCATAGCTGTTGCAAGAAGAGACACTGATATCGCCTTTTGCGAAAAATTTCTATTCCTATTTGTAATTTTGTCAGCGGCCTTTTCTGTGTTTGGTTCTCCAACATCAAAACTTGCTCTCAGTTGTGCTTGGCGATCCTGTGTTTTAAGAAGTTTTCTCCAGAGTACGGGGCTATTCAGGATATTTCCAACTGAAACCAATCCATCAAGATTTAGCCACAGTGGTGCAAGTCTATTAGCATTTGGGAAATCTGTTGTTATTAGTTCTATAGGATCAGGAATAACGACTGGCTGCAGGGATTCTTCGCTCAAAACTTCTGCTATCTGTCCTCTTTCAATCGTGTCTATAAATTCTCCAAGAATTCTTCTCTCGCTCATATTAGCTTGGAATTATATCAAATTATGAGAGTAGAGGAAAATAAATTAACTAAGAGGTTAAATCTCCCACCCCAAGAATAATTAAGTCCTTTCCCTAAGATTTGAAAGGTAAATTCTGCAAAAGCTTATCTTCTATTTCTATTGCTGCATGGTTTTCTCCTCTGATAGTACTTATCTCTTGTCTTAGCGGATCTATATAATTATCTGCAGTGCAGTGTTTTCCTATTACACATGATTCACACATTGGGTCTGGTTGTTTAGTAAGTTTTATCCAGGAGTCATCTGGTAGTCCTGCTAGTAATTTAGAGTATGCAGAGATTGTGCGTGTAACGTAGCTTAATTCTTCTTCTGTTCCTTCCCCAAAAACATCTCTGTGATAATCGTCGTCAAAATTCACTTCACCTACATACCATTCTATTCTATCTGGAGTAGCAAATCCTAAAAGTGATTCTCTTACAACAGGATTTTCAAAATGATGAAATCTTATTGTTGCCGCTATAGGAACTGTTAATGTTTCTTGACCTTCTGGAGGGGTTTGTTGATATGCTTCAGTCATATCTGCGAATTATAGCAAATACGAATCTAATTTAAACCTTTCGCCCAGGAATAACAATTTACTTTAGATTTTATTGGATTTATAATCCTAGTCTATGTCTGAAAGATTTAATTCAACTGAAAGAGAAGAAGGTCCATATTTTAAAACGGCCGCTTATACTGATATTCCCGCAGCTCTTAATGCTGGTGAGGCACTTTATGAATTACTAAAAAATGAACCAGACATAGGTCTTCATGCTTTTGTATTACCCATGGTTGCATATCTTTCTGTCATGAGCGATGAAAAGCCTGTTCCAACAGTTGAAGATGGAATAAATCAAATCTTTAGCACGGATGGAACTATGAAGAAGTTACCTATAGAACTTAGGCAAGAAATAGATTCTTTTGAGAAAGATAGAAAAGATAAACAAGCATTGAGCGCAACAGTAAACATAAACTAACTAAATCTTTCGCCCAAGAATAACTACGTTGTTTGGTTGCCAGCGATTTCTAAAAATCCTAGCAAGAATTTTTTTAATTTCATAAAAACTCTTAAAAGCATAAAAAGTTTTTATTGTTTTTATTCTAAAACCAGATACTTCAAATTCTGCCTTTAGAATTGGAATTGTATATGCCCTGACATGAGCACTGGGATTTATATTTATTTTTTCCAAGCCCTCATTTATAGGAGTAGAGATAATAAAGTTCCCATTTTTCTTGAGAAGACTATTTATTTGTTTAAAAAGATTTAGAGTATCTTTCGGTGATACATGTTCAATTACTTCTATTGCAATAACAACATCAAAAAAATCTTTTTTGTAAAACTTATTTATTTTTAGAATATCTCCAACAAGAAAGTTTCCCTTAAAGTTTTCTGCAGATCTTCTAATAGAATTTTCAGAAATATCTATTCCATAAATTTCATGATTTATTCCACGTTGTTTTAGTCTTTGTTCAACATATCCTTGTCCAATTCCAAGATCTAATATCTTTACTTTCTTTTTTGGAAGAAGAGAAATAAGAAAATCTATTTTTTCTCTTGTCATCCCATCTTGGTCGGTTAGATTTTCTGGAGAATCAAATTTATCATCCCAAAAGTTACCAGTATTAGTATTTTTAATTTCAGGATAGGAATAGGAGTAGGTTTTCTTAAAATCCTCAAGCTTACCTTCTTGCACAAATTTATCCCTCAATTCCTCAACTTCGTATGGAGTGTTTATGCTATATTGACTTTTATTTTTTTTGGTGTCTATCATTAGATTGTATGATAAATAAGATCTGTAAAGTATTTTCAGGCATTATTTTATCAGTTTTGTTAGTTATTATATATGGTGTTTTATCTGGTAATTATGCTATTGCAGCCTCTGATCCAATTGGAGAATGGACTTTAAGTGATTCTTCCTTGCCTAACTCTTTAGCTAATCATGTAATTACTGCTAAAGACCATAAGATCTATATTTTTGGTGGTGCAACGACAGATGATTATAGTCAAGTCTACTCTGCGACTGTTGGGTCTAATGGCTCACTTGGTGTTTGGGCTTTAAATAATAATTTACCTGCTACTAGGTATGGAATGGCATCCGCTCTAACTGATAATAAAATATACATATTAGGAGGTTTACACTACGATGGAACTACCAGTTTTACAAATAGTGTTTATTTATCAACTATTCAAAATGATGGAGCTTTGAATTCTTGGCAAGAATTGACTCCTCTTCCCCAGGGTATCGTTGAAGGAGAAAGTGTAATAGTGGGTAATAGAATATATTTTGCTGGCGGAACAAATAGCTCTGGAAGTCATGATGAAATTTATATGACGAATCTTGATCAAAATGGTAATTTGGGATCTTGGTCAATTATTTCACATCTGCCCAGAGCTTTAACTAGTTTCGGATTTGTAACTTACAATAACAAGATTTATGTAATTGGTGGTAATGGTGGAGGAATACGGAATGAGGTTTATAGCACAATGGTTAATCCTATGGATGGATCATTATCTTCGTGGCAGTTAGAAAATTACCTAATACAACCTTTTTCTGACAAGAATCAGACTGTCATTTCTGGTAACACAATAGTTATTGCTGGTGGTGCAGATGGAGTGGGTACTAGTCAAAATGTTTATTACACTTCTATTAATCAAGATGGTTCCTTGATGCCTTGGCAAGAGAGTGTAAATCATTTATCTCAACCGGTCGCTGCTGGCGCGATGACATATTCCAATGGTTATTTATATCTTACTGGTGGTGTTGATAGCTCGGGATACACGAATAGAATTTATTATGCCAAGTTCAATATTGAAACTGATCTAAATATTCCCCCTATTAAACAAACTAATTTAGTTTGGGCAAATAAGGCATATGATTCTGCTTCTGTATGGTCACCAGCTTATCCTAATATTTCGTCTTGGGGATGTGCCTTGACCTCGGCGGTAATGGTATTTAGGTTCCATGGTTTAAATAAGATGGTTGGGGGAACAGATCTTGATCCTTCAACTGTAAATGATTGGTTAATAAGTCAGCCAGATGGATATATAGGAAATGGGTTGGTAAATTGGATCGCCCTATCGCGTCTATCCAGGCTGATAAAGGGGGCTAATAATGTCAACTTTGATGCCCTTCAATATATTAGAACGAGCGGTTATAATAAATCTAAATTGTTACAAGATTTGAATAATGGTTTGCCTGGAATATTGGAAGAGCCAGGACATTTTGTTGTTGCAAAAGGAACCATTGGTAATAGTTTTTTAATTAATGACCCCTATTATAATAGGCAAGATTTAACTTCATACTCAGATGTCTTCTCTTCTCTTGGAACATTCACTCCTTCACAAACGGATTTATCTTATTTGCTTCTAGTAATAGATAGTGATAGTTCAATACAGCTTAAGAATAATTCCGGTGATTCAGTAGGTGATAGCTTTATTCAATTTCCTCTGGAAAATGATGATAGTCCCGGAAAAGTTAGTGGCCAGCCGATTAAAATGTACTATTTACCTATGCCAATTTCAGGCAGCTATTACCTAACTTTGTCATCCAACAAAACGCATCTTTATAAGCTTAGAATCTATTATTATGATAAAGATGGGAATGTAAAAATTGGTAACTTGGATGGTATCCTGGGTGTAAGTAATTCTGATAGTTTTAACTTAAATTTTGATAAAAATAATCTTAACAATGAATCGTCTAAGCAAAATATAACATTTGATGATTTAATAGAGGATGTAAATGCTCTTTGTAAAACAAAAGATTTAAAAGTATCTAGTTGTTTGATGCTATCTATACAAGCCAAGTTAGCTAGGGACCTTGGTAGAAACAGAATTACAAAAGTTGGAGCTATAAGTTTGCTGAGGTCGATGCAACAATATATCCTGAGTCAAAAAGGCAGAGATATAAGTACTAGTGCATGGGTAGTTTTGAATAATGATATAACAGGATTATTAATCGCTAATTAATGATCTATGTTTATGGCGTTTTATCCTATCAACCATTAACCATTAGCTATAAACCATAAACTGTTTTATACTGCGATGTGATTCCTCCTATTCCCGAATCCCTAGTCTCTAATCCCTAATCTTGCTATACTATTCTTAATGCCTGGACAACCTATTATAGTAATCAAGCGTAATGGTGAGGAGGTTCCTTTTGATGATGCTCGCGTAATTCGTTCCATGGAGCGAGTTGGTGTACCAAAAGAACTATATGACAGAGTTTTGCAGCACATAAAAGAAAAGGTTCAGGCTGATGGCAAGATTAATACAGATGAAATCTTCTATCACATCCGCGAGTATCTTATAGATCAAGATAAAAAGTCCGGACTTAAATTCAATCTTCGCCAAGCTATTTTTGAACTCGGTCCAACAGGTTTTCCTTTTGAAAAATATCTAGCAGAAATATTTCAAAGCCAAGGCTATAAGACAAAGACGGACGTTATCATGCAGGGTGAATGTGTAAGTCATGAGATAGATATAGTTCTTGAAAAAGATGGAAGGCGTGAAATTGTAGAAGTAAAATTTCATAACCAGACTTTTGGAAAGTCTGATGTTCAGGTAATTCTATATACTTACGCAAGATTTCTTGACGTAAAAGAAAGAAATGGAATAAGCGCTGTTTGGGTTGCTACGAATACCAAGCTAACAACAGATGCAATTACTTATGCAGAGTGTAAAGGAATAAAAACTATGGCATGGAATTATCCGGAGCAAAATAATCTTCACGATTTTGTAGAAAGGCCAAAAATGTATCCAGTGACAACAATTACAGATCTAACAATTGAGGAGAAAAAAAGATTTATAGACAACGGAATTGTAATGGCTTATGACATTATGAAGTTAAGCGATAAAGAATTGGAGGAAAAATATCTTATTGATCCAAAAAGAGTTAGCGCAATAAAAGAATCCGCAAAACTAATCACTAACGGGAATTAGTTATAAACTTTCTCAATGCGTCTTCTATACTTTTGAAAGCTAGTTTATCAAAAGGGATTTCGTCTAACTTAAAAAACTTGTATCCGGCAACGTCATCATGAACTTTTATTTCTTGTTCATTATTGATAGTTCCCGTGAATATTGCACAAACTGTGGGGATAGTGATTCCATCATATAAATAAGTATCATGTTCTGAGCAGAAGTATTTAAGGCCTTTTACTTCTAGCTCCGTTTCTTCTTTTAGCTCACGTATCATAGATTCTTCCAAAGTTTCTTCTGGATCTACAAATCCTCCGGTAAGATCCCAGTATCCTTTCATTGGTTCAAACTTTCTTTCTATTAATAATATTTCTCCATTCTCATTAGTAAGGATCGCGCCATTGCATGGAGTTGGATTAATAAATTTGTGGTAGTTACAGTTTGTGCAAACTAATAAATTATTTTCTTTCTGTTCAAGTTGGCCAGCGCAAATAAAGCAGAATTTGTGTTGTTTTGTAATTTCATCAATAGTCATCGTGATCATTTTACCACTTCCATGCTAAAATATATCTATAAGCTACCAGCTAAAAGCTATTAGCTACGAGCTATTTTATGGAACTTATTAATATTGGTCTCCTCATTTTTATAGGATTTCTTCTTGTTATTCTTTCTTGGGTTTGGCCACCGGATAGTCCCTGGAGCCCTTGGTGGAGAACAAATGGTAGGAAAGCGCTTGCCGCTGGAGCACTCGCTGGTATTGCAGAAAATGACCTTGTTTATGAGCTTGGAAGTGGAGATGCAACATTTCTTGTAATTGCATCCAAAAAATTTGGAGCAAATAGTGTTGGAATTGAAATTGATCCAACGCGTCATATTATTGCGCATCTTAACGTTAAGAAGAATAGACTAAGTAAAAAAATAAAACTTAAGAAGAAAAACTTTTTTGAAGAAGATCTAAGTAGTGCTAATGTAGTATTCGTATACCTTGTTCCAAGAGTTTTGGAAAAATTAAAACCAAAACTTCTAAAAGAACTTAAAAAAGGAACAAGGGTTGTAAGTTTTAATTATGAATTTCCCTCTGCGTCAAAAGATTCATCTGGCCCGGAATTAACTTTTGTACAAACGGATAAAGAAAACAAAATGCACTTGTATAAGG
Organism: Patescibacteria group bacterium; assembly: GCA_035545675.1. Lineage (GTDB taxonomy): Bacteria > Patescibacteriota > Microgenomatia > Levybacterales > GWA1-39-11 > GWA1-39-11. The sequence continues at coordinate 16,969 of DASZYA010000043.1, forward strand.
TTAGTTAAAGAGTTGCGGGTTAACGGGTTAAAGAGTTAGAATATTAAATATGGAAAAGAATAATCCGGCACAAAGATTAAAGTCATATCTTACAAAACTTAAAACAGTAGTTAACGAGGTAGATATTAATAAACAAGTTTACAAAGAAGGAACAAAAGTAAATCAAGTTGCTTTTCATGCCGCTCAGTCTGCCAACTTTTGGTTAAGAGTGAAAATT
>DASZYA010000044.1:0-14522 GCA_035545675.1 Patescibacteria group bacterium
CATTGTAATCTGTTGTACCAACGCTTCCATGTGTTGGCCAAGCTGGTGTAGCCGAAAGTGTTCCTGTAAAGACTGTGCTTCTATATCCACCGCGCATTTCTCCATCAACACCTGCACCAATTAAACCTGTCCCACCGGGACCAGTTTGTTTATAAAACGCATTAAAGTGGCCGTCATCATAAACTACTGTCGCACACCAAGTATTTGCTCCTTTGGACCAAACCTTTATGTGTCTTGTGTAACTTTCTACGTTCCAGTAGTTTGCTTCTGTGGGAAAGTATGCGCTTGAACCAAAACCTGAATCAACGTCATTTTTAACTCTCTGAATAACATCAATTACAGGATTTCCTGTTGTTTCACATTTTGCGCGCGTTAGCTCTCTGTCGGCGTTAAAATTGTTGTGGTTATTCCTATCTTCATGTCTGTTTTCATGTCTGTCATCACCTCTATTATCTGCTTGAACAGAAGTTGTGTACGCAAACAATGAAACCAAAACTAACAACAATAAAGAAACTCCTATTAAGATCTTTTTCATTTTATCCAACATATATTTCACCTCCTTCTTATATAAAAGGTTCATCTAGCTTTAGAGTATATTTTTTAATCGTAAAGAGGGTAATAGGCGGAAAATGCGGTTTTTTATTTGGCTTAACCATCATAAAAGGTTAACCGTTTTTACAATGTGTTGTCAAGATAAAAAATGAAACAAAAGAAACAGTCTAATTTTTAGAAACAAAATTCGTCTTCTTCCATATGATTTTGGGGACAGAATTCCGGGAAGATTTGGGAGAATCATTAGGGAATTATTATGAGATTATAATATTAAAGCGATTTTTTTACAATACGCACATTTATCAATCTAAATTGAATTTTGTTATTTACTAGAAGCTTATTCTATATAAATGATCTAAATCATTTTTTTGATAAACCAATTTGCTAAAATAAATTAATGATTAAAAAAATAAAGGCTTTCTTTGCGGGAATTTTGGATTTCTTCTTTAGGCTTTCATTGTTAAAAAAGATAATTATAATCGTAATAGTTCTTATAGTTTTATCAGTAATAAATAAAGCAACAGGAAAAAAGGAAAGTAACTATATTACAGAGAAAGCAACTAAATCCACCGTTACACAAATAGTCGCGGAGACTGGAAATATAAATACTGGAGCCTCAACTGACATACTTTCTCCAACCAACGGTATAGTAGAAGATATATACGTTAAAAATGGTGACGTGGTAAAAACAGGCGACCCACTTTTTAAAATAAATAGCACAGCAACAGAACAGGAAAAAGCTGATGCGTATTCTAACTATCTTTCTGCGCAGAACCTTCTAAATACAGCGCAATCTGAAGAACATACGCTTCGCTCTGCAATGTATACATCCTGGGATACATATTATAATCTTGCAACCGGTGATAATTATGAAAATGGAGACGGTACTCCAAAGAATGACGCAAGACTTAACCCAGAATTCCAAGAAGCTCAGGAAAACTGGGTAGCTGCAGAAAAAGAATATAAAGATCAACAAACTGCAGTTGCTCAAGCAAGTGCAAAAGTTAATTCTACCTGGCTACTCTATCAAGCAACCCAAAATGCAGATGTTAAAGCTCAAACCGAAGGCATGGTTGCGAACTTAGCAATAACTTCCGGAATTGATATAAAGGCAAATGACCCTGCTCTTACTATTGTTAGCCCAACAGGAAATATATTTGTTAATGTGCCAATAAACGAGATAGATATTTCAAAAATTAAAGAAGGGCAAAGTGCAACTATAGATATAGACGCAATAGAAGATAAAAGCTTTAAGGGAACTGTTGATAGGGTTGATAGTGTAGGTAAAAATGACAAGGGAGTTATCACGTACAACGTGTATATAAAACTGAATGAAAATGACCCAAGAATCAGATCCGGAATGACCTCAAATGTTGAGATAAACACGGAAAAAATTGGAAACACACTCTCTGTTTCAAACAGTGCTGTTAAACCCTATCAAGGTGGACACGCAGTACAGATCCTTGATAAAGGAAAGCCAAAATACATTCCAGTAAGAATTGGAATAATAGGAGATGATAAAACACAGATCCTATCAGGAATAAAAGAAGGACAAGAGGTAATCATTGGAGCAAAGAATGCAGCCGCCAAACAAAGTCCTCTTGGATTATAAAGATGCCAACAAATAAAGATTCGCTCATCAGACTGGAAAACGTTAAAAAGTATTATGTATTAGGAGATGGAGCTCATTACGAAGCCCTAACTGGAATAAATCTTGTCATAAATCAAGGCGAATTCGTAGCAATTATGGGCCCATCCGGAAGCGGTAAGTCAACCTTAATGCATATCTTGGGAGCTTTAGATACTCCTACAAGCGGCAAATATTTTTTACACGGAGAGGACGTTGGCAGCCTCACTGATGATCAATTAGCAGAAATAAGAAACAGAGAGATTGGATTTGTTTTTCAATCATTTAATTTACTTCCAAGAACTACTGTTTTTAAGAATGTTGAGAGACCAATGCTCTATGCTAATATTCCCTGGCCAGAACGCCAAAAAAGAGTAGCTAATGCGTTAAAACTAGTAGAGCTGGAAGAAAAAGCAGATAACCTATCTAACCACATTTCTGGAGGACAAATTCAAAGAGTTGCTATAGCAAGAGCACTTGTTATGAACCCTTCTTTAATTCTTGCGGATGAACCGACTGGGAACCTAGATACTAAAACATCACATGCAATAATGGATTTTTTTAAGAAGTTAAACAATGAAGGAAAAACAATTATTGTAATTACACACGAAGATGATATTGCCCATTTTGCAAAAAGAAGGATAAGACTAGTTGATGGAAAAATTGTCCGGGATACAAATAGGTCTTAAAAAGAGGTAATGCTATGGATTATCAAAATCTTTTTATACAAGCGGTTCAATCACTAAGGAAAAATATTCTGAGAACTTCCCTTACGATGCTTGGAATAGTAATTGGAATTTCTGCAGTCATTTTGATTGTTTCACTGGGCCAAGGCGCCGTCCAATTCATTACAAATGAATTGAGCTCATTTGGAACAAACTATTTCCAGATAAACCCGGGCTCAAATCAAATCAGTTCAATAGCTGGAGGAAGAAAAACTCTTACTCTTCAGGATGCAGAAGCAATAAGGAGAAACCCACTCCTAACAAATGTAGAAACTGTTATCCCATTTGCTTCAACTTCTGTACCAGTAAGTGCAAATAGAATAGACAAGTCTCTTCTTGCATATGGTATGACAAGTGATGCATCTAAAATGCTTAACGTAGACATGATATATGGTCAGTTCTTAACAGATGAAGATAACCTAACATCTTCAAAAGTTGCAGTGATAGGAGCTGATGCTGCAAAGGATTTTTTTGGAGAAGATACAAACCCCGTTGGTCAAACAATTAGAATCGACAACAAACCTTTTAGAATAATTGGGGTTGCAAAATCTGGAAGTGGATTTTTTGGAGGGTTTTTTAATAATGCTGTCTATATCCCTCTAAACGTGGCTCTAAATCAAATTATTGGTCAAGATGCCGGACTGCAAGAGATAGATGTAGCCGTAAAGAATACGGATCTCATGAACCAAACAATTGCCGATACAAAGACACTATTACGCCAAAGACATCATATCAGAGAAGGCAATGACGATGACTTTATAATCCAAAGCTTTCAGGATGCTCTAACGACGGTTCAGACAATAACAAGTCTCTTAACACTTGTGGTAGCAGCAATCTCTGGAATATCGCTTGTTGTTGGAGGTGTAGGAGTTATGAATATTATGCTTGTTACTGTTACTGAAAGGACACGAGAGATAGGACTACTCAAATCAATCGGTGCTAAGAAAAAAGATATCTTATCTCAATTTCTAATGGAGTCTGTTGTAATTACTCTTGCGGGAGGAATAATAGGCATAACAATTGGTATTGGGGGAGCATTTTTAATATCCTTAGTTGCTCCAATTCCATTTGTAATTAGTGTTCCAGCTATTATAATAGCCGTTGGGGTTGCAATATTTGTAGGAATAGCGTTTGGAATATATCCCGCAAGAAGAGCTGCAAATCTCACCCCCATAGAAGCATTGAGGTATGAGTAAAAAACTAGTAATAATAAAGCTTGGTGGAAGTGTAATTACAGATAAGAAAACCAATAAACCAATCTTTAAAAAAGAAGTAGTAAAAAGAATTGCAAAAGAAATAAAATCGGCTCAAAGTAAAGCTGATTTCGATTTGATTCTTGTGCATGGCGCAGGCTCTTTTGGCCATCCAAGTGCCAAGAAATATAAACTAAATGAAGGATACAAAGATAAAACTAGCGCTCTCGGAGTCTCCCTCACTAAAAAAACCGTTCTTAAACTAAATCTTCTGGTTATAGAAACCCTTCAGAAAGAAGGCTTTAATGCAGTACTCCTTGAATCAAGCACACTAATCAATAATTCAAATAAAAAAATTAATGACTTTAATACTGATCCTGTTAAGGATACATTTAGCCTAAATATGATCCCAGTTCTTTCTGGAGATGTGGTATCAGACAAGAAATTAGGTATATCAATTGTTTCAGGAGATACAATAGTTTCTTATTTGGCAAAAGAATTAAAAGCCAAAACTGTAATTTTTGCCTCTGATGTTGATGGAATATTTGATAAGAATCCAAAAACCAACAATGATGCCAAATTGATTAAAAAAATTACGAGTATAAATTTCCAGAGGATAATTGACCAGATGAAAGCTCACAACATTAATGATGTAACTGGGGAGATGGAAGGAAAACTAATGAACATAAAAGAATACCTCGTCAATACTGATTCAATCATCACTAATGGGTTAAAACCAAATAATATAGAAAATTGTCTACTCAACAGGGTAAACGGCACGAGGATTATCCTTAAGAAATGAATATAAATCAGAAGGCATTTCTGGTTTAACACTTTGAGCTATTGGAAACTTTTCTCCTCTTTTTGCTCTTTTCAAATTTTCCGCAAGCTCAACTATGGGAGATCTGTAAACAGGGATATCCCAATTCTGAATCCTAAAAGTTCTATTATCAATCTCATCTAAAGGTACCCATCTTGGGGCGGAAAGCTCTCCACTATCTTTTGGGTCAATATATACCGAATCTCTTTTGGTTTTAATCTCCATGCAAACTATATGTATATCTGCTCGTGGAGTATGCATAATGGCTGTACCGCGAAATTTTGGATTTGCGCCGGCAATGTATCCTACCTCTTCTGCTATTGCGCGCGGTAAAGAATCTCGCATGAGTTTTTCTCCTGGCTCTATGGTCTCTGCTGGAGTAGTTAATTGTCCAATAACTTTCTGCGTGGATTCCTTGGTCTGATTGTTTTTAAAAACCAAGACATTATCTTCTTCATCTGTCACAAATAAATACAAACCATATATCTGTGGTTCGGGCGCTAATTCGACTTTAGATCTTGGATCTGCTTCTGACATGGAAACCAATTATAATCCAACCTATTCAGTTAAGCAAAATTGTTTTTTAGAACTTATCTGTTATTATTACATTCCATGGGTTACTACGACCAAAAAATAATGATCGCTACATGCGATAAGAAAGGAAATATTACGGGTGAAATTGAGCGCTGGGAAGCACACAAAAAAGGGATCTTACACCGCGCCTTTACACTGGCCCTTATATATAAAGGAAACTATATACTACAACACAGGAAACACCCTCTCTTTAATGGGGTTTTTGACGTAACCTCATCTTCTCATCAAATAATGAATAATGGAGTACTAGAAGATACAATCGCAGCCTCTACTCGCACACTGTTTCGTGAATGGAAAATTGATGAGAAAGATATTGTTGGCAAAATGAAAGTAACTGGCGCTGTTTATTACAAAGCAAAAGACCCAAACAGCATCTACTGGGAACATGAATACTGTGATGTAGTAGAAGTAAAAGTGAATAGAATCCCAGAACCAAACTATGAAGTTTCCTATGGTGCTTCTCTAGTAACACCCAAAGAGCTTAGAAATAAGAAGAGTAAAACTTGGAAAATCCTCTCCCCCTGGACAATTGTTGCCATAGAAAAAGGTTTTTTATAGGGATGGATGATATTCTGCAGTAATCACTCCATCTGGATATCTAGGCATTTCTACAAATATAGGCTTATGTACTAAAGTCGCAACTTGTTGAAATCCTCCATTTCTGCCAAGAGGATTAGAATTAACAATAGACAATAATCTATCCCGAGTGGGTTTAAGCGCTGCTAGAACCTCTCCTATCTGATAATATTTTGGATCTGCATTACTTCCATCTGTAATTAGCTCTAGATAAGTTTTACTTGGATGGATTTCTCCTTGAAATCCCCTAACTTGGAAACCATCAGCTTGTTTTATATTTTTTCTTATTTCTTCTCTCGGTTTTTCCTTCCTAATTGTCCATGCATTCATTTGATCCTGTGATATTAAATTTAATCTTACCCAATAAGCACATTCCTCTGAAGGATTGGGCAGATGCGTAAACCATGGAGAGCTAGGAGCAGATAGTGCCTCCCAGTTGGGAAATTTTAACTCTCTTTCAGCAGGAACCTCAATCAAAACCCCTGGTGAGTCTTCATACCCTAAGCTCCTATAAAAACTTAAATCTTGCTCTGAAATTACCATTTGGGAATTGTAGCAAGACCTACCAAATCATGCAAATAATTTGACACTTCCAACATAAATTTAGTTAAATATATCTATGCAAACCTCTGGAAGAAGCCTTATAACAATTCTTGTTGGTGGAATATTAATTGTAGTTTTCTTGTGGTTAATAAATTTCTTAAACATCTCCTACCCCATATCTGTTACCAATAGAAGTGTTTCTGGAGAATTAGCAGTAGTAGGCTCAGGAAGCGTTGATGTTGTACCAAATAATGCGAGTGTTCAGGTAGGAATAGTAGTTTCTGATGCAGCTACCGTTCAAGAAGCACAACAGGGCGTAAACACAGTTAACAACAAAATCATTGCAAACTTAGAAAAACTTGGAATCAAAAAGACTGATATTAAAACTACTAACTATTCTATTAACCCAAATTACAATTATGACAATGGCAAGAATACAATTACAGGCTACTCAGGGAATGCCAATGTAACTATAAAAGTTAAAAATACTGACAATCTAGCCCAAGTTATAGAAGCAGCCACTAGTGCTGGAGCCAACCAAGTCCTTGATACTCAATACTCTCTTGAAGATCCAAATAAATACAGAGATGAGGCTCGCGATAAAGCAATAGCTAATGCCAAACAACAAGCTCAAACTCTTGCAAACCAACTTGGAATAAAATTAGGAAGGATTGTTAACATTGTAGAATCAAGCCCTGATTCTGCTCCTGTTCCCATGTACTACCAAAAAGACGCTGTTGGCCTAGGCGGCGGAGGCGTTGCACAGCCAACTCTACAACCGGGAAGTCAAACTATTACATCAACAGTTACCCTCTATTTTGAGAAGAGGTAAAAGAGGTGGTGATTTGAATGGCAAAAAAATCTACAAACAACGTCACACAAGATAAGACCCTTATGATTGTCGTTCTTTTGATCGTAGGCTTTTTAATAGGTTTCTTAGTAGCACGTGCTCGCTACAAGCCACAAATTATGGAAACTTATAATATAGTTCAGGAACAAAAAGCAGAAATCTCTGATCTTAAATTACAAATTAGTGCATACAAGGCAAAAATAATGATGGACAGTAAAAATACAAAATAGACCCTAAAACCTACTTCCATTATTTATCCTTGCGCTCTATAATAAATTCCACTTATGAATACAACGATTAAGTGTATCCATTGTGGTAAAGAGTTCCCCATAAATGACGCGTTGAGTCATGAGCTACAAGAAGAGACAGAAAGAATCAGAAAAGCTGCTATTGAAGAGGCCCAACAAAAAGTTGCAGACGAATTTGCCAAGAAAGAAAAGGAACGCGAAAAAGAGCTACTAGAAGAAAGAAATAAAAACAAAGAACTACTAGAGTCCTTTGAACGAAAGAAAAAAGAAGATGAAGAAAGGCTAAAAGAAGAAGCACGACTTGTGGCGGAGAAAATTCGTGAAGAAGCAAAAACACAAGCTGAAAAGATAAGGGAAGAAGCCGTAAAAGAAACAGCGGAAAAAGCAAGACTCGAAAAACTTGAATTCGAGAAAAAAATTAATGACATGCAAAAGGCGCTTGAAGACGCGCAAAGAAAAGGGAAACAAGGCAGCCAACAACTCCAGGGAGAAGTTTTAGAACTGGATCTTGAAGAACAGCTAAAAGCTAACTTTCCCCAAGATGAATTTGTACCTATTCCAAAAGGTATTGAAGGTGGAGACATATGGCAAAAAATTATAAATCCCAAAAATGGTAATGAGGTTGGATCAATTCTCTGGGAAACAAAAAGAACAAAGAACTGGGATAAAAAATGGCTACCAAAACTTCGCGAAGACACAAGAAGAATAAATGGAAGCGACTCAATTATCGTAAGCCAGGTTCTACCGGATGAAGTTAAAAGTTTTCATAACATAGACCAAGTTTGGGTTACAAATTATGATTTTGCGCTTCACGTTGCAAGAATTGTAAGATACCTCTTGTTCAAAGTTGCAGCCGTTAAATCATCAACTAACCATGAAGATGAAGAATTAAGAGAAATATTTAATTACATAACAAGTGATGCCTTCCGGCATAAAATTGAGGCACATGATGAAGCCGTAAAGCAAATGAAGGAAGATCTTGATTCAGAAATTAGACTTACTCAAACCAGATGGAAAAGACGAGAGACTCAATTAAAAAGACTTGATTCAAGTGTTTCTCAGTTATATGGAGAGCTCCAAGGAATAATTCCAACACTCGGGGATAGAAACCAAGATCTCCTAGAAGAAGGTATTGTAGAAGATTAGCCGGAAGTCTTACCTTTGTAATAGTCTTTTAATTTTTTAAGAGTCGTCTTAAGATCAAATTGAATTTCATCATTATAGGTAGCGCTTCCCCCCTTTTTTCCGTAATAAGGCTTCTTCTTTTTAGTTTTACTCATAAAATCAATCTAAAACTTAAAAGACAAAAGCCGGATATATTAAAGTAAGAGTTGTGTAATCCTTATTGCACGAGGTTAAATGAATATGATAATTTAAATTATGACCGCCTCTCTTAAACAAACAGAAAATAGAAGAAAATTTTTTAAATCTTTTGAGGCAAAGTCTCTTAGATCTAGATCTTTTCTAACACAAGTCGCAGATGATCTTACAACTTTTTGTGGGTCAACCCCGTTTCTAATTTTCCATGTATTATTTTTTGCGGCATGGATAGTAATAAATGTAGGATTAGTCTCAGAAATAATTAAACCGTTTGATCCGTATCCTTTTGGTTTCCTAACAATGGTAGTATCACTTGAGGCTATATTTTTATCAATATTTGTACTTGTATCTCAAAACAGATCCTCTTATATTTCAACAATTAGAGATGAGGTTCACCTTGGAGTTAATTTAATTGCAGAAGAGGAGATAACAAAGATTCTTGAAGTGTTAGCAGATATAAGACGCGAAATGGGAATCAAAAAGCCAGATCCACAACTTGATAAAATGCTTGATAGGATTGATACGGGATACATTGAAAGATCAATTATGGAACAGCTTGGAAGAGCAAATAAATCTCTTGCAGAAAGAATGGTTACAGAGCTTCCTACCCCAATACCTCACTCAAAAACAAAACCCCATACGGCAACTAACTATTCAGCTGGCACCTCAATAAAAAAGAGTACTAAAAAAGAGGACGATTTTATATAAATGGACGAACGCCCAAAATGCCAAAGTTGCGGAAGATTACTTGAAGTAGGAATTTATGGAACGAACACTGATGAATCCCCAAGTAGCGATTACTGTAAATTTTGTTTTGAAAACGGTGATTTTCTTGAACCGAATATTAGCCAAGAAGACATGATGGGGAGAATGGCAGCAAACCTAATTGATAATGAGGGAATGGATAGAGACCAAGCAGAAAAACAAGCTCGGGAGATTATTTCAACTCTCAAGAGATGGAACCCTTCGGCAAGCTCAGGGCAAGCAACAGACAACTAAATCAACTCGACAACACGAAATTATAAACAATTAACCATAGACTGTTAACAAATATCAGACGAAGTTAGTAGGTGATCTTTGCTTTTTGCTGAAGCTCTTGGACTAATGTTTGAAGTTTTTCTGTTACCTTATCTTGTTGCAACTGTTGCTTAACTTGCGCTTTTACCTGAGTCATGTCTGATCCTGCCGGAATCATTGCCTTATTTTGCTCAATGTAATCATTGATCTCTTTATCTGATACTTTTATATTGCTTGCATCTACTAATTTGTTACTTATAAGTTGATCTTTTACCTGTTTTCTTAGGTCTGCCATTGTAAGACCTCTTTGTTTTAGTGCATCACTAAGTGTTACTCCCTGCTGAGTAACCGAAGCATCAATTTTCTTTATCTCATCATTTATCTCCTGGTCACTCACTTTAATATTTTTTCTTTTCGCTTCTTGATTTATAAGAGTTTGAGAAATTAGAGAATTTAAAACACTCTGTCCATCTTGCTGCTCCAGGGCTTGAATTAATTCTATTCTATTAATTTGTTGTCCATTAACAGTTGCAACAACAAATTCTTTTTTAAAATAACCAAGAGCCAAAACTATTAATACAACAACAACTGCTATCACGACGCCTTTCATATTAATTTTTGATGCTAAATTCTTTGAACTTTGAGGAGTAGATTTTGCTGCTGGAGTGGTAGTAGTTTTTTTAACTACAGCTTTTTTAGCAGGGGTCTTTGTTTTAGTTTTTCTTGTTGGCATTAGACGATTATATATTGTTATTAATTAACAATCAATAAGCTATAAACTATAAACTGTTTAATAAATATCAAATTGCTCAAGAAGCTTTTTGTTTCCTTCAACCTGATAATGAAGAAGTTCTGAATATAATCCTTTTTTCTTTGATAGTGCTTGTGGTGTATCATCAGCTGATATTTTTCCATTTTCAATTACTATCACGCGATCTACATTTTGGATAGTAGAAAATCTGTGAGCAATAATAATAGTTAGTCTTCCTCGCATTAAATTCTCTAAAGCGACTTGGACTTCATGCTCACTTTTAGCATCGAGCGATGAAGTTGCCTCGTCAAGAATTAAAATAGGTGCATCTTTTAAGATTGCCCGAGCTATTTGAATTCTTTGTTTTTGTCCTCCGGATAGCTTTACTCCTCGTTCTCCAATTTCTGAGTCCAAACCTTTTGGAAGTTTTTTAACAAAATCATAAGCATTTGCCGCCTTAAGAGCAGCAATAATTTGTTTTTCTGTTGCATCTTCTCTTCCATACAAAACATTTTCCCTTACAGTGGATGAGAATAATTCATTTTCTTGGAAAACCAGCGCAATATTCCCCCTGATAGACTGATGGGAAAGGTCACTATATGGCTCATCTTTTAGATATATTTCTCCGCTTGTTGGCTTATATAGCTTCATAATGAGATTAACGGTTGTTGATTTACCAGCACCACTATGTCCAACGAGAGCTACTTTCTCATTCGAATTTATTGTAAATGAAACATCATTTAATACACTATCTCCCTCTTCATACGCAAAAGAAACATCCTTAAATTCAATTTTTGGTTTCGTGATTTTCTCAAAGTCTACTTTCTCGTTGTAATTCTCTGTTGAAACTAAATTAAGAATTTCAACATATTCCTTTGCACCCTGCTCTGCCTGTTGAATCTGCGTAAGTATGAATGACATTGCAAAAAGTGGAACCCTAACCTGGTTAACTAACTGCAAAATCAAAACCATTTCTCCAATAGTTAATACACCTATATACGTATTGTAAAAAACAATTAGATTAACAATAAAAATTATTATGATGAGCGATAAGTTACGGGCAAAATCAAATAGATGATAGCCGGTACTTTGGTCTGCATATAGTCTATTTATTTCCTTTAGATTCTTTGAGACAGTTGAATATTCTTTCTTTTCATTGGTAAATCCTTTTACCAAACGAATATTATAAATTACTTCATTTATTCTTCCGCGTGTTACATCCTCTATCATGTTTTTCTTCGCCTCAAATTTGCCCCACCTTAGTGTTGAGTAGTAAGAAAGAGCAATGTAAATTGGGAAAAGCATAAACATGAAAACTGCTATCGGAAGATTGTAATAACCAAGAATTGCAATAGTTAAGGTGCTTTGAACAAGCATTGGAATCATAAAGTTTGACGCTCCATTTAAGAATCCGTAAATTGTTTGGATACCGCGGTTTAACTGATTAATGATTTTCCCAGATATTTGGCCGTCAAAATAACTTTGAGGAAGAGTCAAAACTTTGTCATAAAATTTTTCCGTTAGAAAACGTCTTAATTCTCCAGCAAAATGATCACCAAGGCGATCGGAAACTGATCCAACTATAATTCCAGCCAGATTTGCCAAAAATGCAATGACAATTAGCTCTATGAGCCTATAAAGGTCTGCAGGGTGACCCGAAAGCTTTGCTGTAATTACATCAACTATAGATTTTGACAATATTGGAGCAACGAGTTCTAAAACTGAACTTAATACAATGAGGCATCCAATCAATAAAACTAGCCAATGAAGTGGTTTTGAAATTTTGATTATTTTTAGGATATTCTTCATAACAGTCTAAACATGATATCATATATTCGTGGCTCAGAGAAAATATTTATTTGGTTCACGTGGAGGAGTAGGTTATTATCCAACAACAGTTGCTGGTTGGATTATTGTACTTATCTATTTTGCATTCTTAATTTATGAATTTATTAGGATTAATAGCATGTCTCACTCCCTGAAAGATACACTAATTGGTTTTGGTCCTTTTTTCTTTGGCGCAACAGTTATTCTTCTTTTTATTTGCTATCTAACTGGCCAGCCCTTCAAAAGGGATGAACTAAAAATCTAACTTATCTCCAACTTCAGTTTTCGTATTACTAATTGTATCTTTGGGTAGCTCAATAACTTGATAAAATTTTGGATTCCAGAAAAAAACATTCCAAGGATAGATAGTTTTTATTTTTTTAACAATGTTCTTATTGTCCAAAATAATTACATCAATTGGATTTCTCATAAAGAATGTATGAATTCCAAAACGGGTTTTAAAGATGATTCCCTCACTATTATCCCTGCTAATCATCCCAACGCTCTTATCAATAAGTGAGTTAGCCTTCTTTATATTTCTTGCAAGAATTATATTTTTTGTAATATTTTTAATCACAAAATAATTATACATGCTAAAATAACATCATAAACTCATGAAAAAATTATTTTTTGTCTTATATTTAGTTCTATTTTCAGTTTTTAGTTTTAAGTTTTTAGTGAGCTCTGCTTTCGCCCAAGACTCATGGGTTATTAATAATTTTGACTCTAATATCAATATTCTAAAAAATGGGCAAGTTCAAGTTGATGAGATAATAGGTGTAGATTTTGGCAACCTGGACAAACACGGAATATTCAGATACATTCCGTATGTTTATGAAAATGGGGATAAAACCACATATACAAATATAGATAATCTTGATGTTCTCCAAGACTCAAAAAAAGCAACAACAGAGATTACACACGATGGACATAACCTGACTTTAAAAATAGGAGACGCGGGTAAAACTATCTCAGGAGTCCACACATATGAAATAAGATACACAGTCTCCGGGGTTATATTACCATACAAAGACCATGATGAGCTCTATTGGAATGCAACCGGAAATAATTGGGAGACACAAATTCTTGCCAGTAAAGTTAGAGTTAATGCGCCAGACGGATCAATAATAAATGCGAAGTGCTACGAAGGACCCACTGGATCAACAAATCTCTGCAACACCAACATCAGCTCTAATTACGTAACTTTTTCTAATAAAAATACGCTGTATCCAAGCTATGGAATATCTATTGTGGTAGGACTCAAAAAAGGAGTGGTGACGATTATAAATGTCCCAAAACCCAAAACATTTTTAGACAAAATCTTTAGCTTCCCATCAGAATTAACCTTTGGGTTAAGTTTACTAGCCGGTCTTGGAACAATATTTTTCTTATGGTTAAAGTACGGTAGAGACTATTGGTCTAGCGGAATCAGTGGATACAAAAACAATAATAAAGGAGACGCTAAACCACTTTTGTCCGGTAATGAACCAACAATTGTTGAATTTACTCCACCGGAAAATTTACCTCCGGCAATTATTGGTGTTTTGATTGATGAGAAGGCTGACACGCTAGATGTGACTTCAACTATTATTGATTTGGCAAGTAGGGGCTTTATAAAAATTACAGAGGTTCCAAAAAAATGGCTGTTTGGAAAAGTAGACTATAAATTAAAAAAACAAAATAAAGATATCTCAAAACTCTATAAATACGAAAAAGATCTAATGGATGGACTATTTGAAGATGGTGATGAAGTAACCATCTCTTCTCTTAAAACAACTTTTTATGACAACCTTATGAAAGTAAAAGAAGACCTATATCAAGAAGTTGTTGATAAGAAATTTTTCTTTGATAATCCAGAAAAAATTAGACAAAAATATCT
>DASZYA010000045.1:0-34232 GCA_035545675.1 Patescibacteria group bacterium
GGAAAAATATGCGTCAACAATTCGCAGAGTCTGTTAAAGATATTGATGGCGTAGAATTAACAGGGAGTGGTTGTAGAAATCAGTGCAACAAATCACCAAATCTAGACATAATTATTTCAAGCGGGGATAAAGTTACTTTTAATAATGTAGGCAATGATCCAAAAGGCCTACCAGTTGGTGAAATTGTAAAGCTTATTAAGCAAATATCCAACCCTCAATAGTTTTTCAAAAGAAAACATCTCGCAAACGCTTGAGTTTGATTTCAAGTTTTAACGAGATGTTTTACTATTAAAGCTTCTTTGCAAGCTTATTTAATACCTCACGAGCGGCGTCTTTTCCTCCCAAACCAAATGATAATCCTCCGGCTAAAGCTACCATTGCCACAATTCCAGCAAAAAGAATTCTAATCAAATCACTTGCTATTCCAAGTTGATTTAAGGCAATTAGAACGGCAAAAACAACAACCGTGTATCTACCAATAATTGCAATTGTTTTTGCTGATTCTTTTGAAACACCACTAACTGTTGCAAGAAGCAAATCATAAACTAATTTTGCTACAACAAAACCTACTAAAAGTAATAATACAGCTACTATTACGTTTGGCAAGAATGCTAAGAAGTTGTTTAGGATTACTAC
This sequence comes from Patescibacteria group bacterium, assembly GCA_035545675.1. Taxonomy (GTDB): domain Bacteria; phylum Patescibacteriota; class Microgenomatia; order Levybacterales; family GWA1-39-11; genus GWA1-39-11. The sequence goes on from DASZYA010000045.1 coordinate 637, forward strand.
AAATTGTCCAAGTCCCCAAATGTCTGAGGTTGGTATTAAGAAAAGAATAATAATAAACCAACGAGCTAGCTCAGCTAATAAGTTTGTCCAAGAAACACCATCTTTTCCTCGCGTTTCTGGAACTCCGTATTTTTCTAACAAATCTTCTAATCTTACAAATCTAAAGATTTGAATAAGAATTTGCCTTACAAGTGAAGCAATAATTAAGCCTATTAAAAGAACTATTAATCCAGTTAGAAAGCGGGGAACAAAAAGGGCAATTGTCGCAATCGTATCGTTTAAAGTAGCCGTAAATACTTGATTTACGTTTTCAAACTGCATAATATCACCTCCAATCTTATAAAAGATCTCGAACTAACCCAAAAGTAACACAAAAAATCTTATCTTGTCAATGCTTTTTGACATATCAGCCTCGTCCTTGTTGCTTTACAGGCTGTCATTTTGGTAAAATTTAGGATCGCTCATGCGAATTGCATGGGCCGATAGCTCAATGGTAGAGCAAAAGCCTTTTAAGCTTTTGGTTCTGGGTTCGAATCCCAGTCGGCTCACATACTATCTAATGATTATGGCGCCATCGTCTAGTGGCCTAGGACACAGGGCTTTCATCCCTGTAATCATGGGTTCGAATCCCATTGGCGTCACAAAAAAATATCCCTCCAGAGCGAGGGATTTTTTGTATCTAAACAGTCATACTTATCATCCTATAGTTTGACAACAACCATCAAGTAAGCTATAATTTAGCCTTATGGAAAATACAGTTATCAGCGAGCTAGATGCCAAATATCCTTTTAAACAACGCGTAAGGTTGGTGCAGAGTGGAAATAAATATGTGCCTGAGGGTAGTACTATGATTATTGGAAATGAATTTGGTCTCTCCTTAGGGCTAAATATGGAAGATACCGGTGGAGAAGTAAATCTAGCGATTACATTTAGTAAGTCAACTTCACTTAGTGATAGAAATGGCAAAATTCTTGAATCGTCTGGTGTAGGTGAATTGGGTTTAGTTAGAACAAACTTAAAGAGTACCGATTATATAAAAATCGGAGAGAAATATATTGTTACCTTTCTACAAAAAAGGTCACCAATGACGCAAACATTTGATGTGCGATCGACAGAACCTATTAAAGCTTTAGAAACATCTTGGGGCGTAGGTTCACAACTTGCCCCTTACATATCCACTAAATAACATTTTTAATACGAGAAAAGAGCGGTGTGCAGCTTTGGAATTATTCCAAAGAGGGTTTGACTTAATCAAACTAACACTTTTTTCTCGGAATAGTCCCAAAACGCTTGTCTATCGATAAATCGAAAGACCACCGCTCTTGGATAATTCAGTTTGAGAAAGGTTTAGCCATCGATGTTTGCTTCGTCCAGCGATAAAGTGTGCCGGGCGTTAAGGTTCGCATCGAGACCATGGGTCGTTTTGTGCCAGTAGTGAGGCTTGGCGATCAGCTCGTATGTGCCCATAATTTGGCCAAGGCTTTGCAGGATGGAGTAGGCTGGTTTGGAAAGAAACGCGATTAGCGCCACTTTGTATAGCTCTCTTTTTTGTGCGGCGAGAAGCACAATTGCTAAGAACCCTGTCCAGCCACCGATGAGAGACACGAGCCCGAGGTAGTAGATTGGCTGGGGATAAATCTTGTCAATGAGCTTGGCGCCCGTGACAATATATATGCCCATCATGGCCCAATAAATAGGACTCACTAAGCTTAGGATCGGAACAACTCCAGCTTCCATAGCAAAGGAGAAAAATTTCTTGGGTCCAAGACGTCTGGCAAAACGAAACGGGTGCTGCATGCTGACAAAGAAGGTTACTTGCCTTCCCTTAGTCCAGCGAGAGCGTTGCTTAATCCAACTTTTGATTTTGCTGGTAGCCTCTTCCCGCGTAAAGCTGTCCATCATGGCGATGTTACCTTTTTCGCCGGCGATCGCATGTGTTAGCTCGTAGTCCTCGGTCACGTTGTAGGCGTCCCAACCGCCGATTTTTCTGAGAAACTCAGTCCTGAAGTAGTTAGAGGTTCCTCCCAGTGGTACGGGAAGTCCTAATCTGCTAAATCCAGGAAGTGTCATCCAGAAGTGGGTCCAGTACTCAATTGTAAAGGACGCAGTGAGAATGTTGGTATTTGGGTTTTTGTACTCAAGCATTGCCTGAACACAAACTGTTGATGGCGAAGCTTTACCAAAAGCCAAAAAAGCCTTTTTTAGCTGTTTTGGATCCGGTTCATCCTCTGCATCAAAAATAACCAGGAGCTCGCCACGAGCAAGGCTCAGGCCATAATTGCAGGCTCGAGGCTTGGTTTGTGGTTCTCCTTGCGGTACGATTTCAATACGTGACACGTTCCAAGCGTTAAGCGAGGTAAGTTGTCGTTTGACCGCTGCGATCGTTGCTTCATCCTCTTCCTCTAAGAGAAAGATGATGTCTATTTTCTCCTTCGGGTAATCAAGTAGTTGGAGGTGTTTTATGAGAGGACGAACAACGTTGTTTTCGCCATTTAAGTCACCCTCATTAAACATTGGGAGGAGAATCGTGACGATTGGGAGAGAGCGCTCGTCGATGCTTTCCAGCTCCTCAGGCGTGAAAGTGATTACGCCGGGCGGCTTAGCTATGACTATCTTTTCCTCACCTTCCCAAGCATCATCGACCGTTGGCATCGAGGCCAAAATGATCGAAAACGAGTAGCAAAGAGAGGTGAAATAGAGAATTGTCATCAGCGAGTTAGCAAGTGTTAGAACTTGTGTCAGACTTGCGCCGCTGAGAGCTATGCCGGATGCCAGAAGAATAACAAGCAGAAGCAGAGTTGCAACCTGCCACTTCGTGAATGTCTCCTGGGCGCTATCTCTCCATGTAGGAAATGATTGCCTATTTTCCACTGAGAGCTTCCATTTCTTTCAGTTGGTAGATTTTCACTCCTGGTGCTTGAAAGACGAGAGTGTACCTGTCTTCAATAACCGGGGAGTTTTCGTACTTTCCGTAGATTGCATCACTTCCGGCCTCTTTCATAAAGATCCAACGGTTACCCACTGGGTTTTTGAAAGAGTCCTTCCAGTAGTCCCTGTTTCCTTCATGGACCACATGACGTGATTTGATGTTCTTGGTGAGTTCGTAAAACGCGTCTGTATTGTTGCCTCTCTGCATAAGGATATGTCCGCCATCATAGTGTGTGGCAAGCCAATCTCCTGCAGTTCTAAGAATCGCCGCTTGTTCTCCCGATTTACTCTCCGTCGCCTCTTTGTAGGAGATGACGCCAGTATGGATCGTGAAAACGAATGAGGCAACGATAAGTGGAACGAGCAGAGCTTGAATACGTAGACGGCGAGAAAAGTGAGCAAGATAGCCCACAAAGAAACTCGCAGAAAGACACATGGTTATTCCGTACCGTGTTCCCCAGTTTGCCCCGCGCATTAAGACAGGATGCAGTATGACTACGCTCCCACCTTGATAGGTTAGCAGGACAAAAATGGGGAAAGGAAGCAGTAGCGAAAAGGCAAGGATTTTGACCATGCCTTGCGTTTTAAAGAAAGCAAACGAGAGTACGCCAAGAACCGTTAGGGCTGAAACTATATAGCCCAGACTGTCTAGCGTCGTTAGCCCAAATGTCTCAAGAGACAGAAATGGCTTACCAGCAGTTGTTAGATTGCCGCTCCCCGCTGCTCCTGCGTATGCTGCTGCAGCATACTGTCCGTGATACCAATAAAGCCAGTCGCCGAGAATCGCCTGATTATAGATAAACCAGACTAGTACAACGACGATTGGACACAGTGCGAACCGCGTCATCCAGAAGATGACCTCAGCTAGAGTCGACTCTTTTTGCCTCCAGATAGAAATCCCAACGATTGCCGAGAACGCGAAGAAGATTATCCATCCTTCGTATCGCGTCATCATGGCGCCCGCAAGGAATATACCTGCAAGAAAATTGCCGGCTTCCTTCTTGTAGAGAAAACGTGCCAAGTAGTAAAACGAGCCGGACAGAAAGGCCAGAAAAGGCACCTCTGCCATAGGTACGGCCTGCATGTACAAGACATTAGGGCCTGCCATCGCAATCACTCCTATAAAGGCTGCCGCACTATCTTCAAAAACAAGCCTTGAGAGCTTGTATGAAAAGTACGACATACAAACGAAGGAGATCATGGAAACAAGAGCACCGGAGAGACCGGATTTGTACATGAAGTTGATTTTTGCTGTCATCGCCGTAGCCAGGAGCTGAGTAGGAAGCCAGGGGGCTCCCGTTTGTTCAATTCCCGGATTTAGGCTGTCAACTACACCTCGTGCGATGATGAGCCTTGAGCGTGCATCAGCAAAGGTTGTTACCTCGTGCTGATGAAAAATGTACGCAAAGCTCACAAGTGACGCGAGGATAGAGAAGGCAATTGTTGCTATAAGCCACCGATCGGTTTTCATTCTTCTCGCTTTCTTTCAATAACCAGCTGCCGGATTTGGGTGAGTGGAGCGGGGTAACGAGACTTTTGTGTTTCGTTTTTTACCTTTCTCTGTTTTCAATGTGCGAACACATGTGATGTGTTTTGATAAAACTGAACCCTATAAATACAAACGCCTGCTTCACGACATACAAGATGTCATTTCGCAGTGAGTTGTATTTAGGAGGTAAGTAGGTTTCTATGGAATAAGCGATTAGCCTTAGCTTTTAAGGTTAGCATTTAATCCTAGAGTACCTAGTCTATATGTATTATAGGGTGTATTTTATGTTCAGTCAATCAATATTTGGATATTCGACACACTTATCTTATAGTCAATTAATTATTTACAAATTTCTAAAAGTTTTGTGAGGACTATTGGAGCCTTTCTGATTCCCGCACCTTGATTAAAATGGTGCATATTATGCTCGATTACTATTTCTGATCCTAATTTATCTCTAAAATCATCAATATTATCTTCTGGTACAAATTTGTCATTGTCAGAAAAGATAGCAACGCTTTTTGAAATGCGTTCTTTTACTTTAGAAAGATCTATTGGAGCAGATAGCCATTCAATTTCTATATCTTTATCTTCTTCATCAATTTCTGTTAGTCTTTTAAAGAATCCCGCCACAAAAACAACTCCACCGACTTTTATCCCATCATTTAGGCCTTCTAGATATCTTGCAATGGTTTGGCAACCCATACTGTGGCCTACAAAATAAGTATCTACGCCTGGTTTGTCAACTGCAGCTGCAAGAGCTGGTACCCACGTATCTATATGTGGATAATCGGTATTGGGTAATTGAGGAACAATAACTTCAAAATTTCTTTCTTCTAACTCATTTTTGAGCCATGGAAGCCAATCACTATGAGGAGTACCTGTCCAACCATGAACTAATATAACTTTCTTCATGTGATAATTTTATCATTCGAACTTATACATCTCCATACGCCAAGTCTAACGATACTTTTCCTGTCTCAACATATCCAATTAGAGTTCCTGCTGCTTCATATTCATTTTCACCCATCTCGGTAAAATTTAATGCTGACATTCTACTTCTAGCATCTATACCTAGCTCATAAGCTAAAAGTGCGCCTGTGTCGTCTTTGTATTTTTTGGCATTTCCAAATGCATCAAAAAGGTAGTATGTGTCGTTTGGGGTATCCTCACCGTGTCCTGTTCCTGGATGGCCTATGCCTAAAACTTCACCCTCTAAATTTACTTCATGTAAGAGAGGTAAGGGAATGAAATGGGTCATGTCTTTAATATAGACTTGTTGATTAACATTTGTGCCTTCATATACTAAAGATATGGAGTCATACACTTTAAGTAACAAAGACAATCTTTCATGTACGGCAAGGTTATTTTTGATTGTAAGGGCTTCAAGGTGATTTCCTTGATCTGGATATTCGCCTGACATGCCTAAATTATAGAATAAAAGCACTCCACAGTCAATACTATAGGGTGATGATGGTCTAAATTCAGACATTTGACAGCAATTCTTTTTACTGTCAGACTTTATTTATGGCAAAAAAGAAAAAGAAACAGAATAAAAAGTTAATTTATGCAGTTTTTGGCTTCATTATTTTTGGCTTTTTACTTTATTTATATACTTCGTTCCTAAATCACAAAGTTCAAAAAATGGACTCTAATCCTATTCAGGTGGAAGAAAGCACTTTGAATGGTTTGTCTCAATATCTAAATGCAAATGCTACTCCTCGTGATTATGAATATGATGATTGGATTATGCCTGATGGAAAACGTGTTCCATTAACTGGGAAGCAAATTCTTCTCGGAACAAATGGGATAAATGGGGTAGGAAAGTATGGTAACTTTACAACAGACGATCTTGATAAAGTTAATACACAATTTGTTAGTAACCTTCAGAGCCAAATCTCAAATTATTTCACTTCCACTGGCTTTTCAAAGAATAAGAAGAATACAATTACGATTGCATCAGATAGTAACTATTATTACTCAACTTATGGATATCAAATGGAAGATGTATATTGCTTATCTCATGTTGCAAAGCAATCAGACCCATTCGGTTATATAACTTGTGGAACCATAGACCAAAAGCAGGCTGAGTTGCAAAAGCAATTGAACAATGTTTACTTGGAACAAAAGAAAGAGTCTTCTGCTCCCATTACTTTTAGGGTAGCCCAGATTGATGGAGATTATGCTTCTGGTTCAGTCTCAGCAGATGGCGGTTGGCAATGGCTTGCAGAAAAGGCTGATGGTGAATGGAGAACTATTTGGACTGGACAAGATTTCCCAATGTGTTCTGACATGGAGAAATATCAGGTTCCGAGTTCTCTTTATCCAGGATGTTATAATCCAGCTACTCAACAAGTGCAAAAAGCCTACAATGATAGTTCACCACAAGGGAACTAGAGAGTTTTTAGAATTTTTATTTTCAACTCGCCTTTTGGAGTTTGAATAGAAGCAATTTCACCCACATTTTTACCACTTAATGCTCTGCCGATTGGGGAGAAGGATGAAATTTTCTTCTCAGAAGGATTTGCTTCGTAATCTCCGACAATTGAATAAACTACTTCTTCGCCATTTTGCTCAACAACAACTCTTGATCCAATTCCAATAGAATCAGTTGGAGAGTCTTGAACATCAGCTAGCTTGATCATCCTGCTCATGCGCCTTAAATTGGCGTCAATAGAGGACAAATTCATACGGGCTGCTTTGTATAATCCATTTTCAGAAAGGTCTCCCATTTCTCTTGCTCTTTTGAGTTCGAGAACTGCTGCTGGTCGTTTTTCAAGAAGAGTATTATATTCAGCTTTGAGACTCTCAAGTCCTTCTTTTGTAAATTTTATTTGCCTTGGCAATGGTCGTGTAAATTTCATAATCTTTTAATGTTTTAACTTGTTAATGTTTTAACTATCTCTCTAACATCGTCTATATTATTTGTATTCATCAATTTTTCTCTTACCTCATGAGCGTTTGGTAAACCAAGTGTATAGATCTTAAAGAATTTTCTCAAGATCGCAAAGTGTTTTGAGTTATTCCAGGTTTCATCAAAGAGGGTAGCATGCGTCATAAGAAGATCTAATCTTTCTGAAAGTGACATCTCATCAAGTTTTTTCTTTCCGTCAAAAAGGAAAGGATCTTTAAATATTCCGCGTCCCACCATTACACCATCTATTCCATACTGCTTAACTTTTTCATTAGCTTCAGTTAAGCTTTCTATATTTCCATTTGCCAAAAGTATTGTGTTTGGATTAATTTTATTTTTTAAATCAACTATTTTTGGTAGTTCTTCCCAGTGGGGTGGAGGATTAGACATTTCACGAGCAGTTCTTAGATGAACAGTTAAGGCTGCTACATCTTGTTCTAGTAAAAAGCTTATCCAAGATTCGGTTACTATTTCTTTTACCCCAATTCTTGTTTTAACAGAAACTGGAAGGTTCCCTGCACCTTTTTTTACCGCTTTTATTATTTCTCCGGCATGTTCAGGATTATTTATAAGTCCAGCACAAGCTCCTCTTTTTACTACAGATCTTTCTGGACATCCCATATTGATATCTATTCCATCAAATCCCATTTCTGCCACTAATTCCGCAGCTTTGGTATAGTTCTCAGGTATCATTCCCCATAGTTGTGCTATAAGGGGTTTTTCATCGGGAGTAAAAAGTAAACGGTGTTCCACCTCTTTTTTACCCTTGGAAAACAATCCGTCTACATTTGTAAATTCTGTAAAAAATACTGTTGGTCTACCACAATATGCAACAATTCTTCTAAAAACAGTATCTGTAACAGCTTCCATAGGAGCCAGGGCATAAATAGGTTTTGGAAGTTCCTGCCAAAAGTTTTTCATGAAGCTAATTATACAGGAATGAGCTAGGGTTTTAAATTAAAACCGCTTTTTTGAACGAGCTCCGACAAGCGAATGACGAACTGCTATTTTACAGTTACTGATTTTGCAAGATTGCGAGGTTTGTCTGGGTCTGGAACTCCCTTTGCTAGAGCTAGATAATATCCCAGCATATGCGCAACTGTTACTTGAGGAAGAAGAGTTGCTTCTTCAATGTCATCTGTCTCCAGGAAATCATCAAAAACTTCATTGTTTTTTGGTCCGATACCTATGATATGTCCACCTCTGGCTTTTATTTCTTGCGCATTAGAAACAATTTCATCATATGTCTCATCATTGGGCGCAAATACAATACATGGTGTACCTTTCTCAATGAGTGCAATAACTCCATGCTTCAATTCTCCGCCTGGAAAAGCTTCCGCATGAATATATGTTGCTTCTTTTATCTTGAGAGTTGCCTCAAGTGCTGCCAAATAAGAGACTCCTCTTCCAATAATATAGATGTGCTGCTTATCTTTTAATTTTTCAGCAACTTCTATAACCATTTGAGTGTATGTTTCTCCAAGAATTTGAGTAACGTTTGTTGCTGCGCGTGTTAGAAGCTCTTGTCCTTTTTTTGCTTGGCCAGCTAGTGAATATGCAGTAAGTAAAACTGCTGCAATCATGGCGCTAAAGCTTTTTGTAGCAACAACGGCTTTTTCTGGTCCTGTTCCAAGTAGGAAGTTGAAATCAGATAGTCTGTAAAGAGTAGAACCTAAAACGTTTACAATCGATGCAATTTTCGCACCTTTTTCATTTTTGGCTTTGGTGGTGGGTTCAATTACGTCAATTGATTCTCCGCTTTGAGATATTGGTATAACTAGAGTTTGTGGAATAATAAAGTCTTCTATGTACTTGAATTCGGATCCAACCGCAAAGTTTACGTGTTTTTTGGCAATTTTTGAGAATAAATAAACAGCTCCTGTTGCAGCATAAGAAGCTGATCCACAAGCAATTAAGAAAGTCCCTGTAGCTTCTTCTATGAGTTTAGCAAGAGTTTTTGCGCTATCAATTCCATTTAAAGCTATATTATTTATGACTCTTGGTTCTTCATGAATTTCTTTGATGAAGAAGTGTTTGTATTTTCCTAGCTCTGCTTCTTCAAACTCCCAATCGAGGGTTTCTATTTTTGGCTCAACCTCTTTTCCTTCTGGCAGTTCAAACAATTTTAGATCCTTATTGAGTGTGACCATTCTGTGATCCTCTAGGAAAAGAACTTTCTTTGTGTATCTTAATATTCCAGCAGCGTCTGATGCTAAAAGGTAACCATCGTCTGCAATTCCAACAACTAGAGGAGAGCCGTTTTTAGCAGCAACTATTTCTTCTGATTTTCCATTCATCGCAACAACGGCATTCATTCCTGAAAGTCTATTAAAAGCAAGACGAACTGATTTTGTAAACTCCTCGGTCTTTGCATATTCTTCAATTAAATGAGTAACAACTTCCGTATCTGTTTCAGACAAGAATTTATGACCTTTTTTAGTTAATTCAGCTCTCAGTTCTTGGAAGTTTTCAATTATACCGTTGTGAATAACTGCAATTTCATGATTGCAGTCAAGATGAGGATGAGCGTTTGTGTCAGTAACTCCACCATGAGTTGCCCAGCGAGTATGTCCAATTCCTAAATTGCTTTCGGGTAAAACTGTTTTTGCGTCTCCGATTTTTCCTACATGCTTTTCAAATTCAAGTCTATCACCTTTTTTAACGGCTATTCCCCACGAATCATAGCCTCTGTATTCCAGAGTTTTTAACCCACTCAATACAGTTTTAGCTGCATCGTTTTTACTACCAATATAGGCAAATATACCGCACATAATTTAAATTAATAATCAATTATCAAGTAATAATTTTCAAACCATTTATCTAATTTCAAATTTTAACTTGGTTTGATTAATTAGAACTTGGTGAATTAATCGAGTAGTTCTTGAAGAATAAAGTGGAGATTGTTATTAATTCCTCTAAATTCTGTATTACTACAAAAGTTTAAGAATTAATTTTTGGTTGACAACTCAACCAGAGGGTTTCCGCAGATGCTCTTCGATTTTTGATCGAAGGTTCGATTGTCCCGATTAATCGGGACCCCTCTTCCTCGTATCCTCGCCTTATGGCGGGCCACGCGCTCAGACTAAATATTCCACTTTTTCAAAGAACTAGCTCGTACTTTAGCAGACTGACCTATCGTTTGTCAAATTAGCTTCCATTTGGGTTAAAAATAAGTTAAAATAGGACACTCTCATGAAAGTTATACTTGCCCTAATCATATCCTTTTTGATTGTATTTTCCTCTGTTGGTGATGTCTTTGCAATCTACAATCCAACAACTCGCCCAAACAATATTTTTGGTATTCATATACTTTTTCCTACGGAATTAGATAAGGCAGCAAAGTTGGTGGATTCAACAGGTGGAGATTGGGGTTATGTAACAATTCCAATCCAGTATGGAGACCGTGATATAGATAAGTGGCAAGAATTTATGAATGATGCCGCTCGCGACCATTTAATACCAATTATTAGAATCGCTACAGAGCCTTATTATCAAAACACAAGCGTATGGAGAAAGCCGGATGATTACGATATTGTAGATTTTGCTAACTTTCTAAATTCGCTTCAATGGCCTACCAAAAATAGGTACGTTTTATTGTTCAATGAGGTTAATAGGTATGATGAATGGGGCGGAGACGCACCGAGTCCAGAAGAGTACGCGGACTTTGTATCTTACGCAGCTGATGCCTTCAAAAGTAGAAATAAAGACTTCTTTGTTATTGCCGGGGGCCTAGATAATGCCTCGCCCAATGACGGGGTAAAATATTTGGATAATCTTAATTATCTTAGACGTATGGGAGAACACAACCCAGATGTATTCAAAAAAATAGATGGTTTGTCTTCTCATTCATATCCAAATCCTAACTTTGCGGAACCTCCAAGTCAAAATAAACAAGAAGGAACTTCTACGTATAAATTTGAAATGAACCTTGTTAAGGGTTTTGCTGGGGTAGATAAGCCTGTGTTTATTACGGAAACTGGTTGGAATGCGAGCGTTTTACCTCAGAGCGTTATTGCTTCTTACTTTAAAACCGCCATGGTAGATATATGGGGCAAAGATCCAAATGTTATAGCAGTAACACCGTTTGTGCTGGAATCAAACGGCGGACCTTTTGATAAATTCACCTTCTATAAAGGGGATGAGCCTACTGATTATGGTAAGGCTTACGCTTCTGTACCAAAGATAAAAGGGAAACCAATTACCTCGCCAATAATCGCTAAAAAAACTAACCTTAATATAATTACTGCAAAAGCAAACTTCAAAGACATTGCAAGTGGCTTTGTGACTGACCCACTCAGTTCTAGTGTGCTGAAGTTGTATGGTAGAACGATTCTGGGTCTTCAAAGATGTAAAACCAATTGTTAGAATTGTAACTCTATGATCTATCTTATTGCAGGAGAAGATGAGATTAACTCCAGAAAAAAACTAACGGATCTTCTAGTTGGTAAAAAAAATATTATTCGTTTGGATGGTAAAAAAGCTCAACTTTCCACAGTTCTTGATGCATTTGTTGCAAAAGATCTGTTTAGTGTCGAAAGAAATGTTGTAGTAGAGAATTTTTCTAAAATTAAGCCCCAAAAAGAATTTTACGAGAAGATACTAGAAACAGAATCAGACAAAACCTTGAATTTATTTTTGTGGGAAGGGGATACCCTAGATACCAAAACTAAAAATGCACTTAAAGCAATTAAGCAATTTAATTATTCCTTCCCAAAATTTTATTTTGCATTCTTAGATAGTTTTTCTCCAAACTCAAAAGAAAGTGTTCACCTATTACATGAGGTTTTAAAAACACTTGAAGCAGAACAAGTACTTTATGGATTAATTAAAAGAGTGAGGCAGCTTTTAGCTTTGAAGTCTTCAAATTACGGCTCGTTCTCTGAGTTTTTAAAAATGCAGTCTTGGCAGCTTGGAAAGCTTAGAAGCCAATCAAATCTTTGGTCGGAAGAGGAATTAAAAGATAAATTTCTAGAATTGATTGAACTTGATGAGAAAATGAGGACTAGTGGATTAACCATGTCGCTTGCTGACCATCTTGACATAATACTATCACCGGATTTATAGTATCTCTTACATGAATATCGACCCACATATTTTTAAGGGTTACGACATCCGCGCAATCTATCCCACGGAAATTGATGAGGAAAAGATTAAAGTAATCGTCACGGCTATTTATAATTTTTTTAAAAAAGATCAACCAGAAGACAAATCTCTCGATATAGTTGTGGGAACAGATATGAGAACTTCCTCACCGTCTCTTACCAAAGTTGCTATAGAAACTTTGGTGAAGTTAGGCGCACACGTAATTGATATTGGGATGGTTTCCACGCCTACGTTTTATTTTGCAGTATCTCATTATGGATATGAATGTGGAATGCAAATAACTGCGTCTCATAATCCAAAAGAATATAACGGAGTTAAGTTTGTAAAGAAAGGAACACATGGGCTTATTAAAATTGGTAAATCAACTGGAATGGATGAGGTAAAGCAGATGGTTATGGAGGGAGTAACAATGCCAGAGGTGCCTGGGGGAACAGTTACTAAAAAGGATGGAGTTCTCGTAGATGAAGTAGAAAATGCTTTAAAAATCGTAGGAAATCCCGAAATCAAAAAATTTAAAATAGTTGTTGATCCAGCTAATGCAATGGGGTCTCAATATATTGGTGCGTTGTTTGATAAAGTTCCTCAGGATCTCGTCAAAATGAATTGGGAATTAGATGGAACATTTCCTTCGCATCAGCCAGATCCTCTTCAGCCGAAAAATCTCGTAGATCTTCAGAAGAAAGTGGTGGAAGAACATGCTGACTTAGGATTAGCACCTGATGGAGACGGAGATAGGTTATTCTTTATTGATGAAAAAGGAAACGTTGTTCCACCAACCATTATTACATCAATTGTTACAAGTGAACTTCTTAAAGATAATCCGGGAGATACAGTTTACGTAGATATTAGATACTTATTTACTCCTAAAAAAATTATTGAAGAAAAAGGTGGGAAAATGGTGGTTACAAAAGTAGGACACGCATTTATTACAGAGGCAATGAATGATTCAGGTGGAGTTTTTGCTGGAGAGTCATCCGCGCATTATTTCTTCAGAGCTACAGGAAATGCTGAATCACAAATGCCTGTTATTCTTACAGTACTTAAAGTCTTATCACGTGAAGGAAAGCCTTTTTCAGAAATCGTTGAAGAATATAGAAGAAGTTATGAATCAGGAGAAAACAATTTTGAAGTATCAAATGCGCCGGAAATACTTACTGCACTCAAAGAGAAATACAAAGATGGAGAGCTTGAAGATATGGATGGAATCGCAATTAGTTATCCTGATTGGAGATTTTCAGTTAGGACCTCGAACACTGAGCCACTCCTGAGATTAAATGTGGAGGCATATGAAAAAGAAGTTATGCAAAAAAATTTCGATGAATTAATGTCTACAATTAAATCCCTCGCTAAAGAATAATTATGGATTTGAATAATATTGATAAATCAAATTTCTCCAATGACGGTTATGTTAAAAAGGTGGATAAGCCTTGGGGATATGAGCTTCACTGGGTGCCGGAGGGCCTTCCTTATATGGGTAAGATTGAGCATGTTAATGAGGGTGCCCGTCTTTCTCTTCAGGTACACGATGCTAAACAAGAGAGTTGGTTTCTTATGAATGGCCGTGGAAAAATTATTTGGGAAGATAAGGATGGAAATATAATAGAAACTGAAATGGAGAAGGGACAGGGCTACACCTGTGCTTTGGGTCAAAAACATAGGCTTGTGGGGATAACCGACTGCGATATCATCGAGGTTTCAACTCCAGAAATGGGAACAACACTTCGCTTAGAGGATGATTATAAGAGACCAGATGAGACACCTGAGCAAAGAAAAAAGGAGCGAGGGGAAGTTTAGTTCTTGGGTCTTGGCGGATTAGGTCTTTGGAGTAAAGCAATATGATTGATTTAACAAATATTGAAGAAATTAAGAAATTAGATCCACAAGGTGCGTATGGTTCTACTTTTATGCTTCCAGAGCAAGCGGAAGCAGCATGGAAAGAAGTTGAAGCACTTAATATTACCCAAGACTTTAGTGGAATAAATAAAATTGTCTGTTGTGGAATGGGTGCATCAATGTATGGAGCATTGGTTTTTAAATCCTTATTAGGTGATAAAATGCCATATCCTCTAGAAATAGTTAGTGACTATCATCTACCTCTTTACGTTGATTCAAATACCCTCGTAATTCTAACTAGCGCATCAGGATCAACTGAGGAAACATTGTCTTGTGCTGCTGAGGGATTGGATAAAGGTGCAAAAATGATTGCGCTGACTCGGGGTGGAAAGCTTAAAGAATGGGCTGATCAAAACAATGTTCCGGGATATTATTATGACGGAAAACTTAATCCTTCCAATGTGCCTAGACTCGGTGGAGGTTACTCAATTGTAGGGCTGCTTGCTCTTCTTCAAAAAATTGGGATCGTAAAGTTTGATGTAGAACAAATTGGCGGCGCTTTAATAAAGCTAAAAGAAGAATCGGATAGACTTAAGCAAAAAGCAATGAGTGAGGCAGCAGGCTTTCAGAATAAATTACCAATTGTAATTGGAGCAGAACACTTAACAGCTAATGCACTAATTATGCGTAACCAATTTAATGAAACTAGTAAGACATTTTCTGCTTTTTATATAGTTCCAGATCTTAATCATCATCTTATGGAGGGACTGGCTTTCCCAAAGAATTCAAATCTAGTTTTTATAATGATTAATTCTTCCAACTATTCAGAAAAGATTAAAAAGAGAATGCAACTAACTGAGGATGTAATAAAGCAAAATGGACATGAAATTTATAGATATGAAACAAGTGGTGCAAATATTTACGAAGACTTCCTAGAATATCTTGCATTTGGAAGCTATCTAACCCTTTTCCTGTCACTACTTAATGAACAAAATCCTGCAATTAATCCTTGGGTAGACTACTTCAAAGAAAAACTGGCTAAGTAGTATTTGAGTCTTTTGATGGTTCTCCAAAGAGGTAGTTCATTCTCGCTATTTCGATTCTTCTACCTTCATCATCTTCTGAAAGTAAACCTGTTCTCAGTATATTGAAATGCGTTCTGTCAATATCTGTTTCATCCCAAATTTTTTTAAAACTAATACCAAGTCTGAGTCTTTGAGTATCCCAATGTTTAGCAAGTCTAAGTCTTTCAGCTTGTTCTTTCGGTGAAAGTTCTGCAAATGCTTCAACTCTCCTTTTAATATCACTCAGCATTCCATCATAGGTTCCGCCTTCGCGATCTCTATGGGTTGGATAATATTCGATAGGAAGGTTAGTTCTTGTATCTACTACTTCACCAATATCGTTAATGCGCGTAGTCGGAATTTCAAATAAAGGAGAATAATGTCTGGTGGATGGAGGACTTATGGGTTCTCCTTCTGGCCCTTTTCTATTTCCAAAATTTTGTTCACTACTCGTTTTTATTACTTTCATTGGTTTGAATATAATATAACTTTGCTTGCATTGCAACTAAATTTTCCTGTACCATGGATATATGGTAAGACCACATGATTTGGTTGTATCTTTACGTGATGTTGATCGGGATGATGCTAAGTTTGTTGGTGGTAAAGGTGCGAACTTAGGCGAAATGCTTTCTGCTGGTTTTCCGGTTCCCCCAGGCTTTGTTATTACAGCAAATTCCTACCGCTTATTTCTTAAAGAAAACTCGCTTGATAAAAGAATTGCAGATATGCTGGATTCTATTAACTTTCAAAGTACTGATTCTCTTGTTCAGGTTGCAAAAAATATCAGAAGACTTATTACTAGTAGTCCAATTCCAGAGCAGATTACAAAAGAACTTTTTAGATTTTATTCCAAAATAGACTCATCATCTTATGTAGCCATTAGATCCTCTGCTACATCAGAAGATTCAAAAGAAGATTCATTTGCTGGACAGAACGAGACATTTTTAAATATCAAAGGTGAAGCAAACCTGGCAGAAAAAGTAAGACTTGCTTGGGCATCTCTGTTTGAACCAAGATCAATATTCTATAGGCACGAAAGAAAAATTAACCAAAATTCCGTTGCAATAGCGCTTGTTGTGGAAAAAATGATTGAGTCTGAGAGTAGTGGAGTAATTTTTACAGTAGATCCTATAAGTGGTGATAAGAATACGATCGTAGTTGAGGCAATATTTGGACTTGGTGAATATATAGTTCAGGGAAAAGTCACCCCAGATCATTATGAAGTAGAAAAAAAGACTTTCCATATTACAAAAAATACGGTATCAGAGCAAAAAGTCATGCTTAAGAAAGCAGATATAGAAAACAAAGAAGTAAACGTTCCACTTCTTAAAAGAAAACATCAAAAAATAAAAGATTTCGAGATTATTGCATTGGCAAAGTTGGCAGATAAAATTGAAAAACATTATTATTTTCCACAAGATATAGAATGGGCAAAAGAGAATAATAAGTTATATATAGTTCAAACTCGCCCTGTCACAACATTAAAAAGTGCTGAGAAAGAAGAGTCACATTCCTATAAGCCATTGGGGAATGAACATCCAATTTTGATAGGAAGCCCCGCCAGTCCCGGGATAGGTGTTGGTAAGGTTGTAAAGATTTCTGGACCAAAAGAATTAGGAAAAGTGAAAAAAGGAGATGTTTTAGTGGCGAAGATGACAAATCCTGATTATGTCCCAGCCATGAAGATAGCAGCAGCTATAGTAACTGAAGAAGGCGGAAGAACATCACATGCTGCGATTGTTTCTAGAGAATTTGGTATCCCTGCTGTTGTTGGCACTCCACGAGCGCTGAGTTTGCTACATGACGGAGACGTAGTGACTGTTAATGGAAAAACTGGAGAGATATATAAGGGCGGGTTTTTAATTAGACAAAAAGAATCAAGAGTTTCAGAATCGCATCTAAAAACTGCCACAAAACTTTTGGTTAATATGGCTGAACCTGAGCTTGCAAGTAATATAGCGCATAGAGATGTAGATGGAGTAGGTCTATTGCGTGCTGAGTTTATGATTGCACAAATTGGTGTTCATCCAAAAAAACTTATACATGAGGGAAGAAGCAAGTTTTTCGTAGAAAAATTGGCAGAGGGAATTGGTGAAATCTGTAAGGCTTTTTACCCGAGACCAGTGCTTTATAGAGCTACTGATTTCAAAACGAACGAATACGCAACGCTTAGCGGTGGAAAACAATTTGAACCAATTGAGGCAAATCCTATGATAGGGTATCGTGGAACATTCCGCTACATTCACGACAAAAGAGTTTTTGATCTAGAGCTTGCAGCCATCAAACACGTAAGAGAAAAAATGGGATTGAATAATCTCAATCTTATGCTTCCATTCGTAAGAACAGTAAAAGAATTATCAGAAGCCAAAAAAATTGTTAATGCAGCAGGTCTTAAGAGGAGCCATACGTTCAAGCTCTATATGATGGTAGAAGTTCCTTCAAATGTAATTTTAATTGATGAGTTTATAAAAGAAGGAATAGATGGGGTATCCATTGGATCAAACGATCTTACAATGTTAATTTTGGGTGTTGACCGAGATAATCAAGAGGTGGCTCCAGAATTTGACGAAAGAAATCCCGCCATACTTTGGGCGTTGGAAAAAACAATTAAATCGGCAAAGAAAAATGGTATTAATGTTTCCATTTGTGGTCAAGCGCCTTCTGTATATCCTAGCTTGGTTGATGATCTAGTTATGTGGGGAATTGATAGTGTTTCTGTTTCTCCAGATGCAATAGATACTACTAGAAGATTAATCTATAACGCTGAGGGAAGAATTGTAAGGAGAGCGCATTAATGTCAAAAATAAAAAGCATACATGCAAGACAAATTTTGGACTCAAGGGCTAATCCTACGGTTGAAACTACGGTTATATTAACAGATGGAATAACTGCTCGTTCTGCCGTTCCGTCCGGTGCTGTTGCTAACACTTATGAGGCAATTTTTTTACGAGACAGTGATCAAACAAAGTACGCAGGTATGGGGGTTCTTAATGCAGTTAAAAACGTTAACGAGGTAATAGCTCCAAAGATTGAGGGTATGGAGGTTTTGGATCAGCAAAAAATAGATAAGGCCATGATTGAAATGGATGGTACTCCAAACAAGGCAAAACTAGGGGCAAATGCTACGCTATCTGTTTCTCAAGCAGTGGTTAAAGCTGCGGCGCAGGCGTCTATGCTTCCAACACCTTTATATATTCGTCAATTTGTAAGTGGAAATTTTGGCAAGAATATTCCTATTCCAATGTTTAATCTAATTGAGGGCGGAAAACACGGAGGACAAACAATTAATCTTCAGGAAGTCTTATTAATTCCTGCTTCTTCTAAGAGTTTTTCAGAAAGCCTTGAGATGAGTGCTCTAATTTATCATGCTCTTAAGAAAAACATATACGAGAGAAGCCAAACTACATTGAACGCAGATGAGGGAGGCTTTTCCCCAGCGCTTGCTACAAATGTGGAGGCATTTAATCTTCTCAAGGATTCAATTGAAAGAGCTGGATTCACATTTTCACTTGATGCATTTATGGGTATTGATGCATCTGCTAATAATTTTGTGGATGGAAAACTTTATAGATTAAAAGATAGAGCTGTACCATATAATTCAGATGATCTTGTTGAATTTTATAGAAACATAATTAGCGAATATGGATTAATTTATGTTGAAGATCCTTTCTCGGAAGATGATTGGGAAGGCTGGAAAAAAATGTATCAAGCACTAGGAGATAAAACAATAATTGCCGGAGATGATCTTACAACCACTAATCCATATAGATTGCAGCTAGCCTTGGATAACAAAGTCATAAACGCAATGCTAATTAAACCGAGTCAAATCGGTACAGTAACAGAGGCCATAGCTGTTGCAGAAGTTGCGAGGTACACGGGGCTTAAAATTGTGGTTTCTCATAGAAGCGGAGAAACATTAGATCCTTTTTCTGCTGATTTTGCCGTTGGAATTGGGGCGGATTACACAAAATTTGGAGCTCCGGCTCGTGAAAGGGTATCTAAATACAATAAGTTGCTGGAAATTGAAGAAGAGCTTGCTAAGATTTAAATAAGTATCACAAATTCTCCTTTTGGAGATTTTTCCTCGAAATGTTTTATTAGTTCCTCAACCTTATCTCTTAATATTTCTTCATGGGCCTTGGTTAGCTCACGAGCAATAACAATATCTATATTTCCAAATTGACCGTTAATCTTCTTAAGATTCTCAATAATTCTATGCGGAGAGTCAAAGAAAATTAAGGTAATACTTGTTTCTGATTTTAACTTTTGAGCAATTGTCAGAATTTCATTAATTTTTGAGTCCTTTTTTGGCAGATAGCCTAAAAATATAAACTTATCAGTTGGAAGGCCTGATGATGTTAATGCCGATATCACTGCAGAGGCTCCCGGAATAGAAATTATATTTGCACCTCGTTTAACTGCTTCTCTTACTAATCTAAACCCAGGATCAGAAACTAGGGGAGTACCTGCTTCACTAGTTAATACAACGTCATTTTCTCCTAGGATTTTAATTATCTGTGGTAGTTTGTTTTCTTCTTCGTCTTCAGTCATCGAAATTATACTTTTTTCTTTGTATGAAATGTTTGGAAACTGCTCTTTTAGAAACTGGATTAGTATTCCTGTCTTTGAAGTGGATTCAGTCACAATAACTTGTGCTTCTAGAATAGTTTTTGCTGCTCTAATTGTAATATCTTGCAAATTGCCAATGGGCGTTGCTACAATGTATAGATTCATAATTTAGAACTCAAAAGCCAAAAGTCAAAATTAATGCAATCCAAGCATTGAACTTTTGAATTAAACATTTGAGTTTTGCATTTTGATTTTTGACTTATGTTAGAACTTGTTGGGCATTACATTATACAACTTATAGAAGCCACTAAGTATTTTGGTATTTTTGTTCTTATGGCGCTTGAGTCGGCACTGATTCCAATTCCTTCAGAAGTTACAATGCCTTTCTCTGGATTTCTTGTATCTCAAGGGGATCTTTCTTTTGTGCTTGTAGTAATTGTAGGTACACTAGCTAATCTATTTGGATCTATCGTAGCATACTATATTGGTTATTTTCTTGAAGAAACAGTTATGCTTTCTTTGATAAAAAAATACGGAAAGTTTATTTTGCTTTCGGAGCATGAGTATAGAAAGGCAGAAGGTTGGTTCAAAAAATATGGAGACAAAGTAATATTTATTTCACGTCTTCTTCCAGGGGTGAGAACAGTAATTTCACTTCCTGCCGGAATGTTTGAGATGGATATTAAAAAGTTTATTATCTACACAACCCTTGGATGTCTCGTTTGGTCAACAATACTTACATATGTTGGGGTAGCACTAGGAAAGAATTGGAATACTCTGGAGCCCATTTATAGGAAATTTGAGTTCTTGGTTGTAGCACTAATAATTGTTGCAATTGTAGTGTACATAGAAAAACATATAGGACTTCGCAAAAAATTCTTCAAAAAGTAGTTATTTTTTATTTACAATAATTCCACCAATAATTCTATGAAAGAATATTACTTTTCCTTCATGTAGAATCTCTTCGTAACCTGAAAATTCGAACAAATCACCTTCCTGAGTATATTTATGTTCCCAACTCCTTTCTTTAAAGTTTGGGCCTCGCATTAAACCATTCTTTCTACTACTCAAAGCCTTTTTGAGGAATTCAAAACATTCATGTGGAAAGTCTTCAAATTCTTCTACCATTCCCCCACCATAAGTAGCAATCCAAACGGGCTTACTCTTATATCGAACAACTTCCATTCCTCTGGATCGTAGATAACCTGTATAGCTATCTCTGTAAGAAAAATTGTCTTCCTCAAAAACTAATTCAATAAATCCAGGCTTTTCTGGATTGTCTTCCTCTTTTCCTCCACCAGCGTATGTTGCCTTGCCAGCCTTATCAATAAAAGCTAGAAGTTGATCTTGAGTAAAAGGATATGGATTCATTAGCTGAGGAATTTAAATCTTCTGACGAGTGTTACAACAATTCCTTGAATATGAATTTCAGTAGGATAAATTGGATCCATGGTGCTGTTGGCTGGCTTTAATACAATTCTTCCATCCTCCTTGTAGAACCTTTTAAGAGTAGATAAATTGTCATCTACCAAGGCGACAACGATATCGCCATTCTTAGCCACATCTGTTTTTTCTATTATTACTGTGTCTCCATCAAGTATTCCATCTTCAATCATGGAGCTGCCTTTAACTTCCAAAGCATAAGCAGTTCTTTTGCCTGTTATTAGATCGGAGGATACAGAAAAACTTGCTTCAGGATCAGTGTATGGTTCAAGAGGCTTACCTGCCGCAATATATCCCATTAATGGAACGGTGATAGTTGGTCCAATTGCTTTTGGAGTAGCACCCATTAAAATTCCAATATTATCCCTTTTTAAAATTTTAAGAGTTCTTGAATTTCCTTCAACCTTTTGAATGTATCCCTTCTCAACCATGGAACGAATGAGGGCATGCATTGTTGAGACACTATTTCTTCCCATAGCATCTGCCATTTCTCTTAGAGTTGGGGAGTATCCGTGTTGTTCTTGGAATTGAATAATGTAGTTAAGTAGTTCTCTTTCTCTTCTATATAATACGGCAGTCATTTTAGGATATATAGTTCATAACAAGTTTCGAACTATAGTAATAATTTACTTGAAATTTATTCGAAGGTCAACTGATGTAAAATGACTCAAAAATAATCAGATGGAATCACATAGCTTGGAAGAATCGGGCTTACTAAACATGTTATAATTATAGGTCAACTTATTTAAGATATGGATTTTCAACTCGAATCAAAATTTAAACCAACCGGAGATCAGCCTGAGGCGATCGAAAGACTTACTCAAGGGATAAAGAGTAATCAAAAAAGCCAAGTTCTTCTTGGAGTTACTGGTAGTGGAAAAACATTTTCCATATCAAATGTTATTAAAAATACGGGTCTACCAACTCTTGTTATCTCTCACAACAAAACGCTAGCAGCGCAGCTTTATCAAGAGTTCCGTGATTTTTTTCCAAAGAACGCAGTTTCATATTTTGTTTCATATTACGATTACTATCAACCAGAAGCATATATTCCAACAACCGACACATATATTGCAAAAGAGACAGAGATTAATGAAGAAATTGATAAGTTGCGACTTGCTGCGACAACAAATATATTGACCCGTCCAGATACTATCGTAGTTGCATCAGTTTCTGCAATTTACAATCTTGGATCACCAAAAGAATATGGCAAATTTGCTATGGAATTAACTCAAGGTGTCAAGATTACAAGAAATCAGATACTTGATAGGCTTCTAGATCTTCAGTATGCAAGAAATGATTATGCTTTTAGACGTGGAACATTTAGGGTTAGGGGAGAAACCATAGAGGTTTATCCTGCGTATGAAGAAAGAGTCATTAGGATCACAATTTCTGGAAGTGAAATTGAAAAACTTGAGGCCGTAGACCCACTTAATGGAAATATTACAGAACCCAAGCTTTGGACGATGATTTATCCAGCAAAACACTTTATTACAGATAGAAGTGGTTATGAAAATGCCTTTGACCAAATGAGAAAAGACCTTGCTCTAAGAGTAACTGAGTTAAAAGAGGAAGGAAAAATGATTGAGGCAGATAGACTATCTAAGAGAACTGAATATGACATCAAAATGATTAAGCAGGTGGGATATGTTAACGGAATAGAAAATTACTCAAGATATTTTGATGGAAGAAATCCGGGAGAAGCTCCCTTCACATTACTTGATTATTTTAGATCTACTGGAAAACCATGGCTATTAGTTATTGATGAATCTCATATGACTGTGCCTCAAATTCGTGGAATGTACAATGGAGATAAGGCTCGAAAGCAAACTTTGGTTGATTATGGATTTAGGCTTCCTTCAGCATATGATAATAGACCTCTAACTTTTCCAGAGTTTGAGGCTCGTGTTGATCAAACGATATATGTATCAGCCACTCCAAATGATTGGGAAATTAAAGCTTCAGGTGATGAAAATGTTGTTGAGCAATTGGTTCGTCCTACCGGAATTGTTGATCCTGATATAGAGATTCGATCAACGGACGGTCAAATAGATGATCTAATTAAGGAAATAGAGAAAGCCACTGCAAAAAAAGAAAGGGTTTTAGTCACAACTCTTACAAAAAGGATGTCAGAAGATTTGTCTTCATATCTGGAGGAAAAAGGCATGAAAGTTGCATATCTTCACTCAGAAGTAGATACACTTCAAAGACAAGATATTTTGGATGACTTAAGATCAGGAGTTTATGATGTTTTAGTTGGTATTAATCTGCTTCGTGAGGGGCTAGATCTTCCCGAAGTATCGCTTGTTGCCATAATGGATGCTGATAAAGAAGGTTTTCTTAGATCTAGAACTTCTCTTGTTCAAATTATGGGAAGAGCTGCACGTAGAATTGATTCAAAAGTTATTCTATATGCGGATAAATACACGGATTCTATAAGATCAGCAGTTGACGAAGTTGAAAGAAGGAGAAAATATCAACTTGAATATAATAAAGCTCATGGAATTACTCCAAAAACAGTTGAAAAGGCAATACGTGAGAGACTAGTAAAGAAAGTAGATGTTCTAGATGATCTAAAACCATTACTAGAAAAGGAAGTGTTATTACCAGATGATAAAGAAAAGGTAATTAAAACATTAAGACGCGAGATGCAAGAAGCCGCAAAACAGCTTGATTTTGAAACAGCGGCACTTCTTCGTGACAAGATTAGATACCTCAGAGAAAACTAACTTCAAATTATCCTGTTTCACTCTCGAATTGCTGTGCTATAATTCTACAATTATTGTGTCGGAATTTAGACTTTATGATAAGAATGATAGATGGATTGATCCCAATTTTAGAGCAGAATCCGGTTGGCAGGATGAAGCTCAGATGGACTTTCCATTTGTCGATTTAAGCCCTTATGCCGTTAAAGCTCTTAAGCACTTGAGTAAAGGGCTTGAAGGTTTATTATTGAAAGAAGTTACTGACAAAGCTACTGTTGATTTCTCAATTAGGGTTTTAGACAAGTTAACCGCTGATACTCAATATGGTAAGCAAATTATTTCTTCACCCAGAAATTCTAGTGAAGGAGTAAGATTGATATCGCCGGTGCTAGAAGCCGCAAAACATGAGTATCCAGATCCTGCTTGGATAAATAAATATGAATCGGAAAGACTAGTATTAACAGGTCAGGGAGTGAAATTTAGAGCTGTGGAATTTGGAGCTCAAGATAGTGGGGAAGCACTCGAAAAAATTGGTACGAGAACTGGGATCAATGAATATCACACATTAATTGATCAGGCAGTAAGGGTTGCAGATTGGGTATTATCAGAAGTAGTTGCTGGTAATGTTATATATAGCATGGACATCGCAAGTGGGATCAGTAAGCCTTATGTTGGTGTATGTTTTGCTTCTGATTACGGACAGATATTACCAGAGCACCAAAATGCAATTAAAAGAATATCTCCCTGCGTGAATTATAGACTTCCCACAGCAGCCTAAGATCTATATATGGTTGAATAACTATTGAAATATAGGTTATAATGGAAAACTTTCATTTCGTTTTATGGTAGACAAAATTATTGTAAAAGGAGCACGAGAACACAACCTCAAGAATATAGACTTAGAGATTCCAAAGAATAAATT
This sequence comes from Patescibacteria group bacterium, assembly GCA_035545675.1. Taxonomy (GTDB): domain Bacteria; phylum Patescibacteriota; class Microgenomatia; order Levybacterales; family GWA1-39-11; genus GWA1-39-11. The sequence continues at coordinate 25,604 of DASZYA010000045.1, forward strand.
GGTCGTATTTACGGGTTTATCTGGTAGTGGAAAAAGTTCACTTGCTTTTGACACGATCTATGCAGAGGGTCAGCGTAGGTATGTAGAGTCCTTATCGTCTTATGCTCGCCAATTTTTGGGCATAATGAAAAAACCAGACGTCGATCTTATAGAAGGTTTATCACCGGCAATTTCAATTGACCAAAAATCAACCTCTCATAACCCCAGGTCGACAGTTGGTACAGTAACAGAAATTTATGATTACCTTAGACTTTTATATGCAAGAGTGGGTCACCCCCATTGTCCAAACGATGGAACAGAGATTAGTAGAACCACAAAAGAAAAAATAGTTGAAGACATAATTCTTAAATTTACTACAGGTACGCCCGTCAGAATTATGATTTTAGCTCCACTTGTTAAAGGTAGAAAAGGTGAATATCAAGATTTGTTCAAAGACCTTAAAAAAAGAGGATTTCAAAGAGTAAGGATTGATGGACAAGTTTTTTCTCTCGATGACGATCTGCTCCTTATAAAAACAAATAAGCATACTATAGAGGCAATTGTGGATAGGCTAACTCTAGATAAAAACTTTGAAAGACAACGCTTAGTGGATTCTGTTGAGCAAGCTCTCAATCTTGGGGGAAGAGAGTTAATTGTTTCAAAAATTAATGACAAAGGTTTTTCGATGCCTGATAAGCCAAAAGATCTAGAGGACACATTCTATTCTGAAAAATTTGCTTGTCCAAAGTGCGGAATGGCACTAGCTGAGATTGAGCCAAGACTTTTTTCTTTTAATTCTCCTTATGGAGCTTGTCCAAATTGTAATGGACTTGGAACAATTCAATCAGTAGATGAAGATAGAGTTTTAAATCCGCATTTATCTATTTCTGAGGGTGGAATTTTGGCTTTTGCAAATATATCTTATCAAGACACTTGGCTTGCTAGAACCCTTAAGCAAGTTTTTGATAAGGTAGGTATTCCACAAAACAAAGAGATAAGAGAATTCACAGAGGACCAAAAAAATACTCTGCTTTATGGAACAGGAGACGAGATATATGAAATTAAAGGTACCAATAGATTCGGGGAACGAACAAGAATTCATGAGACCTACCCTGGAGTTGTTAATTATCTTCTCAAAAAACATCAAGAAACGGAATCAGAATTAATTAAAAGAGAGATAGAGAAATTTATGACAGAGATTGTCTGTGAGGTTTGCCATGGTAGAAGACTCAAACCAGAAGCTCTTTCAGTAACTATAGATAACAAATCAATTGTGGAGTTATCAGATTCCTCTATAGAAAAATCATATGAATTTATAGAGAATTTATTTGAAAAGCTAAATTCTCGTGAACAGCAGATTGCAAAAATAATTTTGAGAGAAATCACATCACGAATGAAGTTTCTGGTAGACGTAGGACTTTCTTATCTTACATTATCAAGAAATGCTACGACTCTCGCCGGAGGAGAAGCACAACGTATTAGACTCGCTTCTCAGATTGGTTCAGGACTATCTGGAGTTCTTTATGTTTTAGATGAACCATCTATCGGACTGCATCCAAGAGACAACACAAAATTGATTACAACTCTTAAGAGGCTTAGAGACCTTGGCAATAGTGTGGTTGTTGTTGAACATGACAAAGAAATGATGCTTGATAGTGACTATATATTTGATATCGGACCATTAGCAGGAGAGGGTGGAGGAAATATAGTTGCAAAAGGAACGCCGGAGGAAATTATGAATGATCCAAATTCACTTACCGGAGAATATATTTCAGATAGAAAGAGAATTGTTAATAGACGTAAAGGATTTAAGGTAGCAGAGGTAAAAGATTTTCTAGAACTTAGTGGAGTAAAAGCTCACAATCTTAAAGATGTTACTGTTAAGTTTCCTCTAGGAGCACTTGTTTGTATAACTGGAGTGTCAGGAAGTGGAAAGTCAACGCTAATTAATGATGTTTTGTACCACGCAGTGGCCAAAAACAAAAATCCATTTCATAAAGATAATCCAGGCGAATACAAGGAGCTAACGGGTGATGAAAAAATAAAGCGAATCTTTATGATTGATCAGTCTCCAATTGGTAGAACGCCAAGGAGTAACCCCGCAACCTATACTGGAGCGTTCACATATATTCGTGATCTTTTTGCAAATTCTCGTGAAGCAAGAATGAGAGGATATGGACCGGGAAGATTTTCATTCAATGTAAAAGGAGGAAGATGTGAAACTTGCGAAGGAGAGGGACAAATAAAAATTGAAATGCAGTTTCTGCCAGACGTTTTTGTGACATGTGAAACCTGTAATGGAACTCGTTACACACAAGATACTTTAGAGGTAGATTTTGAAGGTAAAAATATAGCAGAAGTTCTCGATATGAGCGTAGAGGAAGCTCTCCAGTTTTTTTCATTCCATGAGGGCTTGTTTAATAAGCTTGTTACTCTAAAAGATGTTGGTCTTTCCTATGTAAAACTTGGTCAGTTTGCTACAACATTGTCTGGTGGAGAAGCACAGCGTATAAAATTGGCATCGGAACTTTCCAAGAAAGGTAATGGTTCAAGTCTATATTTACTTGATGAACCAACTACAGGTCTTCACTTTGCAGATCTAGAAAAACTAATAGAAGTACTTAGAAAATTGGTAGAAAAAGGAAATACAGTAATAGTAATAGAACACAATTTAGATATCATTAAAAACGCAGACTATATAATAGATCTAGGACCAGAAGGTGGAGATGGAGGAGGACAGATTGTTGTGACAGGAACACCTGAAGAAGTAGCAAGAAATCCTAAATCTTACACAGGCCAATACCTTAAGAAAGAATTATAGATTAGTAGTCAGCAAGTACGCCGCTTTCTTGTTCTGTTTTATCCATATGATACCTCACTGGTTCATCATCATTGAAATATAGCTGAAGTTTACTTGTTGTTTCTTTTTTCGCTTGGGCAGGTTCATGATTCCAGTCCGTCCAATCTATTGTAACAGCGGTAATTGAGCGAATATTACTGTGTATATACGAAAAAAGTGCAGTTTCCTGGGTATTCCCGTTTTGATAGGGAATATTTCTGGATAATGTGATATCCAAAAGCGCTCCCGTATCTCTTGTTATTTTTAATTCGTATCTTTCATCTTTAACTTTTCCGAAAGCTGGATCTACTGCTTCAAAGGATGGATTCATTCTTTGATGTTTAGCTCTCTGTAGCACAAGGTCTGCTTCATTTTTAACCCAAGTTTCATAATCCGACGCTGAAAAACGTCCTGTTCTTGTTATCTCTCTAAAGTTATATATTATAGAATTCGGTGTGTTTAATACAGCACCTTCTGTTGGATGATATTTTTCTTCACCAACTATAACATCTATTTCGGGTAAAGCCATTTTTGATTTATATCATGATAAATTTATAAAATCAACGAATATGCTTTTGGTTTTTGTTAAGATATAGTGAGTGTTTCGTTTTAAACTCCTATTATTTTTTGTTTTCAGTTTTGTGTTTTTAGTTCTACCATGGAAAGCGCATGCTGATGATGATTTTGATATATCAACTGTAGCTACCTATAATATTCAGCCAGATGGAAATACTAGGATCACCCAAAATATTGCTATTAAAAATAAAAAAGAGTTTGTTTACACACCTTCATACACAATTTCTGTGGGATTTAAAAATATAGGAAATATTAAAACCTACAACGCAGATGGCCCCATTCAAAATAGTGTTAAAAATAATGGTGACGGAGAGACTATAGAAGTTGATTTTCCAAAGAGAGTAGTTGGGGTGGGAAGCGTAAATAATTTTACAGTTTCGTTTGATACAGATGAGATTGCAAAACAGCTAGGCTCAATTTGGGAAGTTAACATACCAGGACTATCTTCACCCGATAGTTTCAGTTCTTACACAATTAATATTGTTGTACCACCATCTTTTGGTTTACCCAATATAATAAAGCCATATAAGAAATTTGCCGCAGGTCAAAATTATAGTTTCAATAAAAATGAAATTGGGGAAGGTGGAATATTTTTACTTTTTGGTGATTCCCAATACTATACTTTTAATCTGAATTATCACATAGCAAATGACAAAATAATTCCTGTTAAAACTGAGATTGCCCTTCCTCCGGTCACCGATTATCAAGACGTTAGAATAAAATCACTTGTACCGCCCCCAACGGATGTTTACCAGGATAAAGATGGTAATTGGCTAGCCGTTTATACCCTGAATCCAAAGGAAGAAAAAGATATAAAAGCAAAGGTCATCATAAAAGTTCTTTCTGGACCGACGGTTCAGAATTATATTCCAGCATCAACTAGCCTTGGAAGTTCAAGATATTGGGAAACAAATAATCCAAAAATCAAAGAACTTGCAAAAGCACTTAAAACCCCTGAAGCAATATATAATTATGTTGTTAATAATCTTAAATACAACTTTAATAAAATTGGAGATAAAAATATTAGAGTTGGTGCAGCAGCCGTTCTAGCTAGGCCAGATTTTGCTGTATGTTTGGAATTTACGGATTTGTTTGTTGCGCTCGCTAGAGCATCGGGCATTAGGGCTAGATCAGTAGAAGGTTTTGCCTATACCGAAAATGAAAAATTAAGACCCCTTTCTTTGTCTGACGATGTTCTTCACTCCTGGCCTGAATACTACGACGAAAATCTTAAGACATGGATAATGGTTGATCCTACTTGGGGAAATACAACGCATGGCATGGACTATTTCAATACAATGGACTTTGACCATGTAGCGTTTGTGGTTAAAGGTGAAAATAGTACTTATCCAGTTCCCGCAGGAGGATATAAAATTGGACAAGATACCAAAGATGTGAATATGACTTTTGGTGGTAAAGATGAATTTACGGATAATATTAAAACATCAGTTGATCTTAATCTCCCTAATAACGCTATCTCAGGATTTCCGGTGAGTGGGGAAGTGATTGTTAAAAATGAGGGAGATGTGCCAATATCAAATAAGAAATTAATTGTTAAGTCGACTCTTTCTCCTAACACTCAAGAATATACTGTTGGTTCGGTTTTACCTTATGGACGACAAGTTATACCAATAACTTTTGACAAAACTCCTTTTTTGACAATGAAGACATATACCGTTACAATCTTTTTTGACGGAAACCAAATCAGTAAAAAAGTCCAAGTAGGACTATTTCCTGATTATTATTGGTTAATATTGGGAGGTGTAATAATCTTTGGATCAACAATTGTGGCGATCGCTACCTACAAAACCTGGAGTATATATCTACAAAAACGAAGAAGGTAAAATAATCTACGTTGGTAAGGCAAAAGACCTTAGAAAGAGAGTTTATTCCTATTTTTCTGGTAAAGATCTAGAAACAAAAACTATGATGATGGTAAGAGAGATTAGGTCTCTAGATCATATTGTGGTTGAATCAGAGATAGAGGCATTCTTGCTTGAGGCAAGTTTAATCAAGAAAAACAAACCTTACTATAATATAAAACTAGCCGATGATAAGTTTTACCCATACATAAAAATAGGGAGAACGCCTTTTCCTTATGTTGTAATAACTCGTAAATTTGATGATAATGATGCAGATTATTACGGCCCATACACGTCCACTACAGATCTTAAAATTGTTCTTAAGCTACTTAGAAGAATTTTTCCATATCAATCAGTTAAAAATCATCCAAAAAAGAGATGTCTTTACTATCACCTAGGCCTTTGCCCCTGTATTCCAGTCTTTCCAGACAAATTATCTGAGTATAAAAAAAATATAAAAAGACTTAAGAAATTTCTAGAAGGGGATAAGGATAATCTAGTGAAAGACATTTTAAAAGAGCAAAAAGAATATATAAAAAACGAGGAGTTTGAGAAAGCAGCAGAGTCACAAAAACAAATAGAAAGAATAAACACAATAACAAGCGATCATTATGATCCCTTTGCTTATCAACAAAATAACGACTTTTATTATCAGAGAATAAAAAACGAGCTAGTTTCACTAGAAGAAATACTTAAAAAATATGGAATAAATACAGGTTATCTAAAGCGCATCGAATGCTATGACATCTCAAATATTCAAGGCACCAATGCTACGGGCTCTATGGTTGTTTTTATAGATGGAGATGTTTCAAAAAAAGACTACAGAAGGTTCAAAATTAAATTCAAAAAAACTCCAGATGATTTTGCCATGCATCAAGAGGTTATGAGTAGAAGGGTTAAAAGAGATGATTGGGAAAAGCCAAATTTAATAATAGTTGATGGAGGAAAAGGTCAGGTTTCTAGCGTACTTCAAGTTTTAGCACACTATCATTATGATGTTCCACTTGTAGGAATTGCAAAAAAAGAAGAAACAATTGTAATCCCCATAAAAACCGGTTTAGGATTAGACTTTATTGAGGTAAAATTACCTAAGTCTACCCCAGGTATAAATTTGGTCAGAAGAATTAGGGATGAAGCCCATAGGTTTGCAATCACGTACCATAGACTATTGAGAAAAAAGGCTCTAAATATCTAAAGTTTTTCTTTGTGTTAGGATAGGTGTATATGAAACCTATATTAAGAACAATATTTACAAATACACTTTCCTTGTTTATTGTTTCATCTATGTTTTCAGGATTGCAGATTACCGGTGGGTTTGGATCAATACTGTACATTGGGGCATGGCTTTCTGTTCTTACTCTGGTACTTGATCCTATAGTTAAAGTTATAATTTTACCTCTGAATATATTAACCCTAGGTTTACTGTCGTTTTTGACTACGCTTGTTTCTCTAATATTAATAGCCTTCTTTTATAAAAACCTTCACGTGACCAACTTTGTTTTTTCAGGCTTTTCATTCTTAGGCATAAATATTGGTCAAATTTCTTTCTCTGGTTTTTTGCCAATAATTGCTATTTCTGCTACAATATATTTCCTAAACAAGCTAATTGGATGGCTTTTTGGCGAATAAAATGAATAATATACTTAGTATTTTACAAATAATCATTTCTGTTCTTCTTGTTGTTGTAATAATATTTCAAACAAGAGGTACAGAGGCAGGAATTACTTTTGGAGGCGGAGGTCAATCCTATAGAAGTAAAAAGGGATTAGAAAAACTCCTTTTTTATGCAACTATTGTTTTAGCCGCAATCTTTGCTTTCATATCAGTCATTTCCGTCCTTATCTAGACTCTATTTATGAGCATCGTTCGTAGACGTTACTACTTTTGGTTAGCAAAGGCATATGTTAAAAAATGGAAGAAAACAATCCTGTCTTCAATAGTTGGTGGAGTATTAGTTTTTTTCATAATATTTGCATTACTTGATTTTTATCTCCTTCCTCTAATTCAGAAAAAAGTTCAAAAAATTGGTTATTCAGGTTCCTATACGGTTACAAATTTACCCAACAATATATTACAAAATGTTTCATATGGTCTCACAAAGGTTGAAAAAGATGGTTCTATCACTCCGGCTGCTGCATATAAATGGGATATTAAGAATTCAGGTAAAACATATATCTTTTACATAAGAAAAGGTCAATATTTTAATGGACATAACGAGCTAACAGCCCAAAACATCAATGTAAGTTTTAAAGATGTTACAAAAAAAGTGATTGATGACTATACCGTTGAATACGATCTAAAAGATCCCTATGCTCCGTTTCTAGCTACTATGTCAAAACCAATCTTATACAAAAACTTTTCGGGACTCGGGCAATACAAAGTCACAAAAGTTGAGTTAAATGGAGGCTTTGTAAAAACTATAAATATGCAAGATAAAAACCATCCGGAGTATAAAAAAATTATTATTTTTTATCCTACAAATGAGGCACTCAAAATTGCCTTTGTTTTGGGAGATTTAGACGTAATAGAAAGTGTTCCAAATGTAGATGTTGATAATCAAAATTTAGCAAATTGGAATAATACCAAGGTAGAAAAGACCACAGATTATTCAGAGTTAGTCACGCTTTTTTATAACAATGCAGACTCAATTTTATCAGACAAGAGAATAAGACAAGCTTTGAGCTATGCTTTGCCGTCTACTTTCAAAGAGGGTGAAAGAGCATATTCTCCAATTCCTCCTACCTCAGTATACTTTTCTAAGGGTCCAAACTATGGAATTAGCGATTTATCAATTGCAAAATCATTACTTGACGGACAAAACGATCTTAAGAAACAAACCTTGATTATATCTACAACCCCTGAGTATCAAGAACTAGCTCAGGAAGTAATAAATTCATGGAGCAAACTTGGTGTTAAAGCAAAAATTAAAGTAGAAGATAAGCTACCGGATAAGTTCCAGATTCTTCTATATCCTATTAAACTTCCAGAAGACCCAGATCAATATACTATTTGGCACTCAACGGGTATAAATAACATTATGAATTATAAGAATAATAAGAGGATAGATAAGCTTCTTGAAGATGGTAGATCGACAACGGATAAGGAAAAAAGGCTTTCAATTTATGCAGACTTCCAAAAATATTTAATAGATGATGCTCCGGCTTCCTTCTTATATTTTCCTTATAGCTATAACATCTCAAGGCTTTAATTTTTTCTGCAAAGTGTAACGGTAGATTACGTATGATCCTACTAGAAAAATTAGCTCAGATATAACTATTGCAACTCTTGTAATAATCGCAATACTTGCCGCAATTCCAATAGGCATTAAAAATGATAGTCCGTAAGTAATAAATGCCTCTCTTACCCCTAATCC
>DASZYA010000046.1:0-19139 GCA_035545675.1 Patescibacteria group bacterium
AAAATTATACAAACAAAAAAGAAAGTTCGATAAAACTCCTGAACCTTCTGGCCAAACAACTCATCACAAAGGACAACTTAAGTTTGTAATTCAAAAACATGACGCCACACGTCTACACTACGACTTTAGATTAGAAGCGGACGGAGTATTAAAAAGCTGGGCAGTTCCAAAAGGTCCATCACTAAATCCCAGCGACAAGCGTCTGGCAATGATGGTAGAGGATCATCCTTTTGACTATAGAAATTTTGAAGGAGTAATTCCGGAAGGAAATTATGGGGCTGGCAATGTAATTATATGGGATGAAGGAACTTATGAATCAGTAAGTGATCCAAAAAATTCTGATAAAGAGATTGGTAAGGAAATAAAGGCAGGAAGTGTAAAATTCAGACTGTTTGGTAAAAAACTTCATGGACTCTGGGCATTAGTCAAATTAAAACATGCAGATGAAGAAAATGCCTGGCTTCTTATAAAAGATCGTGATGAATATGCAAGTGAAAAGGATATTACCGAGGAGGATAAGTCTGTAAAATCAAATCAAACCGTAGATGAAATAGGAAATACAAAAAGTGCAAAAGATGAAATAGCTGAGCTTAAAGACGGAATTAAAAAGGGAAATCCTCCAGAATTCATAAAACCCATGCTTGCAACCCTAGTTGATAAACCATTCGACAATGATAACTTCCTTTTTGAAATTAAATGGGATGGATATAGAGCTCTTGCAGACAAAAGAAAAAATAAAGTAAATCTTTATTCTAGAAACAACATCTCATTTAACAAAGATTATGAATCTATAGTTGAGAGCGTTAAAAAATTACCATTTGATGCTGTACTAGATGGAGAGATAGTAATAGTAGACAAAATTGGCAGACCTAATTTTCAAGCTCTACAAAATTACAAAAATACTAAGGAAGGGAATCTTGTCTATTATGTTTTTGATATTTTATATCTAAATGGATATAAAACCATGGATCTTCCACTTACCAAAAGAAAGGAATTACTAGCTCAAATCATTCCAAATTTAGATAATATAAAAGTAAGTACTCATATTGAGAACGATGGAATAAAATTTTTTCAGGCTTCCAAAAAACAAAATCTAGAAGGTATAATTGCAAAAAAGAAAGATTCAACTTATCAAGCCGGTGTTAGATCTGATTCTTGGTTAAAAATAAAATCACATGCTAGACAAGAAGCTATAATATGTGGATTCACAAAACCTCAGGGCTCACGAAAACATTTTGGAGCACTGATTCTGGGAATCTACAAAAATGGCGAGCTTACATACATAGGACACACTGGTGGCGGCTTTGATGAAGCAAGTCTATTGCTAGTTTATGAAAAACTTAAAAAAATAGAGATCTCTAAATCTCCATTTAAAGAGATTCCTGATACTAATGCCCCGGCAACATGGGTAAAACCCGAATTAATTTGTGAAGTTTCATTTGCAGGTTGGACTGATAACAATCACATGAGACAACCTATTTTTGAAGGACTAAGAGAAGATAAGTCTCCAAAAGATGTAGGGATAGAAGAAGAAAAAAGTGAGAAAGAACTAATAAATAAAGGGCCTGCCACTTTTGACAAGGTAAAAATATCAAATCCGAATAAAGTTTTTTGGCCAAAAGAAAAATATACGAAAGGAGATCTATTTAAATATTATGATGAAGTAGCAAATCTTATTCTTCCTTATTTAAAGGACAGACCGGAATCTTTAAGACGCTATCCAAATGGAATAACTAGTGATGGATTTTTCCAAAAAGATATTGAGTATAAACTTCCTAGCTTTGCTAAAAAATTTACCTATCATTCTGAATCGGAAGCCAGAGACGTAAAATATTTAATATGCAATAACCGTGAAACTCTTATATATATGATTAATCTTGGATGCATAGATATTAATCCATGGAATAGTACAACTAAAAATATTGAAAATCCTGATTACATAATAATAGATCTAGATCCGGAAGAGATAGGATTTGAAAAGGTTGTAGATGCGGCCATTGAAGTAAGAAAATTACTAGAAGAGATCGATATTGCTTCTTATCCTAAAACCAGTGGAGCAACCGGTATGCATATATACATACCCACAGGTGCTAAGTATACATATGATCAGATAAAAAGCTTTGCAGAAATAATTGTAAACATTATTAATCAAAGAAATCCTTCCTACACAAGCGTTCTTAGACTTCCTGAGAAAAGAAAGGGGAAAGTTTATTTAGACTTTCTACAAAATAGAATCGGGCAAACTCTTGCCGCACCCTACTCGGTTCGTCCTAAACCAGGGGCAACTGTATCTACTCCACTTGAATGGCATGAAGTAAATAAAAAATTGTTACCAACTGACTTTACAATTAAAAATATGATGAAGCGAGTTGATAAAGTTGGAGATTTATGGAAGCCAGTATTGGGCGAAGGTATTGACATCAAAAAAACATTAAAAAACCTCGAAAAAATTCAAAAAGCCTAGTGAGGAGAGGCGGCGGATCTGCTTGTTTCTATATTTTTACTATTTGGAAGCTTCGTAGATAACGCAAGACCTAAAAGGATGAAGAAGACTCCAATTAGTAAGGTTGCACGATTTGCATCAACCGTTGCTTGCTGGCTAATTCTTGTAATTTCTTGTCCAATTTGAAGAGGCATAGTTCTATTGGCAACATTGTTTCCAATACCAAATTCTATATTTGATGTTTGACTACTTACCATAGAGCTTACTGTTGCCTTTGCATTATTTGGAATAATAGTACTCTTATTAACACCAGAGATGAGGCTTGATGTAAGAACAGATAGTAGAACTGCTCCCATAATTGCCGATCCAAGGGTTGAACCAACCTGCCTCATTGTTCCATTTACACCTGATGCCTCTCCAGATTCTTCAACTGATACTGCTGACATAGAAATATTGCTGATTTGAGAAATCATAAGACCGAATCCTGCTCCGAATAGGATGAACCCAGGAGCCAAAGACCAAGCTGTCGCACCAATACTTATACTTGCTCTCAAAACTATTAATGCAATCACATTGAGAACTAGACCAATTTGAATAATTCTTTTTGGAGCAATATTCTTGCTAACTACTGCAGAGAGGGGGGATGCAACAAGCAACGTAAGAGTCATTGGAAGCATTGCAAAGCCTGTTGATAGGGCGTCTAAATGATTTACTCCTTGGAGAAAAACTGGAATTGCAAACATTACTCCGGACTGTCCCAAAGCAAGAATTGCAGTTATTAAGATACCCAGAGTAAATTGTGAATTCTTAAATAAGGAAAGTGATACGAGTGGGGTTCTACCACTTTTTGTCATATGGTTTTCCCACAAAGCAAAGATTCCGAGAATTATTAAGCCAAGAAATATAAGAATTGGAACAAGGGATAATTGATTTTGGGCATATTTGAATCCAAAGATTGTTACTGCCTCTTTCATAGTTAACCAACCGTAAGTTGAGGCTTTAATAAATCCAAATACTAATGTAAACATTCCTACGGCAGAAAGTAAAATTCCCACAAAGTCTATAGTGGGTTTCTCCTCTTTGTCTTTCATTTCCATAATGAATGTTGATCCAATAACAAGGAGTATTGCTACAACCACATTGATTCTAAAAGCCCAACGCCAAGAGAAATATGTGGTTAACCAACCACCAACAACTGGTCCAATAGCAGCAGATGCTCCAGCAATAGCTCCCCAAATACCAAACCCAATTTGGCGATCACGCCCTTTGTAATTTGAAACCAGAAGAGAAGTAGTTGCTGGCAACATGAGAGCCGCTCCAATACCCTCTATTATTGCTTCTCCTGCTATCATATAGCCAACAGTAGGACTAATTGATGTAATAAAAGATCCAATAGCAAAAATTATTGCTCCAACAGCAAACATTTTTTTACGTCCAAATAAATCTCCCAATCTTCCTCCCGTGATAGTAAAGGCTGCCAGCATAAGTGAATAAGCAGTAATCACCCACTGCATGCTCTGAATATCTGTGTGGAGATCTTGAATTATTGCGCGCAATGATACGTTAAGAATTGTTGTATCAAGGATGATAATTGTTAAGGCGAGGCTCAAAATGGCAAGCGGTAGCCATTTTAGTATTCCTTTTCTATGCTCTATCTCATTTTCCATATATTAATTATTATGCTCCTTTCTTAGGGTTTCAATCAACTCATTTTGTATTCTTATTAATTCTCTTGTATCTTTTGCAGGAATCTTGGAAAAGATCTTCTTGAGCTTATCTACCATATTTTTCTTAATATCAAAAAGTCGCGCTTCTCCATTTTTGGTAATCACAAGTCTTATAATACGTCTGTCTTCTTTATCGTCTACCCTTTCTACAAATTCAGACTTAACTAGCCTCTCAACAAGCTGAGTGGCAGAAGATTTAGAAAGCTGGAGGTGACTACATAAATCACTAACGGGAATATTTGGTTGATCTTTAATGTAATTTAATGCTGCAAATTGGAGCATCGTTGCAATCTTTTCTTCACGAGTTTCATGCGTATGCTGAGCTATTAATTTATTTAGCTGCAACATGCTCGCAAATAGCTGATCGTAATCTGGAATATTGTTACTAGGCATAAGTTTAACTGTTAAATAGTTTAACACATAAACTAATATTAATCAAGTGCCTACTTTTCCAATTTTTGACAACCATACTTTTTTGGAGTATCTTTCTATTACCTCATATGAATAAAGTTCTCCTAATCATTGTTGTGCTTCTAGCCTCAGTTGGGCTCGCTGCAATTCTAAATTTCATCATTCCTCTAAAATCAATTCAGCAAACTATTGTTCCCCCTCCTCCTACACCCAAACCTTTATTAGCCTATACATTCAATAGCCTAAAGAAGGATAAATTTCCTGAAAACCAAATTACTTTTGGTGATGTAACAAATGAAACCACAAAGTCTGTCTCAAGGATGTTTTATTATGATGTTCCTGTAAGGCCTGGAAGTAGCAAAATGGAAAGAGTAAGTGGACTTGCAAATATTCCAAAAGAATCAGGCAATTATCCTATTGTAGTCATGTTTAGAGGATACGTACCTCCGGAAACCTTTAGGTCTGGTATAGGAACGCAACCAACAGCAAACATTTTATCCCAAAATGGCTTTATAACTCTTGCCCCGGACTTTTTTAATTATGGAGAATCTGCGACCCCATCCGGAGTTTTGTTTGAAGATCGCTTCCAAACATATACTACAGCGCTTACCCTACTTTCCTCTCTTCCAACAATCAATAAGGGGTTAGATAAAGTTTATTCTGGTAAAATAACTGGCGATACATCAAAAATCGGCATTTGGGGACATAGCAATGGTGGACACATAACACTTGCAACGCTAGCAATAAGCGGAGTTACGTATCCTACAGTTCTTTGGGCACCTGTTTCTAAATCTTTTCCCTATTCAATTCTTTATTATACTGATGAAACTGATGATCAAGGAAAGGATTTAAGACGAGCTTTGTCTGGATTTGAAAAAGTATACAATACAGATGCGTTCTCTCCTCCTCTTTATTACAAATGGATAAAAGCACCTATTGAAATTAACCAAGGAGAAGATGATCAAGAGGTTCCTGTTTGGTGGTCTAATGATTTGGTAGATACTCTTAAGAAAGATAAGCTAGATGTAACGTATTTTACTTATCCTAACTCTGACCACAATCTTTTACCGGATGGCTGGAGCGATGCTGTGAATAATACGCTCGATTTCTACAGGAGGAAACTTTAGTCCGCTACTATTGGAACAGGAGGTTTAATATTTGTTGAGGGAGCTTTCTCTCCTCTTATCTCATCTAACCCTGGAATATGCTTCGTAAGAGCCACTTTTAATACTTCATCCATGTGGGATACAAATACAAATCTCAAATCTTTAAGAACCTGCTTTGGCAAATCTTCTAAATCTTTTCTGTTTTCTTTTGGCAAGATTATTGTTTTAAGTCCTGCTCGATGTGCTGCAATTAACTTTTCTTTTAATCCACCAATCTCCAATACTCTTCCGCGGAGCGTGACTTCTCCGGTCATTCCGACTAAATGATTGACGGGTATTTTTGTGAAAGCAGAAACTAATGCCGTAGTCATTGCAATACCAGCCGATGGACCATCTTTTGGAGTTGCTCCTTCTGGAATGTGTACATGTACATCTACTTTACTGTAGAAATTTTCTTTTAGACCGAGACGAGTTGCTTTTGAACGGATATAAGACATAGCAGCCTGAGCAGATTCCTTCATAACATCTCCAAGTTGTCCTGTTAATATTAATTGTCCTTTTCCTGGCATTAGAGCTACTTCTATAAAGAGTATCTCTCCACCTACTTGGGTCCAAGCAAGTCCAGTTGACATTCCTATCTCATCCTTCTTTTCCGCAATTGATGGAGTAAATTTAACTGGTCCAAGATATTTGGCAACAGATTTTTCATCTATTATTGCCTTGTCAGTTTTCTTCTCCGCAACTTGCTTTGCAATTTTTCTGAATATTCCAGCAAACTCACGCTCTAAAGATCTTACCCCTGCTTCTCTTGTGTAATGTTCAATAATAAAATGAACCGCATCATCCGTGATCTCTACGTTCTCTGGCTTCAATCCGTGAGATTCAAGTTGCTTCTTGATTAAGAATCTTGATGCAATATTATATTTTTCTTCTTCTGTGTACCCAGCGAAGTTTATAATCTCAAGCCTATCTCGAAGTGCCGGTGGAATTGTATCAAGCATGTTTGCTGTTGTAACAAACATAACATCTGATAGATCAAATGGAACATCTAAGTAATGGTCTGAGAATTCTCCATTTTGTTCTGGATCCAAAGCTTCCAAAAGCGCGGCTGATGGATCTCCTCTGTAATCTGCTCCAACCTTGTCAATTTCATCAAGCATGAATACTGGGTTTTTTGTTCCAGCATCTTTCATTCCTTGAATTATTCTTCCTGGAAGTGCTCCAACGTAAGTTCTTCTGTGCCCTCTAATTTCTGCTTCATCACGGATTCCTCCAAGAGATACTTTTACAAATTTTCTTCCCAATGCTTTTGCGATCGATTTACCAATAGATGTTTTTCCAACTCCGGGTGGTCCTACAAAACAAAGTATAGGACCTTTCATCTTTCCAGAAAGTTTATGAACTGCAAGATATTCAACAATTCTTTCTTTTGCTTTCTTAAGACCATAGTGTTCTTCATCAAGAATTTTTTCTGCTGTTGCTAGATCAACATTACTTTTTGTTTTTTTATTCCAAGGAAGAGCAACTAAAGCTTCTAGATAGTTTCTAATATATCCTGCTTCTGGATTATATGGAGTTGTTTGAGAAAGTTTTTTTAATTCTTTTCTTGCTTTTTCCTCTACGTCTTTTGGCATTCCAGCCGCTTTAATTTTGTCCAGTAATTCTTTAACCTCGCTACCCTCTTCGCTTTCTCCGAGTTCTTTTTCGATAGTCTTTATTCTTTCACGAAGTATTGCTTCCTTTGCGCTTTTTTCAAACTGCTCTTGTGTTTTGTTTGTAATCTTTCTTTCTAATTCCAAAACTTTTACTTCGCGTGATAAAAACTCTGAAACTTTTTCTAATCTTTTCTTTACATCTACAGTTTCTAGTAATTCTTGGCGTTCTGATCCTTTTATGTCTAGTGTTGAGGCAATTTGATCTGCGAGTTCTGATGCAGCAACGTCAGACATTATATTCATGAATACTAGAAAATCTGCTTGCTTACCAAGACTTAAAGCCTTTTTAAATTCTGCAATGAGATGATTAGATAATGCTTTTACATCTGGGGTATCAACCGGTTCTTCATCTAACTCTTCTACACGAGCTAAGAAATATCCTGATCTCTCATCATATGAAACAATCTTTGCACGAGATAAACCCCTAACTAATGCGTTTACCTCTCCATCCGTTTTAATCATTCTTTCAATATGTGAAACCGTACCCATTGAATATAAATCTTCTGGCTCTGGGTCATTTTGTTTTGGATTTTTTTGAAGAACAAAACAAACTATTCTTTCACCATTAAATGCGGATTCGAGAGCTGCAAGACTTTTTTGTCTACCAAAAGTGAGGATCGATTCTGTGTGAGGAAAAACTATTCCATCCCTGATTGGAATTACAGGAATTAATTGTTCATTTCTTTTGTTTGAGAGATGTATCATATTTTTTAAAATCTGTTAGCAGTATATCACCCAATCTGCTAATCTGTCAACCCCTATATTTAACGGGTTCAAATAATATCTAACGAAGAGAATAAAATCAGAAGACAACCCTACTATATATTATTAAAGCTAATGTGTCAATAAACCTATATTAAAAGGCCGAATCTTTCTTTCCACCCTTTAATATCTTTGTTGATAGATATACACAAAGCAAAGTTATTATTCCTGCTCCTAAAAAGGGATTTGCAGGATTTGCCTCTGATATTCCTCCTCCAATCACAGGACCGATTATTTGTCCTACGGACATGAATGATGAATTTAGTCCAAATATAGTTCCCTGAGACTTTGCATCAGTTTCGCTAGATAAAACCGTTGCGATAAGTGGCTGAACAAGAGAACTGATAATACCCATAATAACTGTGACTACCAAGAATGGAATTAAAGACTTAATAAAGTAAGAGATTATAAAAACAATTGCGATTATGGAAAATCCCCATATTAAAGCTTTCTTAAGACTTAATGCTTTAACAACTCTTTGCACCAAGAACATTTGAGTTATGAAACCTAATCCTCCGAATAATGCGAATAGCAAAGATATTTGCTGAGGAGTTAAATGAAGAACTTTAACTGTGAATGGTTGGAATCCAAAATAAAACATCGTAAATGACAGAAAATATACTAAAGTAATTAATAATGTTGCACCTACGTTAGGATCAAAAGCAGATTTCGCCATTTTTACAAAATCAAACATTTTACCTGAATGAGCTACTTCACCCATATGCTTATTTGTTTCCGGCAGATAAATGGCCGTAACAGCAACCGCAATTAAAGTTATAAATCCTGCAATGACAAAAGGCACAGACTCTGAGCCACCTACTGTTAATGCTGAAATTGCAGGGCCAAACAAAAATCCAAAGCCAAAGGCAGCACTTATAATACCGAATCCTCGGGCGCGATCTTTCTCATCAATTGAATCTGCAATTACTGCTGTTGCAACAGGAAAGTTTCCAGCTGTTATTCCATCTAGGGCTCTTGCTACAAATAAGAAAAAGGTATTAGGTGCAAAGGCCATCGTAAAGAATGATAGCGCTGTCCCTGCAACAGAAATAACAAGTAATGGTTTTCTTCCAAACCTATCTGATAATCTCCCGATAACGGGAGTAGATATAAATTGACACACTGAGAAAAGCGCAAAGAGTAGTCCGTTTTGGAAATCGTTCAATCCGAATTTTAACGAATATGAATAAAGAAGCGGTATAACAATTCCATACCCTAATGCATTAACCATAGCTATTAGGGAAATGATGAGTAAACTCCTATTACTTCTGAGCAGCTTTATCATGAAGTTTAAATTATAACAAAGTTACCCACCATATTGATACTCTATCTTTACAAAGGGCATATTGCATTTCTTACACAAAATAAATAAGATAGATCTATGAACAATGATGACAAGAACCCAACAATAGTATCTTTGGATGATGTAAATCAAGAATTAAAAGAAAAGAAGGACCCAACACTTTCTCCAGAAAGACAGGATGAGCAGTCTGTAAGTGGATCTATGCCGGATCCAGAAAGCGATGATGACACGTTAAAAAACGCTCAAGATGTGGACTTACAGGCAGGTGAAAACACAGAAAGCCCTGAGGAAATAGATATTTCTCGTGACGTAAACAAAGCAGAAGAAAATCAAAAGACCCACTAATGCTTCACAAGAAATAACCCTATTTCTAGGGCTATTTCTTAAATCCGGAACTTCTAATTACTGAGCAGGCGTTGGTGTACCGCTGGGTCTATTCCCAAACATCATAGTGCCTGGATTAATTTGAACATTAGTTGCTGTAACTGTACCATCAGAATTTGTAGTACCAACAACCAAAACATTTATTCCATTCTTAAAATCTGATTTAGTACCCGTATCAGTCTTATTTATCTTTGCGTCCGATCCAACAAGAATTATTTTTGTACTTCCATCAGCCATCTTAATAGTAATCCCGTTAGCATCCGTGCTAATTATCTGACCGATAATTGGTCTGTTTATGCCATTTCCTCTTCCCGTACCATTACCCATACCGAATCTTGCTGCGCCCTGAACGAATCTTCCCTGACCATTAGTTGCAGCAAATTGTCCTGATGGACGCTGCATCTTCTGATACTGCATACCTCCAAAAAAAGCAACTGCAGCAACAACTACAACTATTACCCCTGTCATCAATAGATTACTTCCTGATTTTACTTTTGTATCTGCCATAAATATCACCTCCCCCAATGAAGTAGCCTTTCAGGCACTTCACGGGGTCCCATGAGATGCTTGCTATCTCATTGGGACGCTTGTATTATTGTCAATCTAAAAACTTAAATTTAACTTAAAAATTAGAAAATTGAAAATCAAAAGTTAAACTATTCATATCTAAGTGCCTCAATTGGCTGTAGGCCTGCTGCACGTCTTGCAGGATACCATCCAAAAATTATTCCTATTCCTCCGGATACTCCGACAGCAAGTAAAATTGCTTCCGGAGAAATAACAACGGGAAGCTTTGCAAGAGATGCGATAGCAAAAGAAATAATAATTCCAATAACCATTCCTATTGCTCCACCAATCAAGGTTAGGATAACTGATTCAATTAGAAATTGGGAGACAATAATATTTTTTTTGGCACCCAAAGCTTTTCTAAGACCAATTTCCCTAGTTCTTTCCGTTACACTAACAAGCATAATATTCATAATCCCTATTCCACCAACAAGAAGAGAAATTGCAGCAATACCAGAAAGCAGCGCTGTAAATGTACCAGTAACAGAAGATGCAGTATTAAGAATATCTTCTTGAGAAAAAATAGAAAAATCCGCTTGAGTTGGATCAGAGATTTTGTGACGTGCCAATAAATAATATCCTACCTCATCTCTTGCTTGCTCCATAACATCAGGACTTTTTGCTTCAACAGAAATTGATGATAAATAATTTTGTCCAAATAATTGCTTTTGGGCAGTTGATAACGGAACAAAAACAATGTCATCTTGATTTAAAAATCCTGTTCCACCTTTTGATTCAGTTACTCCGATTATGGTAAGTGTCTGGCCATTAATTCTGATAGTTTTTCCTATAGGATCCTCACCATTAAATAAATCCGTTACAACTTGTGGACCAACTACAGCAACTTTTCTGAGGCCGGTAACATCTGACTTACTTATAAAAGTACCTTCTGAAACATTTGTTTTATGAACTGTAGAATATGCATCTGTTACACCAATTACCTGAACGTTTGTATTTGTTTGTCCCGTTGTAACTTGTGCACGAGACGTAGTCTCCGGAGAAACATTATCTATTGTTGTAATCTGAGGACTTGTTAAAATGCCATTTGCATCATCCAATGTAAGTGTTGTTCCACTTCCTTGAGCGCCACGAACAGCTCCCGTACTTTGACCACCCGGAGACACCGTAAGAAGATTTGCACCAAGTGATTGTATTTGATTTGCAACTTGTTGTTGAGTTGCTTGACCTAAAGAAATTAATGCAATGACGCTTCCGATACCTATCACTATTCCAAGCATCGCAAGTCCTGTTCTTAATTTATTTAGAGTTAAAGTTAATAAACTTTCCTGTAATAGTTCCATGCTATTTAATTCTTCTCTGTTTGTTTTTAACGTCACTTATTATTTTTCCATCTTTTACATGAATTATCCTCTTAGAATGAGCGGCAATATCTGGTTCATGAGTAATCATAACTATTGTGTGACCTTCCCGGTCATTAACATCTTGAAATATTTTCATGACCTCCTCCGCTTGAGCTGAAGCAATATTTCCCGTTGGCTCATCTGCTAATAATATAGCCGGATTCATTGATAAGCCTCGAGCAATTGCTACGCGCTGCTGTTGACCCCCTGATAACTGATTAGAGGTATGCCCCATTCTATTTTCAAGACCAACCATAGTAAGATATTTTTTTGCTGTCTCTATTCTTTGCTCATAAGGAATTCCAGCATATCTCATTGGAAGCATTACATTTCCTAATGCACTAATTCTTGGAAGTAAATTGAAGGCCTGAAATATAAATCCTATTTTTTTATTTCTTATATCTGCCAGCTCGTCATCTGTGAGTTTACTTACCTCATGTCCGTCAAGGACATAGCTTCCAGAAGTTGGTATATCTAAAGCTCCCAATATATGCATGAGTGTTGATTTTCCGCTTCCTGAGGGACCCATTATTGCAACAAATTCACCCTTATCTATTGAGAATGAAACACCATCTAGTGCTACTGTTTCTAGATCACCCATTTGGTAGACCTTACGAATATTGGTCGCCTTTATTATTGCCATGATGATTATCCGCCTCTTTGACGATTTACGACCTGAGTTCTTCCTGCACCGCCGCCAAATCCACCAACTCTGGCTCCGCCAAAGGAAGCGTTACCACCTCCAAAAGGAGACGAAGATCCACCTGTTGTTGTATTTCTTTGAGTGCTAATTGTTCCTGTCACTACTGTGTCTCCATTTGATAATCCTGATGTAATTTGAGTCTGGGTATCAGATGACTTTCCTATTTCTACATCTACTGTTTGAATCTGGCCATTTTTAAGAATTCTAACAGTTGATGATCCATCAACAGTTTGAACTGCAGCTGATGGAACTATGAGAGCATCACTTGTTACGCTTGTTATTATTGTAACGTTTACACCCATGTTGGGATATATTCCGTCAATTGAAGAATCAAAAGTAATTGTAGTAGGATAAGTTGTTACCCCGGACGAAACACTTCCTGTGGTATCTATTGCGACAACCTTTCCCGTAAATGTTTTATCAGGAAAAGCATCTAGAGTAATTGTTACTTTTTGTCCAACTTTTATTTTTGTAACATCAATTTCCGTAAGATCAACAGTTGCAGTTAACGGAACATTATCAAGAGTTACATTTCCAAGAGTTTGAGTACTTGCAGTACTATTACTAGAGCTATTAGAACCAGAACCAGTAGTCGAACTACTTATAATAGGTAAGCCAGGCGTGAGATTTAGATTAGAAATTGTACCAGATATTGGAGCAGTAACAGTAGCTGATGTCTGAGCCAGAGAAAGGGAAGCAGAATTTAGTGCAGCCTGAGCCTGATTTATCACATTTTGCTGATTATTGTAATTGCTTTCAGCTTGAAGCCAATTTGCTTTTTCTATTATGTATTGAGGATCATCCGTAATTGGATTTGCTACTCCGCGATCAGTTACAAAAGCCTGATTTGCTTGAAATAAAGCAGCTTGCAAACCATTTATCTGGGATTTTGCCTGGTTCAAATTATTAACAGCAGACAGATATGAAGAGTAAGCAGCTGCCTGTTTTTGCTGACTAGATTGATCAAGCGCGATGGTTGCAACATTTTGTCCTTGATTAACATAGTCTCCGTTCTTTACATAAACTTCCGACACAACTCCAGTTGCTTGGGTTGTAATAGGAGTACTATTGCCTGATGTTACAGTTCCAGAAGCTGTAACACTTGTTACAAGAGTTCCTTTTTCTACCGTTGCTGTTTGATAGGAAGGCTTATTACTTTTCTTTGTTAGAGATATATAGATAAATCCTCCAACAAGAACGATCGCAATCAAGACTAAAACTTTTTTGACAGCTGGAAGCTTTAAAAACCAACCCGGAATCTGCTTAATATTATTTAATAATTTCATTAGGACAAGATTATATTACAGGGGGAAACTTAAATAAACCTTAAATCTTAATTGGTTTTGAGTACTCCTATTTTGTAGGTAGGGAGAGTTTGAACAGCCTCTGATCCATGATCACGAACACTCGCAAAAAGCCCTGATGCGTCTATTCCACATGCTCTTATAATTTCTCTACCCCCAGGATGAATATCAATAAAGTTTGTAATGTTATATACATTGTTATCTATCACAGTCCAACAGTCACTTTGAGAATTGTGCTGTGCTACATCATTCATTGTATAAGTGGTGTTAGTATCGACCGGTGCTTGAACTGTTTGGGAAGTTGGAACAGTAGGTTGACTAGATCCTCTTTTTGAAAGTACCAAAAAAGCTGAAGCAACAACTACAATTAAAATAACTATTGGTATTATTATCTTTTTCATAGGAGAATATTATATTAGCTAACTTAAATTTTACTGAATTTTAGGTAATAATATCTAGTACCACAGAGAACTTAGTTTGCTTTCCCACAACGCTCTCCACACTTATTGTACCGTTGTGTGACTCAATTATTTTTTTAGCAATTGATAATCCTAATCCATATCCATTTGTTTTTGATCTAGATTTATCTGATCTGTAAAATCTATCAAAAATGTGGGTCAGATCTTCTTTTTCAATTCCTATTCCATGATCAATTATATCTACAATAACTTTATCTTTATCTTTTGTAGTAGAAATTTTTATATCTTTTTTGGATGTACTGTATTTCACAGCGTTATCCAAAAGAATTACAAAAACTTCTGTTAATCTATCTTTAATTCCAAAAACTTCAAAACTTCCTATCTTTTTCTGAATTAATATACCCTTCTTTTTTGCTTGCGGCTCAACTTTCTTGACTGCAATATTTAAGATATCTGAGAGCTCTATATTCTCAAAATTATTTCTATTGATTAATTTTCCATTCTGAGCCAATTCAATAAGACTATCAGATAATGCTTGCAGACTAACTACCTCCTCTAGATTACTTTCCATGATTTTTCTAGCTTCTTTGTCTGTAAGATTATCCTCACGCAGTGCAACTTCTATTTCTGTCCTAAGCGATGTAAGAGGAGTTCTTAACTCATGAGATGCATCTGTGATAAACCTATTTTGTTCATCTACCATTTTTTTAATTGGTCTAAGAGTTCTACCTGCCAGAAAATACCCAAGCGCCCCAGCAAGACCAAATATGCCCAGATTTATGAAAGCTAAAGTTAACAAGATCCTTGTTCTTGCTGCTCTAATTACAGCCGGATCTGGCTTACCTACTCTGAAAATTAAATTTCTTCCAGTATCTGGAGGTGGAATAATTACCTGATCTTCGCTTATATCTTGCTCATATCTAATTTGCATTCTTTCAAATCTTCTAAATTCATTTGTAATACTGTAATAAATAGCAGCACTAAAAAGAATACTGACAAGCATGATGATTGCCAAATAGTATGCGGTTAATTTAAGACGGGCTTTTTCAAACATAGGTAAATTAGGTATTAGGTTATAGGTTTTAGGGATTAGGTATATATTTTAATCGATAATTGCTCTTTTTGGGAATTCAGTCTTATTTTCCTATTTTATACCCGAACCCCCTAATTGTGTGGATTAAACTTGTATCAAAGCCTTTATCAACTTTGTCTCTAAGATGTTTTATATATACCTCAACAGAGTTAGGAAGGACATCCGCATCATAGTTCCAAATGTGACTTATTATCTGATCTTTACTCAAAATTTTGTTTGCATGTTGCATAAGATATTCAAGAAGCGAGAACTCCTTACTTGATAAACTAATCTTTTTACCTGCTCTCTCTACTTCAAAATTTTGTGTATCAAGCTTAAGATCATCTACTAATAATACCTGCCCGTTGGATTTTTGTGGACGGCGGGCCAGCGCTCTAATTCTTGCAATTAATTCTGAAAAGGCAAAAGGCTTTACCATATAATCATCTGCTCCTGCGTTTAGTCCTTCTACTCTGTCCTCAACCTGTCCTTTTGCCGTAAGAAGAAGTATAGGAGTGTGAATTTGTTCGTCTCTTATAGTTTTTACGATCTCAACACCTTCCATACCTGGAAGAAGTCTATCAAGAACTATAATGTCATACTCTTCTCCAAGAGCTAAATCTATACCTCGTTCTGCAGTGTGAGCAAGGTCAACAGTAAAGTTTTCTTGCTCTAAACCTTTTTTAATCGAAGCTGCAATCTTATGCTCGTCTTCAACAACTAATACTCGCATAGTAAGCAGATTATATCAATTTTCTTAAAGGAAGCTTAAAAATCAGGAATGCTTGCCAACTAGACCAAAACCTGTAAAAATATATATGTTATGTCTGAAACACGTAGTCATCCCGAACAACATTCAGAAAAAACTATTCATAAACTAAATGTTTTGAGAGCGTCTGTTCTTGGAGCAAATGATGGAATTGTATCAATAGCAGGATTAGTCCTTGGAGTTGCTGGAGCAACAAATTCTACTTCAATTATATTGACCGCAGGTATTGCAGGAATTATTGCAGGATCAATCTCTATGGCCGCCGGGGAATATGTATCAGTAAGTAGTTCCCGTGATTCAGAAAAGGCGTTACTCAAAAAAGAACGCTGGGAATTAAAAGAATTTCCAGATAGAGAACTTGAAGAATTAATTGGAATTTATGAAAAAAAAGGATTGTCAAAAAAGACTGCAACGATTGTTGCAAAAGAATTAACCGAGCATGATGCATTCAAAGCCCACGTTGATGCAGAACTGAATATTGATCCAGATAATCTAACAAGTCCATGGCAAGCAGCTTTTGCATCCGCAGCTTCTTTCCTAGTAGGTGCTCTAATTCCATTAATCGCAATCCTAATACTTCCCTCAGAAACAAAAGTTTTAATTACATTTGGAGCGGTTATTGTATCCCTTGTCATTACTGGAATTTTGAGCGCTAGAGTGAGTGGGGCGAACTTACTGCATGCCACCGCAAGAGTTGTAATTGGAGGAACACTCGCAATGGTTGTAACCTACAGTATTGGAAAGCTTTTTGGAGTCTCGGGAATCTAATAGCTCCTCTTTTTTAGAATATTATTCGTTGTCGCCACTCATTTTTAGCTGTATTATTTTTACTAACTCCCCAACCTGCATCCACATAAATGCCCAAATCCAAACAAAAATAGTCTGGGCAATAGAAAGTTTTGAAGACATGAGAAAACCTGTTAATGCCAGAGTTGTAGCAATTAGTTGAGTTATTGTAGTTGCCCAAATTACTCCCTTACTTGGTAAAAATTTCCACCAACGTTGTTTTGTATGTGCAATATAAATCAACATGTGTCCAGAAACGGTTAGCTTTAAGAAAAACATAGTTTGAATAACTGAAGGACTAAAATGCCAAATATTTTTAACTACTACAAATAACAAAATACTGTTTAATACACCAACAAAACCGAATAGGGAACTGAGGGTGAATCTTTTTTTAGGATCTATTTTGGAAGGCCTGTTTGTTGTTCTTACTCTATCTGTTGCTAAAGAAATAATTGGAATATCGTTAAGAAGAGCTATAAGAATAATTTGCAGCGGAGTAAGAGGATAGATACCATATAAGATTCCAAGAATAGCAATTGTAACAATAAGTCTTAAGCTTTCTGAAATTCTATATAAGGAATATGTATAGAGCCTTTCAAATATTTTTCTGCTTTCAATTATCGCATCCTTTATGACCCCTATTCCTTCTGAGAGAAGTACTATGTCGGCGGTAGCTTTTAAGGCCGCGACGGCATTTTTGACTGCTATTCCTACATTTGCCGCTTTTATCGCAGGTAAATCATTTACCCCATCACCATTTGATGCTACTACAAAGTGATCTTTTGCCTTTTGTACTAGATGAAATTTGTCTTCCGGTAAAATTTCAGCAAATGCACCAACGTGTTTAAAATAATCTGCATTAATTGTCTTCCAATCCGTTTTATCCAACTCTTCTTTCACTATAACTTCTCCATCATCAAGAGAAAGCTGAGTTGCAATATTTTGTGCAATTGCCCTGTTATCTCCAGTAACCATTGCTACATCAATACCATTTTTTCTAAGAAATTGAATTATGGATTTTGCATCTTCTCTGAGAGTATCAGAAAGAGCAATTAATCCAGCAATTTTCATCTGCTCTTCCTTCCTACCATTTGTTATCGCAACTGCCAAAGTTCTATAACCGTTTTTTGCCAGAAGATCTACCTCTCTATTAAATTTTTCGTGGGTTTTTTTATCAAATTTACACAATTGTTTTATAATCTGAGGAGCCCCTACAGAAATAACCTTAAAAGAGTTACCATGCTTTATAAATATCGTACTTCTTTTCCTCTTTGAGTCTGCTGGAATAAAATCTAAACGAGTGAATGAATGAATCGAAAGATTTAATTCTTTTATTTTATCCAATATGGCTATATCTATGGGATTATCGCTTTCTGACGCTGCCGGGATTGCAGCATAAGACAAAACATCATTGTGAGTAAAACCATCATAAGCATATATATCTTGAACAGTAATTTTGTTTTTTGTAAGTGTGCCTGTTTTATCTGTTAGAAGAAAGTTAACATTTGCTAAATCTTCTAATGCTGAAAGCCTTCTAACAATTACGTCTTTTGCAGCCAGAGCCAGAACACCAAATTCAATGATCAAAGTCATTACCGTTGGTAAACTAATTGGAATACCCGCGATAATTAAACTTAAATCTAGTGTTAATAATTCTAAAATAGATGCTTTTTTCGCAAGGAAAAATACACTCAAAACTACAACCGCAATAAGACTTAATATTGTTAAAAACTTGGATATACTTAAAATATCTTTTTCCAGTAAACTTTTTTTTCTTACCCTTTCTACGGAAAATAGTGTCTTTCCGAATTTTGTTCCCACTCCGGTTTCTGTAATATTAATAATTGCAATTCCTGTTGCAATAAAAGATCCGGAATAAACAATGTCTTTTTCTTTTTTCTCGTTTGGCAACGACTCCCCGGTTAATGCCGATTCGTTAACTTCCACACGGTTTGATTCAACAACAACTCCATCCGCAGGAACTACTTCTCCAGAAGATAATTGAATTACATCACCTACAACAAGAAAACGCGAATTAATATACTGCCACCTATTATCCCTAAATACTTTTATTTTTTGCTCTAAATTTTCATTTAATTTTTTGATTGCATTATCCGCTTTGTTTTCCTGCCATAAAGTTATCCCAATATTTATTGTTAAAAGTATAATAATAAAATACCCATCAAAAACTTTTCCTATTGCAAATGAGAGTATTGATGCCAATAAAAGCATGAACGCAATTGGAGACAATATATTTTTTGTTACTTTGCTTACTAAAGTAACACGTTTTTCCGGTATTTCGTTGAG